>NZ_JBYSYZ010000017.1:0-110641 GCF_058783925.1 Pseudomonas sp. FW305-70
TCAACATCGCGGAGTTCGGGATCACCAGCGCGACGTTCGCTGCCAACGTGACCATCACGGCCAACGGGGCAGACACGATGGTAGGGATCGGGGCTGACACCATTCAGCTTGTCGGTGTCAACAGCGCGGCCGTTGATCAAACGGACTTCATCCTGGCCACTTGAGGTCCTGGCCAGTACTGTCGCAGGGAGCGTGGACCACGGAGGGGAGGGCAATGGATGCCCTCCCTTTTTCCTTCCACTCAATGACCCATCGGTAATCGGGGTGCCAGCAGCGTACTGGAGCTCAACAAAGCAGGCTGGAATTGAGCTGCGAAATCAAAAAATGGAAAAGGGGACACCAGGTCGTGAACATTTCTGCCATCTGCATCTTGAGCAGCCTACTGGTTTCGGCCGCGGCATCTGCTACCGGGGCCGCTTCGGTCTTCGACCTGGACTTCACCAGGTCAGCCATGGAAACGCTGGAAAAACTGGATATCAACGACGCTTGTATTATCTCCGTCTCAAGTCCTGCTGCGTTTACCTTTTGCCGAAAAGGATCGTCAACACTCTGGAAGTATCAGATGCTGGATCTGGAGCAACAGGCGGCGATCCAGATGGGGCAAAAGCGCTCTTCGACCGACTATCAGCGAATTACCGTTGTGCAACTCAACAGTGTTGCCTGTGAACAGGATCACCTTGCAACCTTGGCTAAACCGGCTATCAGGCGTGGGCTTGCCCTTGGCCTGATCACTCTGTTTCTGTTGGTTGGCCTGCGGTATACCTACCAGGCAATCAGGCATGGTTATTACGTACAGGTCGGTGTTGCGAAGCCCGGTTTGCAGCGATTGAGCGAATCCGGATTACCGCAAAATTCAACGGTCATGGCATTGGTCGCGTGGGGCATGGCGGCAGCAACGGCATTTGTCTACTTCGGCTTTTGAGTCTGGGGCGAAACGTATTCACTCAGCATGATAATGCTCGCATGAAAGGTGACGATCTTGCTGGTGCAGGTTCAATCCGGACCTGCAGCCATGATTTTCCGCCTATGGGGTTTACCGCTCAAGGCGAGGCCACTACCCACCCTGTGGCAGCACCCGGGCATTATTTCCCGAGCCTTCGATGTAAACGTTCATGCCTTTGCTCAGGGCCGGATTGATCGGCTGGGTCACCGATACCAGCACGCCACTTTTCACCCGCACGATGACCTGTTGCGCGGCGACCGGCTGATCGTACTTTTTCTTCTCTGCATAGTTACCGCCCACCGCACCGGCGAGTGCGCCGGCAACCATGGCGACGTCGCGCCCGGTGCCACTGCCGATCAGGCTACCGATGCCGAGACCGCCGAGACCACCAAGGACGGCGCCGACGCCACTGTCGTGATTGGTCTGCATCTGCGTCAGCGATATCTGCTCGATCTTGCCCGAGCGAATCTCCATTTCACCGGCACCACCATCGTTCGACCCCACGGCGGAACAGGCACTGATCAAGACAGTCGCCAACGTGACCGTCAGCCAGGACAGGATTGCTTTCATAGCTGTGCACCTCGTCATTGGTATTTGATGGCAATGCCTTTGAGCTTGCGGCCCTGGATCGTATCGATGTCGCGGTTCCACAGAGGACCGGTCACGTAAGCGGCGACGGGTTGGATCCGGTCATAAACCACCACCACCGCGTCTGCACCCAGTTTGGCGCCTTCTTCACGCAGCTTCTGTTCGACCTGGGTGATGGGAGGCGCGGGGTCGACACTGGCATCGATCAGGATTTCGCCCAAACGCACACTGGGGCGCGTCGGTTCCGTGCGTAATATCTGGACTTCGGCGGGTAGGGTCGGAGCAGGGTGCTCGACCCCGACGTAGGCGGTCGTCTGGGCATCCACCGTTGCGCAAGCGCTTAATGCAAGCGCGCTGGCGATGAGCGTTGCGGCGATTAAAGGTCTGTGCAAGTTTGTGAGTCGAAGTAATGTATGGGACGCCATGTCAGCTATTCCTCTACGGGGAAGTGATTCAACTGCGGATGAATGCCCAGAGATCGACGTTCAACTTGTCGATCGCCGCCTTGAAGTCCTGGGCGGTGATTTTCTGGGTTTCGTTGGACAACTGCTTGCCGAACACCTTGCGCACGACCCTGGCCACGGTCTGGTTGTCTTTCGCGTCGATGAGCTCGGCCTCGATGTACAGCTCGGTGTCCTGATCGCGGTGACCGGTGGCCGCCTGTGTCGCTCCGACGACAGCGGCGATGGGCACCACTTCATACCATTTCATGCCTTCGTTGGAGGCGCTCACGCCGGTAATCGCGGCGCGCAGGATCAAGGTTTTCGAACCTTTTGGCGCGGCACTCGTGTGGTGGACCATCCGGTATTTCTGCCCCAGCGTCGCCTTGACCCTGCTGCTCATGTAGTCCCGGATGTCATCGAGTGTCTGCTGGTTGACCCGCTCATCGGGTTTGGGCGCCGGATACAGTTCCAGTCGCTCGAACGCTACCGTGTCATAGGCATTGGGGTTCCACGATGGACTCACCCAGCGCATCGCCGTGCCGCCGCTGGGCGTGGTGACCTCCTGCAGGTTGTCGTAGTTGGACAGGTAGCCGGAGTACTGCGCCTGTTCAGTGACTTTGGAGGTGCAACCACCGAGCAGAAGCCCGGCCACGGCGGCACCGACAAGCAGGTTTCGGGACAGATTCATTTTGCTGTGTGCTCCTCGGATGAAGTCGCTTTGGTGTGGCATGACACTCAAAAGCGCCAGGTCATGTTTCCGCTCAGGGCTTGAATCCAGGCATTGTCGAATTGACCGGAAATTCGATTGCCCGAAACGTTTCTGGTCTGGTCCACCGGCATGTCGCCGAGCCAGACCATGGCCCAGCTGAGGTTGACGTCGGTGTCCTTGTCCAGCGCATAGGTGGCTCCTGTCGCAAGGCGCCAGGACTCGGCCATCGGTACGGTCACGGTGCGGTTGTGGTCCGACACGGCACTGCTGTCGTACGCCACGCCGACGTTCCACAGCCATTGCTCGGTGGCCTGGTATTGCGCCCCCAGGGACAGGTGCCAGGTGTCCTTGAAATGTGCGTCGACCGTGGTTGATTGGGCGCCGAGCGCCGTGGTGTCGACCTGCACCGCGATGTCGCCGAACTCTGACCAGTCCTGCCAGTTGACCGAAGCGAGCAAGGCCCATTGCCGGTCCAGTTGCTGGAACAGGCTCAGGGTGACGGTTTGCGGCACCTTCACATCGAGTTCGGTTTTGGTGTTGTTGACGCGCTCGAGCAGTCGGCCATCGCCATTCACGTCCAGCTTGTCCTCGAAGTCCAGATCGACCTGGCTGGTGTAGGTCAGGCCAATGCGCGTGCCGGCTTGCGGGGCGTAGATCACGCCGACATTTGCACCGAAGCCCCAATCCTGGTCCTTGTACTTGAATTGGCCGTCGGTGCGGTCGGTAAAGCCGAACGGCGAGCGGTCAATCGCGGTCTGGGCTTGCAGCATGCCGTACATGGCCTTGACGCCCAGACCCACCGACCATTGCTCGTTGAAGCGGTAAGCCACGCTGGGCACCAACGACAAACCACCGAGGCTGGCGTTCTGTGCGAAGTAGCGCCCGGACCAGTCGTTGTCATAATTGACCGCCAGACCGAAATCGGCGTATTGACCGAAGCCGACGCTCCAGTGGTCGTCCAGTTCATGGCTGATGAAAAAACTGCCGCCGGGGATCGGGTCGAGGGCATTGCCACTGCCGCTGCCCGGCACGTTGGTGTCGGCATCGCGGTCGAAGCTCAAATCGCCGTACAGCACCTGCAAGCCGGCGGTGATTTGCGTGCCGGGCAGGTAGCTCAGGCCCGCGGGGTTGCTGGCAATGGTCGAGGGGCCTTGGGCGCGGGCAGCGGCACCGGCATTGGCCAGGCCAGCGTTATCGGTGCCGATTTCGTAAAGCATGAGGCCGCCGGCCCAGGCTTGCTGGCTGCATAGGGCCAATAACGTTAAGGCAGGTATTGCTCCTGATCTGGTTTGCATGGATTAGATCCCGGCAAGTGTACATTTTCGAAATAAGGGTAATAACAATCGTCGAGAAACTTTAACTGCATTGAACCAGCACGGGTCGATCACACATAAGTGGTAGTTCATATTCTCGATTTTGGAAGGAACAACTTGTGAATAGCGCCATCCATGCTCGTTATTGTTTATTCAGGGTCGCGAAGTAGAGCGCCACAGCGCTTCACCCCGGTGCAGGATGAAGCGCAGCCCTTGTTGATTACTGTTGGGTGCCTGGCAGTAGTTCAAAGGTCGGGGTAAACGGGGTGATCGCCGCCATCAACAGTTCGAACGGTTTACGATCGCCCTCGAAAGTGGCTTTGCCGGCTGCAACAAGTTGATCAAAGCTGGTTTTCCTGGCCATCACACCTTCAAGGTCAGCACGGTCAAGCGTGATGGTGAGGTCGGGTTTGCCGGCTTGCTGCCCCTTGATATTGGTCAGTGTCGAGTTGCTCAACTCCACAACAAATTGCTCGCCGTTATCGGGTGTCTTGAGGTTGAAGATGAAGTGCTGGTTCGCGACTTTGCTGCTATCCAGGGCAATGCCCAGGTACTCCAGCCATAACTCGGTGCTCATGCCGCGGATCATGTCCGCACCACCCGTTTTTGGCGGCACGCCCTTGGGCATGCCATGGCGCAGTTCATACGCGGCCGAGAGGAAACTATTGCGCACGCCGGCACTTTCCTTCTGATAACCGACTTGCTCATAGACATCCGCGAGCAAGTCCTTGGCCTTGCTGTTCTGCGGTTCGGCATACACCAGCTTGTTGAGGATTTCATAGGCTTCGCGGTACTTGCCCTGATCGAACAAGGACTTGCCCTTGGCCATGATCTTGTCGGCGCCTCCCATCATTTCCACATACAAGGGTGCCGAATCCTTTGGAGACAATGGCATCAGCGTCGCCGGATTGGCATCCCAGTAACCCAGGTAGCGGTTGATCACGGCGCGACTGTTGTGCTCTTCCGAGCCGTGGTAGCTATGGGTCGCCCAGTTGTTTTTCAGGCTTTCGGGCAATTTGTAGACGTTTTGAATCTCGTTGATGGTGACGCCCTGGTTGGCGGCATGCAGCACGGCGTTGTTCAGGTTGGCATAGGCATCACGTTGCGCGCGCATCACATCCTGAATCCGCTCATTGCCCCAGCGTGGCCAACTGTGGGAGGCGAACATGACGTCTGCCGTCTGACCGTAGCGATACAGGGCATTGTTGATGTTCTTCGACCAGACCAGCGGGTCGCGGACGAGGGCGCCGCGCAGGGTATAGATGTTATGGATGGTGCCGGTGATGTTCTCGGCTGCCCAGAAGGCCTTGAATTGTGGAAACCAGGTGTTCATCTCTGCGGGCGCTTCAGTGCCTGGCGTACTCTGGAACTCCATCTCCACACCGTCGATGGTCAGAGTCTCGAAATCTTTGGTAATAAAGCGATTAGGTTCGATCAGGCCCATGTTGCCACTGGAAGCGTTTTTACCAATGGCCATGTCGACATGACCATAGGGGCTGTGCGGCAACAGCAAGCCATATTGCAAGAACGCCCGCCGGTTCATGGCGTTGCCGGCGTAGACGTTTTCAGCCACGGCATGCTCCATGAAACCTTGCGGCGCAATCAGCGGGATCTTGCCGCTGCGGACATCGGCCTCGTCGACCACGCCGCGGATTCCGCCAAAGTGATCGGCATGGGAGTGGGAGATCACCACCGCCACGACCGGGCGCTTGCCCAGTTTTTCGTTGATGAAGTCCAGGGCGGCCCTGGCGGTTTCCTTCGACAGCAGCGTGTCGAAGACAATCCAGCCGGTGTCGCCCTTGATGAACGTGATATTGGCCAGGTCAAACCCGCGCACCTGATAAATCTTGTCCGGAACGACTTCATAGAGGCCATAGGCCGTGTTGAGCACCGCCTGACGCTGCAGCGACGGATTGATGCTGTCGTAATCCTTGCCTTCATTCAGGAAGTTGTAGCTCCCCATGTTCCACGCGACGTTCCCGGCGTCGGCCATGATCTTCTTGTAGGGCGGTGCGGCGATGAAGCCTTTTTTCGCTTCTTCAAGGTCGCGCTTGTCTGCAAAGGGGAGTGTCTTGCGCACAGTGTTCTGCAGGTCGACCGTGTAGGACGAAGGCGCCTTGCCCTTGCTGTCGAAGTGCACGTTTTGCGATGGAGCCGGATCGGAAGCTGTGCCGTTTGCATCGGCAGCGAAAACGCAAGGGCTGATGCCACCGCCAAGTGTGATCGCCAGTGCCAGATGGAGGGTCTTGTTGTACATGAAAGGTTCCTGCGCCAGATGAAGTGTCCAAGGGCGTCAAGGCAACGCGAGTGTTCTGCGTTCTCGGCTTGACCCGTCGAACCATGAATAGCATATTGAGTTAATTCCGAAAAATTCCGTTTTAAAGGCTTTCGATAACATAAAGGTTATGAAATGACGCCGAACCGTCTACGTCAGTTTTTGGCATTGATCGAGCACGCACACTTTGGCCGGGCCGCGAAGGCTCTGGGTGTTTCCCAACCGGCGCTGAGCAAAAGCATCCAGATGCTGGAGCGCGAACTCGGGGTCACGTTGTTCGATCGACGCACCGATGGCGTTGTATTGACTGCATTTGGTCATTTGCTTCGGGAGAAAAGTCAGCGCCTGCTGGTGGCAGAACAGGATCTGCGGCGTGACATTGCCTTGCTGGCGGGCGGGGATATCGGCGCACTGAAAGTCGCTTTCGGTCCTTACCCCAGCATCATCAGCGGCTACGCCGGCATCGCGCGGATGCATGCCCGGCATCCGCAAATCAAGGTGACGGCCCATGTGGCCGGGTGGCGGGAGGTGGCGCATCAGGTCACAACTGGCGTGGTGGATCTGGGCATCGCTGAAATCAGTACGTTGCAAGGCCGGGAAGAGCTCACCTGCGAACTGTTGGGGGAGCATGAAGGCCGCCTGTTCTGTCGCCCGGACCATCCGCTGCTTGGGCAAGACCGTCCTCTGACATTGGCACAAACACTTGATTACCCCTGGGTGGCCTCGCGCATTCCCTTGCGATTGGCGACCCACTTGCTTCCGGCAACGCTGGGTTGCGCCGGTGCCTATGATCCGCTGAGCGGAGACTTCGTACCGGCCATCGAAATTGATGTCCCCATGCAAATCGTGAAGTTCGTCGAGAACAGCAACGCCCTGGCGCTGGGGAATCTGTCGACGTTCGAGCGCGAATTGTCGGCGGGAGAAATCGCGCCGTTACCCGTTCAGGACCTCGCACTGCGTACCCGGTACGGCTTCATTTACCTCAAGGAGCGTTCGCTGCCACCCGCGGTAGAGGTGTTCATGAAAGAAGTGAGGGCAGTGGAGGCCGACGTTTGCCAGCGCGAAAGTCTGTTGGTCAAGATCATGGAGGCGTGAACGCCAGGGACAGATGACACTGTCAGCGTTTCTTCTATTTTTTTGCCTGATCGCCGGGTGACAGGTGCGAAGTTTTCCAATGCGGATTTATTGAGGTACAGCCCATTTATTAATGAGCTATACCCAATGTTCCCCCATGCACTTCTTCCACTTTTGGAGGTTGTTATGAATACCCGCATCGTTCCACTCGCGCTACTCATGGCAGGTCTTTTCGGTTGCAGCACGGCTTCGAACCACTCAATGAATCTGCCTCTGGCGGCCACCCACCGCAATGCGGGCCAGACGGGCAACGCCACCCTGACAGCCGAAGGCAGCCAGACCAATTTTGATTTCTATATCACTGGCGTTCCGACCGGAACCCTCCTGCCGCCGCGCATTTACACCTTCATCAACAAAGGCAGCTGTCAGCAACCCGGCCCTGTCGCCTATGCGATGAACGATAAGGTCAATACAAAAAATGAAGCCGGGTCCAACGGTTGGAGCTTTTACCGTAATGCGCCTATCGCAACGTCAGAGTTGCTTTCCGGACAATATTCCATCGTCGTGCGTACAGCACCTGAAGATGGCAGCGTCGATATTTTCTGCGGCGATGTCGCGCAGGTAAAGCGATGAAATGATGTGATCCATGAAGGGGCGGCTTTGTGGCCGGCTCCTTGTAAATGCGCGTCTATACTCACCATCCGGTTAGTGGTAGGGCTGAATTCTGGGTATGCAAATGACTGGAGCCAAACACCATTGCGGTCAAAGCTCAACATATTTAAGGAAGCCGCACCCGTGACGGATGACCGTCAGCATTAAGGATGGGGCAGTTGAAGTTTTTGAGCCTTGAGAGATGAGAGCACGACGTATCCGAGATGGGTAGTTATGTGAATCAACTGGAAGAGGATCAAGTTCATGAAACTGAGAAAACTTGTACTGACGGGACTGGCGTTAAGCAGTCTTGCCGGTACTGCCAGCCTGTCGACAGTGACTCAAGCGGCCGACAAGAAACCCAACATCATGTTCATCATGGCCGATGACATCGGCTGGATGCAGCCGAGCATCTATCACCAGGGCCTGGCGGTGGGTGAAACGCCGAATATCGATCGCATCGCCCAGGAAGGTGCGAAATTCATGACCTACTACGCCGAGCAGAGTTGTACGGCGGGGCGCAATGCTTTTTTTACCGGGATGCACCCGCTGCGAACCGGCATGATCCCACCGCAATTGCCCGGCAGCCCGTCATGGCTGCGTCCTGGCACACCAGCGCTGTCCAAATTTTTGCTGGATCTGGGCTATACCACCGGTGAGTTCGGCAAGAACCACTTGGGCGACAACTTCGAAGCGCTGCCGACATCCCACGGCTTCCAGGAATTCTGGGGTTACCTCTATCACCTCGATGCAATGCAGGGCGTGAGTTTTGTCGATATCAACAAGACGCCGCAGGTGCAGGGCATCGCCCCACCGTGCAAGGCCACGCCGATCAACGGGCTGCCGGACGTGCCTGGCGCCATCGACCCGCGGGAAGGCACATGCCTGACGCCACCTCGTCCGGTCATGTCCTGCGTCTCCAGCGACGGTACGCAAAAGAACACCACGTGCAAGGACGAAGGGCCGCTGACGCTGGAACGCTCGAAGTCCGTGGATGAAGAAATCTCCGCCAAGGTCATCGACTTCCTCGACCGCAACGATCCGAAGAAGACCAGTAAACCCTTCTTCGTCTGGTACAACCCGGCACGCATGCACATCACCACGGTGCTGCCACCCAAGTATGACGCCATGGTCGGAGAGCCCGGCGGAAAAGACTGGGGCACCAACGAAGCAGGCATGAAGCAACTGGATGACAATATTGGTTATGTCCTGAAGAAACTCGAGGACATGGGCCAACTGGACAACACCATTGTCGTCTTCACCACCGACAACGGTGCGGAAACCATTACCTTCCCGGATGGCGGTACAACCCCGTTCAAAGGCGGCAAGTTGACCACCTGGGAGGGTGGCATGCGCGCTCCGCTGGTCATTCGCTGGCCCGGGATGATCAAGCCTGGCACGGTCCTGACCGATATCTTCGCCTCGCTCGACTGGGTACCGACCCTGGTCAATATCGCTGGCGGCAAGAAGGGTAATGAGCTCAATGAGCAGATCATGGCGGGCAATTACCCCGGCATCGTCAAGACCAAGCTCGATGGCGTGGATCAAACCGACTACCTGACCGGCAAGTCCGACAAGTCGGCGCGCGACACCTTCTTCTACTACACCGGCTCGCAACCTTCGGCGGTGCGCTACAAGAACTGGAAGATGTACTACACCATGGTGCCGGATACCGCGACGGGCGGGTTGTATGGCGCGACCACTTTCCACTGGACCCAACTGCTCAACCTTAAGCGCGACCCTTTTGAAACAACGGTCGGTGCCGACGCCAAGTCCATCACCGGCTATGGCGGTGCCCTGGGCTCACCGGGTAACGCCTATATCTACAACTGGAACATGCTGCCGATCGGACAGTTGCTCTGGGAGAAGGAGTTGATGTCGTACAAGGACTTCCCGCCCATGCAGGCACCGGAAACCTACAACCTGGACGGCATTCTCAAAGCCATGCGGCAGAGTGGTCATAACGGACACGATTGACGCCGTGACTGATCAGCCGTGCGGGCGCCCCAAACAGGCGCCCGTTTTTTTGCATGAGCGCTTTGCAGTTCTACTTCGCTACACCGTTGAGTAACACCCCATACGACTGAAGGAACTCCACCGTCCCGTGAAAGATCAGCCCCACGCCCATCGCCGAAACGAAGAAACCGACGATGCGGGTCGCGGCATCGATGCCTTGCGGGCCAATCTTCTTGAGGATGTTGTTGGCGTAGGCCAAAGAGAGGTAAGTGACCAGCATGGTGGCGCAGATCGCCAGCGCCACGACGGCGAAGGACAGTACGGCGCGGTCGGAGTCCTTGATGGTGCTGGTCAGGCCAATCACCGTGGCAATGGCCCCGGGGCCGAACATGATCGGCATGGCCATGGGGATGAAAGCTACGTCCTCGTCGCCTTTGCCACCGCTTGGAATCAGGCTGCTGTCGGGCGAGGGCGCAAAAAGTTCGAACCCGATTCGCATCAGGATCACCCCGCCGACCACCCGAATCATACTCAGCGGAACTTCAAACAAACGCAGCAGCAGGTTGCCGAAAATCAAAAAGAAAAACATCAACAGCAATGCATAAAGACAGGCTTTGCGTGCAACGCGGCGCTGTTCGACAGAGTCTTTGCCCTGCAGCAGACCCAGGAATACCGGAATGGCCTCCAGTGGGTTGATGATTGCCAGCAGGGTAGTGAACATACCGAAGAACAGGGTGAGGTATGAGTTCATTGCTGATCTGCCCAAACGGGTGGTTGACCAAGTTACCTTAGCTGATCAGGAACAAATCACCTCAATCCACTGCCGCACTGTCCGGAACCTGTGTACCGAAACCGCTGACCTCCGGCCACAACGCCGAAGGTCGATTCGACGGCAGGATCACCTGCTGGCGGACACCCAGTCCGCCGCGCGTTCGGCGATCATGATTGAAGCGGCGTTGGTGTTGCCGCCCACCAGCGTCGGCATGATCGAGGCATCCACCACCCGCAGCCCCTCGATGCCGTGCACGCGCAATTGGCTGTCCACCACCGCATGTTCGTCGTTGCCCATCTTGCAGGTACCGACCGGGTGATAAATGGTGTCGGTACGCTGGCGCAACAGCTCGATCAGCTGTTCGTCGCCGTACAAGCCCTCGCTGAACATATCCTTCAAGCCATAACGCGCCATCGGCGCTTGTTGAATGATGTTTCGGGTCATGCGGTACCCCGTGAGCAGGGTCTCGACATCTTCGTCATGCCCGAGAATGTTCGGGTCGATGCGCGGTGGGGCACTCGGGTCGTTTGATTGCAAGCCGACGCTGCCGATGCTCTTGGGCCGCAACACGCAGACGTGGCAACTGAAGCCGTGGCCCCAGTGCAGCTTGCGGTTGTGGTCGTCGATCATCGCGATCACCGAATGCAGCTGGATATCCGGGCGTGCAAGTTTGGCATCGGTTTTCAGGAAGCCGCCACCTTCGGCGAAGTTGCTCACAAAAGGGCCGCGCCGATGACGGGCATAGTCGATCAAGGCCTTGCCCATCTTCACACTGCCGCGCAGTGAGACACCCATCAATGACGTATCCTGACTCCTGTAGCTGAGCACGACATCCGGATGGTCCTGCAGGTTTTGCCCGACACCGGGCAGTTCGTGCTGCACCGTGATGCCTTGGGGCTTGAGTTCCTCTTGCGGGCCAATCCCCGAGAGCATCAGCAATTGTGGGCTGCCGAAACAACCGGCACTGAGCAGGACTTCCCGGCGTGCTTTTATGGTCTGGCGATTGCCCTTGAGGCGCAGCTCGACACCGACGGCTTTTTTGCCTTCGAGCACAATGCGTTCGGCAGCGGCCGACGTCAGCACCGTGAGGTTCTTGCGGATGTGTCGAACCGGTTTGAGGAACGCGGTGGCCGTGCTCCAGCGCCGACCGTTGCGGATCGTCACATCGAACTGGCCGACGCCTTCCTGGTCGACGCCATTAAAGTCGGGATTGTGGCGGTGTCCGGCCATCTGCCCCGCCTCGATGAAAGCTTGCGTGACGGGATGCATCGGGTTCCTGCCGACATAGAGTTCGCCTTGCGCCCCGTGGTAGTCGCATGCGCCGCGGTGACTCATTTCACTCTTGCGAAAGTACGGCAGTACATCGGCGAACGACCAGCCGGGATTGCCCAGCGCCTGCCAATCGTCGAAGTCACCATGGTGGCCACGGATGTACACCATGCCGTTGATCGAACTGCTTCCGCCCAGCACCTTGCCGCGTGGCTGGTAGCCGCGACGTCCGTTCAAGCCGGGCTGCGGTACCGTGTGAAATGCCCAGTTGACGTGTCGGCTCGGCAGGATCGCCGCGACGCCCACCGGGGCATGGATCAATGGCGAGCGGTCTTCCGGACCGGCCTCCAGCAAACATACCGTGATCTCGGGATTTGCACTCAAGCGGTTGGCCAGGACACAGCCGGCTGAACCGGCACCAATGATTACGTAGTCGAATTCCATCACACAATGATCCCGAGCGAGCGAACAGGGGCTGCTTCACCAGGAAGCAACAAAGGTACCTGGGACCGATTGTTGGCTGAAGGCGCTAGAAAATTATTGACCTCTCATGCCAATTATTTGATCTTTGACGACATGACTACATTGATCAGAACAAGCTCGTTGACCGGATTCCGTGAGGTGGCAAGCCAGCTTGGCGGGCAAGCCGACCTCATGCTCGAGCGCTTCCGCATCCATCCGGACGTGCTGATGGACGAGGAAGCACGGGTACCGTTGCGTTCGCTGGTAGGGTTGCTGGAGTTTGCCGCACGAGAGCTCGATTGCCCTGATTTTGGCCTGCGCATGGCCGAGTACCAGGACTTGCACGTCCTGGGGCCGATTGCGGTCATCGCTCGAACGTGCGCAACGGCGGGGGAGGCGTTGGAGCAAATCATCCGTTTTATCGGCTACCACAGCCCGGGCATCCAGCTTGATCTGGACCTGAGCGAGAACCACGCGCCGCGCCTGTTGATCGACATCCGCCTGTCCGGACCGACCCCGCGACGGCAAATGGTGGAGCTGGCAATGGGGGTGGCGCATAACGGCATGAAGTTGCTGTATGGCGACAACTTCGTTGCCCAGGCCGTTCTGTTTTCCGCCCATCACTCAGTGGCTCAAGCACGGTACCGGCGCTTTTTCAAAACCGCGGTGTGCACCGGTCAATCCTGCAACGCCCTGGTACTTCGTGACGAACAACTCAATCAGCGGATTGAACAGCAAGCCCCCTACCTGCATCGCGCACTGGAACAGTATTTCCAGCAGTTCGACTTGCAAGCGACGTCGGATGTTGTCAGTCAGGTCGAGCGCCTGGTCTTGCGCATGATGCCGATACAGCGTTGCCGTTTGCCATTGATTGCCGAGCAACTGGGCATGCACGTGCGTATGTTGCAGCGAAGGCTGGCCGAGCAGGGGAGAAGCTTCGATGAAATCGTCGAGCGCCTGCGGCGTGACCGTGCCGATCACTATCTGGCGGAGCGGCACATGCCGATGTCCCAGGTTGCCGGTCTGCTCGGCTATAGCGAACAGAGCGTGTTCAATCGCGCTTGCCAGCGCTGGTTTTCCATGTCGCCGGGAGCCAGGCGTCGTCAGTTGTTCGAATGAAAGGTTATCGATCTTCGCGCGGGACCTGATGGCTGGCGACATCGAGGCCGTCGCCGAAATGGCCGCTGTTGCGAATCACAGCCTTCAGCCAGCGCCGCAGCCGCAAGACTTTGGGAGACATCTCATTGCCATTGAGACACAGCAAGCGGTAGGCCGACACTCGCTCCAGCTTCTCCTTGAAAGGCAGGACCAATTGGCCATTCTTCAGGTGCTTTTCGATAAGCCCCAGCGGAGCCATCATCAATCCGTGACCGTCAATGGCCGCCTGCAGGCCATCACTCAGGCTTTCAAAAAGCAGCTCACGCTGTGGCGGGATGTCCATGCGTCCGGCGGCTTGATTCCAAAGCGTCCAGATGCCAGGTGCCTGGGCTAGCGTAATGCGAGGGATACTCTCGATACGCTCCCCGGCAACGAGTCTTGCCGCTATTTGCGGTGCACAGACAGGCGCACCGGAGACATCCGCCAGTTTTTCGGAAAATACGTTGAATCGGGTTTGCGTGGTGTGGCGAATGGCGATGTCCAGCTCGCGGGCTTCCAGATCGGCCACTCTGGATGAAAATTCCATATGCACGGTGATATCCGGGTTCTCATGCTCGAACTGCGCCATGCCCGCACTCAGGTAGGTCGCCGCGAAACTGGGCGCCACACTGATGCGTAAAGGGCTGGTGTCACTGGCTTGCTTGACCGCCTGAAGCCCGATAGAGATCTCGGCCAGCCCCCGGCTGACGTGCAGCTGCAGCTTGCGACCGCTTTCGGTCAGTTCGATTTGCCGATTGCGTCGAACAAAAAGCGCCACACCCAATACGCCTTCCAGCCTTCGTACCTGGTGACTGATTGCCGAAGGCGTCAGGTGCAGGAACGTCGCGGCCTCTTGAAAGGAGCCCAGCCGCGCAGCCGCTTCAAAAGCATTGAGCGCGGGCAGCTGTCGCACGCTCTCCGTAGGGATGAGGATCTTCTTTTCACGTGACATTTTGTCATCCAAGTAAAACCAATGTCGTTTGTCGAGCTCACGACCCCGCTCGTACTGTTGTTCACGAGATCGATGATCCGAGGCGCACCCAAGCGCCCCGGAACACGCGATGACCAATACCACGAGCGGGGTAAAAACATGAATTCATTTCTGTTGCAAAGGCCATTGGAAGTGCCAGTCGGGTCCTTCGCCGGGCTATTCCTGGAGCGAATCCAACGCTACGCAGACAACCCGGCGCTGATCGACGGGCTGAGCGGTGAACAACTGACCTATGCCGAACTGTCCCGGCATGTGCGTGTGCTTGCCGGCAATCTGATAGAGCGCGGTCTGGAGCCTGGGGAGGTCACCGCCATCATCGCGCCGAACAGCGTCTGGTTCCCGGTGGCTCTGTACGGTATAGCCTTCGCCGGCGGCGTGTACTCCACACTCAATCCCATGTCCTCACCAGAGGACGTGCGAGAACTCCTCAAGCTGGTGGGGGCCACGCGTGTGATCGTCACCCCGCAAGTCTTCGAAAGGCTACGTGACACCCTGTCCACATTGCAGCTCAAAGAAATTTTCGTGCTGGGTGAGTCCGCGGGCCTCACGCCGTTTGCCTCGTTGCTGGTGGGCAAGCCTCTGGCCGAAGAGCGCTGCCGTGATCTGCAAAAAGACCTGTTGGCCCTGATGTTCTCCAGTGGCACCAGCGGCTTCCCCAAGGCGGTGATGCTCAGCAATCGCAACTACGTTGCGGCGACCGAACAGGTGACCGCCGCCCAGGTTTTCCGCAAGTCCGACACCATCCTGGCGGCGCTGCCGTTCTTCCATATCTATGGACAGACCAGCTTCATAGGCTCGGCGCTTTCTCAGGGCGCGCGCTTGATCGTGCTGCCCGCTCTCGACCTGGAAGTGACTTTGCGCGTGATTCAGGACTACAAAATCACAGTCGCTCCGGTCGTTGCTCCCGTTGTGTTGCAGTTTGCCAGGCATCCTTTGGTCGATCACTTCGACCTGTCGAGCCTGCGCCTGGCCATCTCCGGTGCCTCGCCCATCAGTGCCGACCTGCTGAAGAGCGCCGCCGATCGATTGAAAGTACCGGTGCTCAACGGCTGGGGCCTTACCGAATCAACCACCACCGGCGCTGTTTCCGAGCCAGGCATGCCGAAAGAGGCCGAAGGTTCGGTCGGCCGGGTGATGCATGGCATTGAGGTGCGGGTCGTGGAAATCGGCGGCAGCCAGGACGTGGCGCCAGGTGCGGATGGCGAGCTGCTGATACGCGGTCCCAACGTGATGCTCGGCTACTTCAACAATCCGGCGGCAACCGCCGAAACGATCGATGCGCAGGGCTGGCTGCGAACCGGAGATGTCGGCCGGTTCGATGAGCACGGCAATCTGCGAATCATCGACCGCGCCAAAGAGTTCATCAAGTTCAAAGGCTTCCAGATCAGCCCGGTCGAACTCGAAAGTGTGTTGTTGATGCACCCCGCGGTGGCGGATGCCGGCGTCGTGCCCAGCCCTGACACCGAATCCGGTGAGGTGCCCAAAGCCTTCGTTGTGCTGCGCTCACCTGTGACCGAAGCCGAACTGATCGACTTCGTCGCACAGCGTGTTACCCCCTACAAGAAACTGCGCGACATCGAATTCATCGACGCCATTCCGAAGAACCCGGCAGGGAAAATCCTGCGGCGGATCCTGGTACTGCGCGAGCGCGAAAAACGCGAAACCCATGCCGCGTCCGGCGACCGCCTTGAGGATCGGGTGGTCATCACGCGCCACGGTAATGTGCTGTCGATCTGCCTGGACCGTCCGCGCAAGATGAATGCCTTCGACCGCGACATGTTCATCGGCCTGGCCAAGGCCATGGCGATCTACGAAGACGATCCAGGCCTGCGTTGTGCGGTGTTGCATGCCAATGGCCTGGTCTTCACCTCGGGCATGGACATCGTCAGCACTGCGCCTCTCGCCGCACGGGGAGAGTTGCGTATCGGTGATCCATCGTTGGTGGATATGCTCGAAATCGACCCGGCCGTTCGCCGCCGGAGCAAACCGGTGGTCCTTGCCGTTCATGGCAAGTGCATGAACCTGGGGGTGGAGCTGGCGGCAGCGGCGGATATCGTTATCGCCGCGCAAGATGTCACGTTCATTCAACGCGAGGTGGCAGTCGGGTTGTTCCCGTTCGGGGGTGCCACCGTGTTTTTGCCGGCAAAAATCGGTCTCGGTAACGCGCTTCGCTACATCCTGACGGCGGAGGAGTTCGATGCTCAGTCCGCTTGCCGGATGGGGCTGGTGCAAGAGGTCGTACCGCAGAGCCAGCTGATGACGCGCGCCTTCGAGACCGCACGGCTGATTGCGCAGAACTCACCGTCCGGTGTTAAAGCCGCGCTTGCGTCGGTGCGCCTGGCCCGTGAAAAAGGCCCCGAGGCGGCGCTTGCAACACTGCTAAGTGAAGTCGCCCGGTTGACCGGCGCAGAAGACTTCAAGGAAGGCGCTGCAGCCTTCCTGGAAAAACGAGCACCGAACTTCAAGGACGCGTGAGCGCCACACCTGAGGCATTGAATCCTTTGCAATAGAAGGGGGGCGGCTGCGCGACAAACGTAGCCAAACCCATTTGCCGCCTTTCAATCACTACACAAGGACCTCGGCATGAGTGCCCTGAATATTGCCCAGCCCATCGTTCCTCCCGCCATGCAATCCTGCTTCGAGCACCAACGCGCCGCCTACCTCGCCACGCCCGAGCGCAGCTATGCCCAGCGCGTGGAAGACCTCAAGAAGTTGGCGCGGATGCTGAAAGACAACCGCCAGGCACTGATCGAAGCGATCAACCAGGACTACGGCAACCGCTCCACCTTCGAGACACTGTTCGCCGAGTTTTTCGTCGTGCTGGGAGATATCAAGTCCACCATCAAGCACTTGAAGAAGTGGATGAAACCGCAGAAACGCCACATCGATCTGATGGTTTACCCCACCTCCAGCAACCGTGTCATTCCCCAGCCGCTGGGCGTGGTCGGCGTGATCGTACCCTGGAACTTTCCGCTGCTGCTGTCCTTCGGGCCACTCACCGCCATCTTCGCCGCCGGCAACCGGGCGATGGTCAAGATGTCGGAAAACTCGAACAATCTGACGCGTCTTCTGATGTCCATCACACCGAAATACTTCCCGCCGCAACAGCTTCAGTTCTTCGAAGACCGCGGCGCCAATGGTTCGGTGGGCCCGGCTTTTTCCTCGATCTCCTTCGACCATCTCTTCTTCACGGGCTCGGGTCAGACCGGCCGCGCTGTGATGGCGAATGCTGCGCGCAACCTGACCCCGGTGACGCTGGAGTTGGGCGGAAAATCACCCGCCGTGGTCGCGCCGGATTTCCCGATGACCCTGGCCGTCGATCGCATCATGTGGAGCAAGGCCTTCAACGCGGGCCAGATCTGCACCAACGTCGACTATGTCTTCATTCCCGCCGGCTCCGAGGCGGACTTCGAACGCGAAGCCCAGCGGGTCATAGCCGAGCGCTACCCCGACATCAATCATGCCGATTACACGTCCATGATCGACCAGCGCGCCTATGACCGCATGCAGGCCACGCTGGATGACGCTGTGGCCAAGGGCGCGCGGGTGGTCAATCTTTTCCCCGGCCAGACGCCGGACAAGACCCAGCGAAAATTCCCGCTGACCCTGGTATTCGACGTCAGCGACGACATGGTCATCATGCAGCGCGAGATCTTCGGCCCGCTGCTGCCGGTCAAGACCTATACCACTCGCGAAGAAGTGGCTGGTTACGTCAACAAGCACGACAGGCCCCTGGCGCTGTATCCCTTCACCAGGGACCGCGCCCTGCAGGACTACTACGTGACCCATATCATGTCGGGCGGCGTGTGCATCAACACCGCGCTGCTGCACGTGTCTCAGCACGACATGCCCTTCGGCGGCGTCGGCGCCAGCGGTATGGGCCATTACCACGGTTACGAAGGCTTTCAGACCTTTTCCAAAATGCGCCCCGTCTATCGTCAGGGCTTCTTCGCGGCCACCAGGATGATGCTGCCGCCCTACGACAAAGGACCGCTCAAGCCCAACAAGCTGATCGAACTGATCATCAAGCTGAAGGGCTGAAGCGGTAAGCCCTGTGTACCTGACTGTTGCATAACGTCTTCAAAGGAGTTTTCCATGCCCCTCTATGAATGCCAGACCGTCAAGGGAACGCTCAGCGAGCGTCAACGCCAATCGCTGGCCGAGTCCATCACATCCATTCACACCCAGGAGACGGGCGCGCCGGCCAGCTATGTGCACGTGCTGTTCAAGGAGCTTGAAGCGGGAAGCGCATTCACCGCCGGCCAAGTCGCGACCCCCGCGATAATTCGCGGCCAGATACGTGCGGGACGACCACAAGCGACGCGCCACGCCATCCTGCGCGCAATCACCGACGTTTACATGGCAGTCACCGGGGCCGATGCGAATGCTGTGGTGGTGGCAGTGGTCGACATTCCCGCTTCATGGGCCATGGAAGGCGGTCATATTTTCCCGGAACCGGAACAGCCTCCTGAAGTGGCCTGACACGCTTCGCTGCGACGAAAACATTTGCGCATTTTTTGACGGCCGACAACTTTGCGATCGCCGTACGCGCCCCTTACAAAAAGGAATCACCCATCATGTCCAACGAAAAACCCTTGTTGATCACGCGTCACGGCGCCGTTATGTCCATCAGCATCAATGACGCACCGATCAACCGAATGAGCTTCGCTTTCATCGACGCTCTGGAAGCGGCGGTGGAAGAGGCCGCCACCGATCCAAGTGTGCGTGCCCTGCTTTTCACGGGTGAAGGTGAGGCCAATTTCTCCGTTGGCATGGACCTCAAGGAGGCGATGCGCGAGGTTCCAGCCCGCGGTGGTTGGGACACCGTGCTTGACCAGCGCCTGCGTGTTCTGGCGCGTATCGAGTCCCTGGGCAAGCCGTCGGTTGCCACCCTGTTCGGCTACTGCCTGGGTGGCGGGCTCGAATTACCCCTGGCCTGCCATTTCCGTCTTGCCGCCGATACTGGCACGCAGATAGGTCTGCCCGAGATGGATCTGGGAACCGTGCCGGCATGGGGCGGTTCGGTGCGTCTGACTCGCTGCATCGGCCGTGACAACGCGCTCGATATGGTGTTGCGTGCCCGCAGGATTGACGGTCACGAAGCCTTGCGCATGGGGCTGGTGCGTTCCGTTCATCCAGTCGCCGAACTCAAGGCAGCAGCGATGGCGCTGGCGCAGGAACTGGCTGAGAAGGCGCCACTGGCCGTGAACGGTGTGCTGCGCTGTATCGTAGGCGCCGACGAGAGGACACTGGACGAAGGACTGCGTGAAGAGCGCAAGGCTTTCCTGCACTGCGCGGCGAGCAAGGATCAGGCTGAAGGTGCACGCGCCTTCTTCGAAAAGCGCAAGCCGGTATTTACGGGGAATTGAACCTGTGAGGCGGGCGGAGTTGTACCGGTAGAAACCGGAGACATCCTTTACGTTTTAAACCGGAGACATTGTTTACAGGTATGAAATATGGTCAGGAGTTGCCTAGGCAACTCGTGGCCATTGAGCGTACATCTGACTCCCATAGCAACCACCAGTACCGCAAGCTAGAATCGGGGCCTCTGGCATTCCAGTCCCTTTGCAACACACGCTCTTGCAAGCGGAAATTACCGCCTTCCTTTCGCCTTAGCGGGCACGAGATGCTTAAGCAGTCCGAACCCATGAAACACATCAAACTCCTCGCCATATTCGCCTTGTCACCCTTCCTAAGTGCTTGCCAATCGGGAGAAGATGATGCGCTTGTTGTGCTCGATCAGCATGGCCGGGCGACCATTTCGTCCTCCGTCAGTGACGAGCAAGTCATGTTTTCTGGTACATACAAAATTGAGCAAATGAGCCATGGCCATTTTGTAGTGATAACGGCGCAGTGCGGTACCTTGAGGTACATCTATAAGCGCCCCCAGGGTTTGCGCATACTGGAAGACGATGTGACCAACGAGTCAGCCTATCTGTGCGGCCTGGGCACACAAGCGAGTAGTAAAGTTTGGCATTTGGCCTTGAAGCCTTTGACTGGCCCATCCATGATGCCACCAAGCGACTGGCCTGATTAGCTCGGCGATTCACAAGGTCAAATTACTAAAACAGGCAACCCAAATCTGGCTGTAGTCCTGTATTGGCACAAAAAATAAGAGAGATAGATGAGCCTTAGAAAAAATATTGAAATTGAATATTTGCGCGGGATAGCCATCGTTATGACGGTGGTAACGCATTCAAATCTGCTCTTGCCGTTCCATGCAGGATTCATGGAGAAGCTGTTTAACATCTATTCTCCCTGGACAGGGGTAGACTTGTTTTTTTGTATATCGGGGTACGTCGTCAGCAAGGCATATCTTGACTACTTCGACAAAAGTAAAGCTCAAGGAAAATTTGGAATCGCGGCGGCATCCTTCTGGATCAGACGTGCTTACCGTCTTCTTCCTACTGCATGGCTATGGGTGCTTATCCCCCTCGTCTTTTCGATATTTTTCAATCAATCGAATGCGTTCGAGTCGTGGTTTTACAATCTGCGCAGCTTTACAGCCGTCGCTACATTTAGCGGTAACCTCGCGAACCAATACGGCTTGCTTCTAGGCCCTAACTCAGTTTATTGGAGTCTGGCGCTTGAGGAGCAGTTCTACTTCGTTTTCCCCCTTTTTCTGCTATTGATAACCTCCACTCGATGGCGGGTAATAGCCTTGATCGCGCTAATAGCTGTCCAGTTTTGTCTAGATCGAAATGCCTTCGCTCCTCCTCCAGCAGGCATGCTTTTCTCATTTCGCCTGGATGCCATGATGTGGGGGATTCTGTTGTGCTTGTTTACGCGCACGACTTTGTACAAGGATATTGAGCCTACTGCACTCGGCACCAGTCTCCTCAAGCGTTTTACTTTGACCGTGTTTCTCCTTTACATGCTAGGCGCTATTGCTGGCCAACTAATAGCGGCCCCCATAGCCGTAGGTCTTATTGCGATAAACGCTTTGATCCTGGTTTGGCTTTCAAGCTACCAAAAAGGTTACATTTATTGCCCGTCGATGCTGAGTAGCCTACTTCAATGGCTGGGTTCGCGTTCCTACGCGCTATATGTCATCCATATGTTTGCGTATCACTTAAGTACGGAAATTTGGAGCCGGGTAGCCGTGGAAAAAGGGTTGGCGCTTTCCCAAGGCTTCACTACTGAGCTTTTGCTCACATCAGTAATCATCATGATTGTGCTCAGCGAGTTGAACTACAGATTTGTCGAGGTTCCATTGCGACGGAAAGGTGCCGAGATAGCACGTCAGAAGATGGAGAGCGTTCTCGTCGATAGCGTGGCCAGCAGCCGCCACGCAAAAACCAGGACGCAGCGGAAAGAATTTTCGTAATCAGAGAAGTGGACGGATTTTTTATAGCAGTCTAATGGAGTAGTCGAAAACTACTGGCAAAATAAATCCCGCTTCGGCGGGTTTTATGCGTTTTACATATTTGTTCTGCTTGCGAATTTAGGAAGCGCAATATTGAGAATGGCGGCATCTGGCCGACTCTGTTGAAAAAGTAACTCCCCTATCTGGCCTGCAGCAAAATCGTCGCATCGGCCAGCAGGGAAGCACGTATCATGATGGAACGGTTATCGAGTGGGCAGGAACGGCTGTTTCTCGACCCAGTTATTGTCGATGGGTACTGCACCGTTATCAAGCCACTGTTACGGCCTCGACTATAAGGTGTCGCTAATAGAGTCTGAAAGCTGGTTTACTGACTCATCGAAGCTTCAAGTCAGGGGGCAGGCGACACCATCCGATCAACAATTCCGTAAATGGCTTTTTCCAGCTGTTGATTTTCCAACATGGTTGCAGCCACTTTTTTTGATATGTTGCCGAATTCAGGATGCTCCAGAATGCTGTCACCAAACTCCCAGCGCAGGATTTCTTGCACCGTAATCACCGGTGCCATTTCATGGAAGTTCTCGGTATTTTTTTTGAGATCCTGAAGGCGGCTTTGCAAGTGTGCACGCAGCACTTCAAGGTCTTTTGCACCTTTTTTGACGTTGACTGCGGTTGGGCTGCTTGCTGTGCTCGATGTCACTCGGTCCTTAGGCTTGGCCAGCGCGGCCAGGACTTTGGATAGGCGAGTCGAATCGATTCTGTTCATCAGGGAGTCTCTAAAGTGTCGCGATAAGCGCCAAGGAATACGGCGGGTTCGGCCATATTGGGACTTTTGAGAGAGGGGGAAGCTGAGAGACTTGCCAGTACCCGCTCCATATCAGCCTTCAATGCCGGGTTGGGACAATCTTTCAGACCCTGAGTCAGCCGGGCGATCGCATCTTGCGTGTTTTCATTGAGCAACTCCAGATATGCGCTTGAGAATTCCCGTAAGCTCATATCTCGCGATGTTCTCAGGAGTGAGTCGAATGCGTCGCGGGACTCATCCATCTTTGACAGCTGAAGACTCAGCAAGCCCAATTGGAAGCGTGCGATATCCATTTCGGGATTGAGTTCAAGTGCGTCGATCATTTCCGCATGCGCACGTTCCAGCAGGCCAATTTCGGCGTGTTCGGCAGCACGAAAATAGTGTACCGCAGCATTTTTCGGCTCTAACTCAAGTGCCGTGTTTAGATAATTCAGTGCCGCGTGGTGGTCACTGTTCTGACTGGCATTGATAGCCAAGTGCAAATATTCCGATGCGTCCAGCATGTTGAACCTCCCCGTGTACGATGACTTAGTGTTGGTCTGGATGACGGTCTGGGACTTTGTTCTGGTGGGTTTTTAGCCAGTTTTCCATCAGTATTCGACCGGTGACGCTGCTGTCGGGCCGGGTCCGGTCAAGGACCCGATCGATCACTTGAGCTGCTTTTTCTGGCTGGCCTGCTTCTTGAAGCAGGAGGGCCTCGGCGTACTGGGCCGACAAGCCGCCGGGATTGAGCTTGAGCGCGCGGCGAATACCTTTTTTGGCGCGATCCTTCATCCCATCCATGATATCGACAATCGCCAGTCCGCCATGGGTCTCGCCAAAGGTACGGTCCAGCGCATAAGAGCATTCGAGTGCTTCGCGCGCTCGAATGCTGTCCCTGCGCAGAATGTAGATCCAGGCCAGAAGATGCCAGGTACCGATATGGTCAGGCATGAACTGGACCGCTGTTTTGAGATGTCCTTCAGCCTGTTCGAATTCCAGTTCGTTGAATTCCAGTCGAGCCAGCCCGGACCATGCTCGGCCGCATTCAGGATGCGCAGTGACAGTGTGAAGCCAGGCGTTGCGTGATGCGGCGATATTGTTTTGTTCGAAGTGGACTGAGGCGCAGGCGATCAACGCGTCGAGTTGATCGGGATCGTCGGCCAGCGTCTCGTGCGCTGTGATCAATGCCGGGGAGTAGTTGTCATTTTCGTACTGCAGCAGGGCAAGAAGGCCGCGTATGTCGGTATCTTCCGGTTCTTGCTTTCGGGCTCGAACAACCAGAACCTCGGCCTGTTCGGTTTCTTCCAATTGATGCAGCGCGCGTGCATGAATCATCAACATAGAGGCAGGGCTTTGTGGGTCATTGCTCAGGCGTGAAAGCAGCGTATGGGTTGATGCATAGTCGCCACTGTGAAAATGGCCAAAGGCGGTATTGAAGATAACGGCCGAATGCTCGATTCCACCCTCGATTGCCTTATCGCCGAAGGCACCTGCTGCCGCATATTGACCGGCTAGCAATGAGACGTGTGCCGCCAGCGCACATACGTTGGGCTCTTCGATTGCTTGGGTTTTTACATGATCGATCAGTTGCTGGGCGTAAAAGATGTCGCCAAGGTCGATGGTCAATGACAGGGCATCAACCAATAGCGAAAAGTTGGTTGGGTCATGTCCAAGGAAAGCGAGCAGGCGCGCCAAGCGATGGTGTTCAGCGGACGTGTTATCAGTGGCCATGAATGGGTTCTTTGTCGGCGATCGGAAAGTAATGTGGCGGTTCTGCCGAGCGATTATTGCCTTGATAACCGTTGCCTGTCATGCGTTAACAACTGATTTCAACGCCTCATAAAATATTTTCTATTACCCCTAAACTTTTTCCAAAAACCGGGCATAAGCACTGACAGTAGCGCTGCTTGGCCGTTTGGGCGGGCAGCAGTTTTTTGAGCCGCGCGGTCGGCTCAGCTTCGTCGGGGGAGTCAAGGAAATTATGGTCGCCATCGTCGCCGGTAATGGATTAGGGCTGTTCAATGCTTCATTGAATTCGCTGGGGGGCAGTGGCCAGGGTAACCTGGGGCAGGCCGGGGGACAGGCGCTGGTTAACGTCAGTAACGGGAACCTGATGCTGCGCTATACCGACGAGCAACTTTCCGGCCTGGGTCAGGATTTACTGCAAACCCGTACCTACAACACCCAAGGTGGTTTGAGCGACGGGGATGCGGATGGCTGGCGTTGGGATGGCGAGCGCAGTCTGTTATTGACCGGCACCGTGAACACCCCCGGTAGCCAGTTGACCCGTACGACTGGCGATGGCCATAAGACTGTCTATCAATGGAATGGCAGTCGATATCAATCGACTGAAGGCGATGGTGCTCATGACACCGTTACCTGGGATGCCGACGCCGGTCAGATGGTTTGGACCGACGGCTCGCGACGCCTCGTCGAGCTCTACGACAACAATGGCAGGCTGCTGTCGGTCACCGATGCTAACGGCACTGAAATCAACTATGGCTACGGTGCCAATGGACGCCTGAACTCAGTCAAGGACAGTTCCGGCCAGGAACTGGTGCTGAACTACAATGCGTCCGGAAAGCTGAATCGCGTTGATACGCGTAGCGCTGCGGGCGGCGCGCTGACTCAGCAGGTTTATTACGGGTATGACGCCCAGGGGCGGCTGATCAAGGTCAGTACTGATCTGAGCCCGGCCGACAACAGTAATGTCGATGGCTACTACTACAACACCGATTATACCTATGACGCCGCCAGCTTCCGCATCGCCAGTGTTGTGCAAAGCGACGGAGCCTCGGCCAGTTTCACCTATCAGCTGCTTAACGGCGAGTACCGAATCAAGACGGTTACCGATAATTCGGGTACCACCACATTCAGTTACGACATCGCTAACAGGCGTACGGATGTGCTTAATGGCTTAGGCCAGCAGTGGAGCTACATCTACGATGCCAGTGACCGATTGATCGAAGTGCAAACTCCGGCGGTCAATGGTCAACGCCTGTCCACGCGCTATGCCTATGACCTGGATGGCAACGTTATCAAAATCACTGACGGGCGCGGCAACGCCGTCACCTATCAGTACGATGCGAACGGTAATGCTCTGCTGGAGCGAGATGCGACGGGCGCCACCGTTGCTCGTACTTACAACGCGGATAACCAACTGCTAAATGAAATCCGCTACAGCGCAACAGCGATCCTGAACACCACCACCGGGCTTTGGACGGAGCCACCAGCCAGTACCGCCCAGGTCACCCGATTGACCTACGACAGTGATAATCGGGTGCGCTTTACAGTCGATGGGCGCGGTCAGGTCACGGAGTACCGCTATAACCCCGAAGGGCTGAGAGTTCAGGAAATCAGCTACGGTGATGCGTTGTTCACGTTGACCGGGCTCACGCCGCAAGCAGTACTGACAGAATCGCAGTTGGTGACCTGGACAGGCGCGCGAAACCGAATCCGTTCGACCCTTACCGAGCTGAGTTATGACTACCGGGGCAACCTGAGCCGTCGGGTAACTTACGGCGCGGTCAATGCTGCCGGTGTAGGTACGCAAAATAGCAGTACAAGCGTCACCGAATATATTTATAGCCAGCATGGCCAGTTGTTGCAGACGCTCGTAGCGCGCGGGGCGGACCGTAGCCGGAAAGTCACCCTGAGTTCGGTAGCCTACGACGGCCAGGGCCGGGTGATCAGTCAGACCGACTCGGCTGGCACCCGGACCACCGCCTATAACGGTACCAACCGCACAGTGGTAGTCACCAACAGTGCTGGATTGACCGTTACGCAAACCTACGACAGCAAAGGTCAATTACTCAGCCTGACGCAAACAGCAGCAGGCCAGACACCGCGCTCCACTTCGTATGTTTATGATGCCGCCGGCCGCCAGATTATGGTCCAGGATGCGACGGGCGTGCGCAGCTATACGTTTTACGATGAGGCTGGTCGGGTCAGTGCGCTGGTCGATGGCGTCGGAGCTATCATCGAGTACAGCTACAACGCTGCCGGGCAGCGAGTCCAGGAAAAACGTTACGCTACCTTGGTCGATACCGCAGCCTGGTACAACGGTACCGCAGTGCTCAAAAAACTGGTTGGCGAAGTTCGTCCGGTGAGCACTGCTGCTGATCGCTTGACTACTTTGTCTTATGATAATGCAGGTCGACTGAGTACCAGCGCAGATGCCAGCGGTACGCTGACCACCTTTACCTATGACGGTCAAGGCCAACTGATCAAGCAACAGACAGGTGACCGCACTACACGATTTTTCTATGACGCCAGCGGGCACCAGAGCGGCCAGCTGGATGCTGAAGGCTATCTGCGTGAAAACCGATATGACGCGGCAGGTCGGCTGACGCAAAGCATTCGCTACGCAAGCGTGACCTTGATCGCCAATCGGGCCAGCGGTACCCTCGGCGATTTGCGCCAAACCTCCGCCGGTGATCTGTCGAGTTGGTATTACTACGATACGGCAGGTCGGCAAATCGGCAGCGTCGATGAGAAGCAGTTCGTCACCGAGACTGTGTACGACGAAGCGGCCAATACTCAAAAAACGATTCGTTATGCCATGGCCTATACCGCCGCGATTTCAGATGCGACGGTATTTTCTACGATCAAGACCGTTGTGGCTGCGAGCGCAACACAAACAGCGACCACCTTTTTTGATGATCTAGGGCGTGTGGCACGGCGTGTCGCCATCGATGGCACGACCACTGCGTATGAGTACGATTTGGCTGGGCGGCTGGTGCGTGAGATCCAGGCCCAGGGAAGCACCGACGAGCGCAATACCCGCACCCGCTATGACGCCTTTGGCCAAACCATTGGCAAGCTGCTCGGTGAAGCGTCGGCACGCATAAAGACCGGCATGAGCGACACTGAAGTCGCTGCGATTTATGCGCAGTATGGCCTGACCTATCGGTATGACGCTGCTGGACGGGTGGCCAGTGCCAGTGATGCACTGGGTAATCGGACGTTGTCCTACTATGATGCGGCGGGGCGTCTGACTCACGTTGTCAATGCGTTGGGTGAGGTTAGTGAGACGGTATATAGCAGCTTTGGCGAGGCCCGCGAGCGTACTGATTTCACAGGGCGATTGAGCGCCGCAGACAATGCCGCATTGTCGGGTGGTGTCTTGAATGCTCAGGTGAAAACCCTGGTGCAGGCGATCCGTAACGCGGTCAGCGACAATCGGCGTGTGTATGACTATGACAATCGTGGCCTGCTGACGTCCACGACCGACGCCCAGGGGTACGTGACCCGTAATGGTTATAACGCCTTCGGTAACCTAACGTCCGTCACTCGTACAATTTCCGCGGGTAGCACCGTCATCAGCAACACCACTTACAACAAGCGTGGTGAGCAGATAGGCCGTATCGAAGATGTCGGCGGTTTGGCGCGCAGCAGCACCACCGCCTACGATGCCTTCGGCCGGGTGATCAGGCAGACTGATGGCCGGGGTCTGAGCAGTACCACCACCTATGCCAGTAATGGTCGAGTGATT
Organism: Pseudomonas sp. FW305-70; assembly: GCF_058783925.1. Taxonomy (NCBI): domain Bacteria; kingdom Pseudomonadati; phylum Pseudomonadota; class Gammaproteobacteria; order Pseudomonadales; family Pseudomonadaceae; genus Pseudomonas; species Pseudomonas sp. FW305-70. The sequence continues at coordinate 28,189 of NZ_JBYSYZ010000017.1, forward strand.
ACCCTCAAGAACCCACTCGACCAGGGACAAACCAGCGAGTACGACGCCTTCGGCCGAATGCTCAAGCAAACCGATGCGCTGGGTAATGTCACTACCTACGCCTACAACGACAGCGCGCGCAGCCTGACCGTGACCACCCCCGACGGGGTCAGTGTGGTGACCATAAAGAACCGTCACGGCCAGACCCTGACGGTCACCAATGGAACCGGTGCGGTGACCCGTTTCAGCTACAACAAGGACGGCCAACTCATCACCACCCAGGATGGCCTGAACCAGGTCACCACTAACGCTTATGACGCGGCCGGGCGGCTGATCACAGTGACCGACGCTCTGGGTCAGATCACCCGCTACGGCTACGACGCCGACAATCGCGTGCTGACTCGCACTGACGCCAACAACAGCGTTACCCGCTATAGCTTTGATGGCCAGGGTCGCCAAGTGCGGGTAGTCGAGGCCGAAGGCAAGGGCGAGCAGCGCATTACGGATTACGCCTACGACCGTAATGGCCAACAACTCCGGGTCACCCAAGACCCCAACGGTCTGAAACTTACCACCAGCTACAGTTATGACGGCCTTGGCCAGCAAGTGCAGGTGATGCGCGGTACTGTGGCCAGCCCAAACCAGCAGATCACACAGTACGAATTCGACAAACTGGGCCGACGCATCAGTGAACGCCAAGACCCGAGCGGGTTGAACCTGACCACCCAGTATCGCTACAACGGCAACGACCAGGTCACGCGCAAGATCGATGCGGCGGGCAACAGCACCTTGTATGTCTACGACGCTGCCGGCCGCTTGAGCTCTACCGTCGACGCCCTGGGTTATGTCAGCGAGAACAAGTACGACAACAATGGTCATGTGATCGAGACGGTGCGCTATGCCAAACCGATCCAGATACCAACGATTGGCAGTAGCGACGGCCGGACGCTCTCCATGAGCGGCAACACCCGCATGTTGACCGCCCTGGAAAAAATCGCCATCAATCCGGCCAGGACCTACACCGTGCGCGTCAAGCTGCGCCAGTTGACGGGGGAGGGCGTTATACATGCCGGCGTGGTGACTTATGACAGTGCCGGCAATGCGATCAGCAACCCGTACGCAGGCACCTTCTCCTATAACGCGGCTATAGAGATGAAGCTGACGCCGGAGATGGGCTGGCGGACCTTCGAAGGCACCATCAGCGGCACCAACCCGATCAATGCGAGCGCCAGCCGCAACAAGTTCTTCGAGGGCAGTGTCAGTGCAGTGCCCTTGTTGCTGTTCAACTACGGTGCCGACAGCAGTGGCGACGCCAGCCGTCTGATCGAAGTGGACTCGTTGGAGCTGATCGACACCGCCACCGGCCAGGTACTCAATGTCAATGCAAACGCTGCTGCCGGTCAGGCGAACTGGTCGGTGGCCAGCCCCGTGGGTGTGCATGACGCAAACGAACCTCTCAGCGCCGAACACCTGCAAGCGCTGCTGCGCCCGGATAGCGGTGACCGGCGCACTCAATTCATTTACGACGCGGTGGGCCGTCAGCGCTATGTGATCGACGGGCTGGGTGCTGTTACCGAAAACAAATACGACGCCAACGGCCGGCTTACCGAGACCGTTCAGTACGCCAAGCGCATCCAATTGCCGACGGCTGGCAGCAGTGACGGCCGGACGCTCTCCATGAGCGGCGACAGCCGCATGTTGACCGCCCTGGAAAAAATCGCCATCAATCCGGCCAGGACCTACACCGTGCGCGTCAAGCTGCGCCAGTTGACGGGGGAGGGCGTTATACATGCCGGCGTGGTGACTTATGACAGTGCCGGCAATGCGATCAGCAACCCGTACGCAGGCACCTTCTCCTATAACGCGGCTATAGAGATGAAGCTGACACCAGAGATGGGCTGGCGGACTTTCGAAGGCACCATCAGCGGCACCAACCCGATCAATGCGAATGCCAACCGCAACAAGTTCTTCGAGGGCAGCGTCAGCGCAGTGCCCTTGTTGCTGTTCAACTACGGCGCCGACAGCAGCGGCGATGCCAGCCGCCTGATCGAAGTGGACTCGTTGGAGCTGATCGACACCGCCACCGGCCAGGTACTCAATGTCAATGCAAACACTGCTGCCGGTCAGACGAACTGGTCGGTGGCCAGCCCCGTGGGTGTGCATGACGCAAACGATTCTCTAAGCGCCGAACACCTGCAAGCGCTGCTGCGTCCGGATAGCAGTGACCGCCACACTCGATTCATATACGACGCGGTGGGCCGTCAGCGTTATGTGATCGACGGGCTAGGCGCTGTTACCGAAAATAAATACGACGCCAACGGCCAGCTTACCGAGACCGTTCAGTACGCCAAGCGCATCCAGTTGCCGACGGCCGGCAGCAGTGACGGCCGGACGCTCTCCATGAGCGGCAACACCCGCATGTTGACCGCCCTGGAAAAAATCGCGATCAATCCGGCCAGGACCTACACCGTGCGCGTCAAGCTGCGCCAGGTGACGGGGGAGGGCGTTATACATGCCGGCGTGGTGACTTATGACAGTGCCGGCAATGCGATCAGCAACCCGTACGCAGGCACCTTCTCCTATAACGCGGCTATAGAGATGAAGCTGACGCCGGAGATGGGCTGGCGGACTTTCGAAGGCACCATCAGCGGCACCAACCCGATCAATGCGAATGCCAACCGCAACAAGTTCTTCGAGGGCAGCGTCAGCGCAGTGCCCTTGTTGCTGTTCAACTACGGCGCCGACAGCAGCGGCGATGCCAGCCGCCTGATCGAAGTGGACTCGTTGGAGCTGATCGACACCGCCACCGGCCAGGTACTCAATGTCAATGCAAACACTGCTGCCGGTCAGGCGAACTGGTCGGTGGCCAGCCCTGTGGGTGTGCATGACGCAAACGATTCTCTCAGCGCCGAACACCTGCAAGCGCTGCTGCGTCCGGATAGCAGTGACCGCCACACTCGATTCATATACGACGCGGTGGGCCGTCAGCGTTATGTGATCGACGGGCTAGGCGCTGTTACCGAAAATAAATACGACGCCAACGGCCAGCTTACCGAGACCGTTCAGTACGCCAAGCGCATCCAGTTGCCGACGGCTGGCAGCAGTGACGGCCGGACGCTCTCCATGAGCGGCGACAGCCGCATGTTGACCGCCCTGGAAAAAATCGCCATCAATCCGGCCAGGACCTACACCGTGCGCGTCAAGCTGCGCCAGGTGACGGGGGAGGGCAATATATATGCTGGCGTGGTGACTTATGACAGTGCCGGCAATGCGATCAGCAACCCGTACGCAGGCACCTACACCTATAGTGCGGCTGCAGCGATGAAGCTGACGCCGGAGATGGGCTGGCGGACCTTCGAAGGCACCATCAGCGGCACCAACCCGATCAATGCGAGCGCCAGCCGCAACAAGTTCTTCGAGGGCAGTGTCAGTGCAGTGCCCTTGTTGCTGTTCAACTACGGTGCCGACAGCAGCGGCGACGCCAGCCGTCTGATCGAAGTGGACTCGTTGGAGCTGATCGACACCGCCACCGGCCAGGTACTCAATGTCAATGCAAACGCTGCTGCCGGTCAGGCGAACTGGTCGGTGGCCAGCCCCGTGGGTGTGCATGACGCAAACGAACCTCTCAGCGCCGAACACCTGCAAGCGCTGCTGCGCCGGGACAGTAACAATGACCGCACCACTGTCTTCGCCTACGACGCCGTCGGTCGACAAAAGTCCGTTACCGATGCTGCAGGCAAGGTCGAGACTTACACCTACGATGCGGTGGGGAACCGCAAAACCCTGACCAATAAAAACGGCCACGTTTGGACCTATAACTACGACACGCTCAACCGTCTGGTGGAGGAAATCACTCCGCCGGTCTATGTAGCCAGCATCTCCGAGACCGGCGAGGTTACGCTCGCCCCCGGCTCCCTGGTCACCAGCACTACCTACGATGCCATGGGCAATGTGACCAGCCGTAGCGAGGGTCGCCTGCGGGCCAGCGTAGCTGCCACCCCAGCACTGGACGACCTGAGTCAGGCACGCACCACTTCCTATGCCTACGACGCCATTGGCCGGCAGACCCGCACCACCAGCCCGGGCTGGTACAACAAGCTCAGCGGCAAGTATCAACAGAGCGCGGACGGCACCGCCAATACCTTCCAGGTCAGCACCGAGGTCACCTACGACACTTTCGGCAACGCCGTGCGCAACCGCGTACGGGTTAACAACAGCGGAGTTGCGGCCTTAGACTTCGTTGACAGCTACAAAGTCTACGACCTACTGGGTCGGGTCAGCCACGACATCGATGCGCTCAAGGGCGTGACGGCCTATACCTACGACGCCCTGGGACAGACCACCCGCACCGTTCGCTACGCCAACGGCCTGACCCAGGCTGTGCCGGCCAAGGGGTATTACCTCGGGACCGACATCACCCCCGCCACTCTGGTACCCAGCGCCGCCCAGGACCGAACCCTGACAACAAGCTATGACGCCCTCGGGCGCAAGACCGCGGTGCAGCAGAACCTGGTCAGCCTCTACACCTTCACTGGCAACGTCGCTACATCAACCCTGACCACCCTGGCGCCAACCACGCTTTACAGCTACGACGCCTTCGGCCAACTGGTGCGCGAGACCCAGGTAGCGCGCAACGCCAGCGGCGCCACCGTGCAGACCGGCGCCAGCACCGTGCATTACTACAATCTGGACGGCCAGCGCATTGGCAGTGTGGATGCCCTTGGCTATTACACCCGCATGGAGTACGACGCTCTCGGCCAGTTGACCCGGCAGACCGAATACGCCACCAAGCTCACCAACTGGAGCGAGAATGTCCTGTCGGTGGCCCCGACGGCCAGCGCCAGCGACCGCCGCACCCGCTTCACCTACGACGCCATGGGGCGACTCAGCCAGACCACTCTGGAAGGCGCGCGCTTCTGGCAACAGAGCATCAACGCCACCACTGGAGCGGTCAGCGCCACGCTGGTGACTGCCGATCTGCTGCTTAGCCGCAGCACCTATGACGGCGTGGGTAACGTCAAGACCGTCACTGACGCCCAGGGCAACGTTGTCAGTACCGACTACAACGTCCTTGGCCAAGTGTTCAAAGTCACCGAGCCCGCCAGGGCTACAGCCAAGAGCGATGCCGTCAATCCTTTTGCCAGCGCCACTGTCATCGCCTCACCGACCACCACTTTCCTGCTCAACGCTTTCGGGCAGCAGATCGCGGAAGTCCGCGTGGCAGGCACCGATAGCGCTGGCAACGTGCAGGCCGGTCTGACCCAGACCACCCTCACCCGCTACGACGCCGCCGGCCATGAGATCCAGGAGATCAACGCCGCCGGCTCCTCGGAGAACTACAAGGTCGACGTCGCCGGCCGGCGCCTCGAGGAAAACCGGCAGATCAATGTCACGATGAGCGCCTGGATTACGGTATTTGGCGTGCCGATGGCGATGAGTCACACCATCCGCCGTACCTTCGAGTACGACACGCTCGGCCAGCAGATCGCCACAGTGGATTGGTACACCGTGGATTGGGACACCAAGGTGTCTGCGCGTGAAAGCGCACTGTATAACCGCTTCGGTGAAGTCACCCGCAAGGAGGTCAATGGCGGCGTTGTAGAGACCTTCAACTATGACCAGGCCGGTCGGCTCGAATCCAACGGCAATACCAGTGTCACTGCGTTCCAGTATGACCTTTCCGGCAAAGTCAGCAAAAGCACGGTGCTAGGGAACTGGAGCACGACCACCGACGACCGTATCAACTATATGCGCAACGATTTGCTCGGTCGCACTTTCGAGCAACACCTGCCGGCCTTCGAAGCCAACCTGAGCGCCGACACCCTGAATAGCGCCACCCTGACCCTGAGCACCCCGATCATCCGGCAAACCACCGATCGTTGGGGCAACGTGCTCAGCCGTACCGATGCGCGTGGCTACGTCACCAGCTACACCTATAACCAGGCCAACCAGGTGCTCACCGAGACCCTGCCGGTCGCCGACATCCTGCGGGAGAACGGTACCGGCTACCGCGCCAGTCTGATCCACGAGAAGCGTTACGACGCCGTCGGCCGACTGATCCAGGAAGCCGATCTGGTCGGGCCTTACACCGGCGTGGCCACCAACACCTTGCTACGCACCCGCCAGCACGTCTACAACCAGGCGGGTCAACTGACTCGTGACGTCGATGCTCTGGGCAGTTCGCGGCAATACCTCTATGACATCCACGGCAACCGCGTCTCCACCCAGGACGCTTTGGGGACCGTGTTGGTCGACAGCTACGATGCCATGGACCGGCAGATCAATCACGGCATCATCCGTAACGGCGCCAAGGTCACCTTGCTGACCAACAAGTACGACCAGGCTGGTCGTCTGTATGCCGAAATCAACGGCACTGTCGAGACGGCGGAAACCCTGAAAAACGTGGAAGATGGTCGCTTGGGGCAGTCCTACATGTCAGGTGTGGCGGGGAACACTCGATACACTGTTTATAATGAGCGCGGCAACATCACCCATAGCAATAACGAATCGGGTGTGATGTTCAGCTATGCGTACGACGCACTAAACCGCAAAACCCTTGAACAAGACGAGCTGGGAAGTACCAAGACCTGGACATACTCAGCGGGAGATGTTTCTCGGCTCGTTGGGTATAAAGACTGGGGCGGACATACCTACACCTACACCTACAATGATTTTGGTGAGTTGGAAAAAGAGCAGGTTGCCGATGGCCCTGACAAAACCTACCAATACTTTGCGAATGGCCTGACCAAGTTTGTGATCGAGGGGCCGACGGAGAATTGGGCGGTTACAGGCTCGGAATATGATCTGGCCGGGAATAAAGTACGTGAGTTCAACTCCACCATCATTACGTCTGGCGCGGCTGCCGGCGGCGCCAGCTTTGAGACATTCTACAAATATGATGCGTTGGGACGACTGTCAGGAGTGAGGACACCTGCCGGTACTCAGCATGTCGGTTTACGCGACATGCTGAGTGCTACCGCCCGCATTGATGCCCTTACCTATAGCTATGACGAATTGGGCAATCGTCGCCGTGTGACGCTGGATACCACCAGCCAATCCGGCGTACGCACGGTGCTCGATAACCGGTTCAAATATGATTTGGAAGGACGAGTATTGATCGAGGATGGCTTCCTCAATAGTGGCGGGCTAGTAGCTGCTGGTGTCATTGACGGTAAAGGGAAGGGCAAAGTCTACACCTATGATGTAGCGGGTAATCGCACGTCTTCCGAGGAGTACGTAGCAACCATCGACTTTTTTGGTTACCCCAGCCACGAGTACGTACTGAAAAATTACACTTATAACGACCTCGGTTCATTGCTTTCGGTCACCAAGCGGGCTTCTGTTCGAAATCTGTCTACCAACCCTGACACTTCCTATGCCTCGATACTGGGTGACGCTACCCAGATATTCAGTGCCCAGTTTGACGTCCGCAATAACCGTGTCTTCCAGGAGGACGTCAACGGCAGTGAACGCACCCGTACTACCTACACCTATCGTGGAGACGCAAAGCTCAACAATCAGTTGGTAACCCGTTGGAACGGCAGCAGCTGGAAGGCCTATCAATACACCTTCTTCAATGAAACACGAAAGATTGGCGTTGATGGCGTGGAGCGTGACTCTACCGTCGGGTACGACGCAGCGGGACGTGCTGTTCACTATCGATATACCGTCTATGACAAGAACGGCGGTATCGCCATGTGGGGGGAGAATCAAACAACTCATGCAGGATTCGATACATGGAAAGAGTTGATAATTCAGGCAAATATCAATAGCGGAACCAATAGCAGAACGACCATGGGCTACAGCGCTCGCGGTGAACTGCTTACCGCAGTTGCAAACGGATCAACTCCTTTTAATCGACGTTTCGCTTCGGATCGTAATGGCCAGCTGACCATGCGCTCGGAAGGTAACACTTCCCAGCGCTATGCCACCTATAGTGGCAATGTGCTGGCGAGCATCGGCAATAACAGCACGCCGGAGATCTTCGACACCATCGCATCGATCTCACCTGATGAGGTGGCGCGTACTCCAAGCAGTTACGTGATCGTGGACGGCGATACCCTGCAAAGCATCGCCCAGAAAACCTGGGGCGATTCGAGCATGTGGTACCTCATCGCTGATGCCAATGGTCTGAACGTCAGTGATTCTCTGGTGCGCGGCACCAGCCTGGTCATTCCCAACGTTACCGGCAGCAACGCCAACAACGCCGACACCTTCAAGGCCTACGATCAGAGCGAAGTGACAGGCGACCTGACTCCTGTGCCGATTTATAAACCGCCAAAGCCTAAGAAAAAGAAGAGTGGTGGGCTGGCAAGTGTTGTCATGGTGGTGGTAGCTGTGGTGGCGACGGTGTTTACGGCGGGGGCGGCGTTGGCGGTCATGGCACCTGCGGCAGCGGCAGGGCTCTCTACGGCTGCGGCCGGTCTTGCCGCGCTTAGTGGTGCGGCAACAGGTTGGGCTGGCCTCGGTGCCGCCGTAGTGGGCGGCATGGCGGGCAGCGCTGCTGCCCAACTGGCCGGCAATGCCATGGGAGTGACCAATGGTTTTTCCTGGGGGCAGGTCGCCATGGGGGGATTGGCCGCAGGCGTTGGAGCAGGAGTCGGTGGTCTGGTGGCAGGCGGGCAGACTGCTCAGCAACTGGCTCAGGCGGGAAGCTATGGCAAAATCGCTACCACAGCCGTGCTGAACTCTTTTGGTAATTACGGGGCCAGCAAAATTGTCGGCCTGGATGTCAGCTTCAGCTGGCGTTCAATAGCCACGTCGGCGCTGGCTTCGGTGGCCACCGCCCGGATCAGCAAAGGGCTGGGTCTGGATACCGATAACTTCAAATCCAACTTCTTTAACGGCGTCATTGGCGCCCAGGTCAGTTCCAGTGTGCAGGCCTTGATTGGTAAGGGGGGCAAGCTGGACTATGCGAGCGTAGCGGCAGATGCCTTTGGTAACGCAATAGCCAATGGTTTGATCGAAGCTTCGCTGCCGGGTGGCAATTTCTTTGGTCCTGAGTCGGGCCGCATGAGTCAGCGGCAAATAGTTGTTGATGGTGCTTTCAAGCGAAGGGAGCAGGTTAGCTATGCTGCAAAAAACAGCGATATTCTCTCTAGGAACCCTATGGCTTCGCTTGCCACCAACCAGTTCCAGGAGATGCTGGATAACGGACAATTATATGACACGACGACGACGGCAGAGCTTACCCATCTAGCTCGTGAAGCTGAAAAAAATGAAGGTGTATTGCCCGATTACTTGCGGCGAGCTGTCTTCAATGTGAGTGAACCCTTGTTTTCTGCCGGCGTATATGCCGACACGGATCTAATGGGTACCAATCCTACTCATTTCGACACTGGTAACATGGCGCTTGACATGGCGTATGGGCTTAATTCCGTTGTTCACAACGGTGTTGCGCTTGGGGTCAATACTCTATGGGCTGCAGCGAACGCCATTCCCATCGGATGGGCAGAGTTAAGCGGGCGTACCTTTGAACAGGCGAACCAGGATGTGCTGGTGGCCGCAATGTCAGTGCCAGTGCCAGTGGCAGCGCCAGTCGTAACATTCCTGGGACGACTGGTCACGCCGTCGACTTGGTTGTCTAACAAGGTTGATCTTGCACTTTCTCGGGTGGTACAGTCCGAGACGTTGAGTTATGGGAGTGTGGGTAACGCTCGGCTCTCAACTTTGCAAGACTTTCGATTAATTGCTGATGATGTGCCTGTATTTGATGTTCCAAACAGTGCAGGGATTATTGAGTCAAGGTCCGCAGCAATTGTTAATGCAGAAATGCAAGCTGCAGGTAATCAGCCAGCGTGGTTGGTAAGTAAGGATGTAACGACAGAAATGGTGCCTGCAGGAACTCGATATACGATGGTCGTAAGTCAAGGGCAGGCAGAAGCACTAATGGCCGGTAAGCCTGCATTTGGTGGGTTTGCTACAACTGAAAACGTAACCAGTCAAGCATTTGCACGAGATAAACTTGTTATATTGGAAGAATTTAAAAGTGATGTATCGCATGCAATAACTGTGGAAACAACTGCTTCTCAACGACTGCATAATGGGTTTACAGGTCCTCTAGGAAGTTATTCGGGAGGGGTCCCACAAGTAGAGTTTCTTGGTCAGCGTAATTTACGCATGGTCGGTTCTCCTTGGAAATTGCCATTAGGGGAATGAAATGGTGGAAATCGGAAGCTTTAAACAATTCCGTAGTGATGGAAATATCATTGGCGAAGATATGACTGTTGAAATGATGATTGGCTTGGGTTGGCAGCCTTCAACAATTACTCAACTTAACTGGATATGTAATGGTCAGTTAGTATCTAAATGCTTTCAGTTTGGCGTGCTTCCCAAGTTGTTACCAAGCAGGAGTGCTATCGTTGCGTTAGTAAGCAAGAATGAAGAGCAGTCGCAGGAAGAGCTAATTGTAATCAACGCTGATGGCTCAGATAAATTTCGCATTTCCAACATTCAAGATATCGCAGGTCGTCAGAGGGAAGGTGTTTTTTGCTGGTTTGAACCACCAAGAAATACAAGTCAATCCAGTTTTGGCGCAGTCTTTAGATCCATTGAAGATGGTGCGATGTTTCAAGTTGATATTGATGCAGTTACAGGGCAGGTAATAAATACTTACAAGTTACAACGATAACTGTAAATAAAGAGAAGGACAGCGCTTCGGCCTTGGCCGGCAGCGGCGGAATCGCAGGTCATCTTGGTGTCGACGCGCTCGCCAAAGGCACCACAGCGGATGTAAGCCTTCGATGCTCTTACCACAGCCCGCAATGGCGGGCTGTGGTATTGGGGCGGGGTGGACTCGTTATCTGTCCTTCCCTGCAGCCATCGACTCTGAGCTGGCCCTGTGCATGCAAGAGTGCAGACTCAAGGCCCAAGCCAGCAACGAGCAACTGGTGGCGCTGGGAGGCATCGGGGTTGGGGTCATTAATTCGTGACCCTGCCGCAGGGTCGCGGGCGATTTGCCTTCGTCTTGGAAGACAACTGGTTTTCGATCAGTTATACCTATGACTCTATTGACCTAGCAAAGAGGGTGAAAATCGTTCAGGTGCCACCAGACTCCGAAGCGCAACGCTGGAAAAATACCGTCATAGACATGCTGAAAGCCAGGGGAGCGAAATTTCCTGCCTTTATCAAAAACATACCGTGACCTGTATTTCAATCAGGAAGGGCTGAGCCTTTCCTGATTGACAATGGACTACCGGGTCATGAAACCAGTCACCACCAATTATGTATCCACTCCGTAACATTCTGTTGCGTCTCCTAAACAAATGTCGCTACCATAGCCAGATTGATGGCGGTTTGCCATGTGATCTGAGGCGTGCTCGAAACGTGCACTCGGTTCAGCGCAGCAGGGAATATGGATGACGCAGGACTTTATGCTTTACGCGCTCAAAGAAGCGCTTCTGACCGCCGCAATGGTGGCAGCTCCTTTGTTGCTCGCCATTCTCATCGTTGGCCTTCTGGTCAGCATCCTTCAGGTCGCTACCCAAATCCAGGAAATGACCCTGACCTTCATCCCCAAGCTGATCGTGACGGTCGTCATGTTGTTGGTTTTCGGGAACTGGATGCTGACGGTCCTCAAACAATTCGCACTCAGTGCATTAACTCGGGCCGCTAGCTTCTAGCGTTTTGCGCGTCGTTTTGGGTGTGAGTTGTGCTGACTTCCTTTTTTCTCAATGCGCTTCTTGTGTCGGTCAGGTTGATTCCGCTCGTAGTGGTTTCACCGGTCCTGGTGTTTACGCGCATTCCGTTGACCGTCAGATTGATCCTGGCACTGGTGTTGTCCGCGGTGTTGGCAAGCAGCATGACGCTCACCCCTGCACCTGTCTTTACGCTGCCTGTACTGCTGGGTGAGTTGCTGCTGGGTGTGTTGATGGCGTTCGGTTTCCATGCCGCCCATGCCGGGGTCGATATGGCCGGTAAGTTGATCGACACTCAAATCGGCTTGAATGCGGCAGGTGTCTTTGATCCGGGTACCTCCAACATGACCGGCCTGATGGCCGACTTGCTGGGCTGGTCGTTGGGCGTGTTGTTTATCGTGCTCAATCTGCATCACGATTTGCTCAGGGTTTTCGCTCAGCTTCTGGTGGCGGTTCCGCCCGGCAGTGTGTCGCTCTCCACGCTTTCCTTGTCTTTGGCGACAGTCATGACGCAACAGTTTCTGCTGGCGTTCATGATCGTTGTCCCAGTGATAGTCGGGCTGTGGCTGATCGATACCGCGTTTGCGTTCTTATCCCGTTCCATGCCCCAGGCGAACGTTTATTTCCTGTCCTTGCCCATCAAGTTGGGCGTTGGCATGTTCATCTTCATCCTGACCTTGCCGATGATCGTGCAGCGCTTGCCGCTGCTGATTGAAAACGCCTTGCGGTTTGCCGTTTCGCCGGCAGGTGCTCAATGAGCGATCAACAGGACAAGAGCGAAGAGGCCACACCCTACAAGCTCGAAGAAGCGCGCAAGAAAGGGCAGGTACCCCGCAGCCCCGATCTATTGTCCTTCGTCATGTTGTTGACCTTTCTGATGGTCTTCTCGGCTATCGCTTATTCGCTGGCCAGCTTGATCGCGACTCATACCCACTGGTGGCTGGGCAACGCCGGGCAACTGGGGCAAGGGTTTGGTTATTTGGGTGAGCAGGGCGGCTACAGCCTGCGGCAGGTGGTGTACGGGTTATTGCCGCTGATTGGTGCCCTGATCCTGATGGCGATCCTGACAAATCTGATCTTCAGCGGCCCGGTGTTTTCAATGACGGCTTTGAAGCCTGATTTCAAGCGACTCAACCCGATCCTGGGGCTGAAAAAGATCTTTTCGCGACGCATGTTTGTCGAGCTGATCAAGGTACTGGTCAAGGGGGCGCTGTTCTCGCTGGTCCTGTATTACCTGTTCCAAAGCGTGTTGCCGCAATTGTTGGGTATGGCGACGATATCGCCTCTCGAACTGCCTCAGGCCGGCAAGCAATTGCTGATGCAATTGGGTTTTACGGTATTGGCTGTGATGGCAGCTGCGGCGCTGTTTGATATTTGGTATTCGCGGCGCGAATTCAGTCGACAGATGCGTATGAGTCGTCGGGAAACGAAAGACGAATATCGGCGCCGTGAGGGGGATCCTGAAGTTCGCTCCAAGCGCAAAGGTATCCAGCAGGCGCTGTTGAAAAAGGCTTCTGCGCTGGGGCAGGTCAAGGACGCCGACGTCATCATCACCAACCCCACGCATTATGCCGTGGCCTTGCAGTACCGACCGTCGAGCATGCTCGCACCCAAGGTGCTGGCCATGGGGCGCGGCCTTCACGCCCGACGCATCTGTCATGTCGCCAGAAAACACCAGGTACCTATTTTACGTCGCCCGCCCTTGGCTCGAGCGCTGCACGCTCTGGCGCGGGTCGACTCAGTCATTCCGGATTCAACTCAGACCGACGTGGCGCGTATTTATCGCTGGGTGATCGCATTACCTGGCAATAAGGTGCTCGCCTCATGAAGCCACTCTTGTCCCGCGTGATTTCCGAGGGCAGCGATCTGCTGTTGGCCGTGGCGGTCATCGGAATTTTGCTGGTGTTGTTCACGCCGATTCCAACCTGGTTGTTGGATTTGCTGTTGCTGACCAACTTTGCCGTCGCGCTGATGGTGTTGCTGGTGACCTTCGACATCGATAAGCCACTGAGCTTCTCGACCTTTCCCTCGCTGTTGTTGATGACCACGTTGTTTCGTCTGGCGCTGAATATCTCCGCGACGCGGCTGATCCTGACCGATGGGGATGCAGGACTGGTCATCGCTGCTGTGGGCACCCATGTCGTGGGTGGTAATTACGTTATCGGCTTTGTGATCTTCCTGATCCTGGTGGTTGTGCAGTATGTGGTGGTCACCAGTGGTGCCCAGCGCGTGGCCGAGGTGGCTGCCCGTTTCACCCTGGACTCCTTGCCGGGTAAACAGATGAGCATCGACGCTGATCTGAACATGGGCATCATCGACCAGGAAGAAGCCAAGCGCCGACGCAGCCAGTTGGAGCGTGAATCGAATTTCTACGGTGCCATGGATGGAGCATCCAAGTTCGTCAAAGGCGACGCGATAGCCGGTATTGTGATCATCGCGATCAACATAATCGGTGGTTTGTCGGTCGGCATTCTGCAAAAGGGCCAGAGCTGGGGCGATGCGTTGCATCACTACACGTTGTTGACGGTTGGCGACGGCATTGTGACGCAGATCCCTTCGCTGATTATCGCGGTGGCTGCCGGGATCATCATCACCCGGGCCGCCACCGATGCCCGTCTGGGCCCCGAGTTGGGACGACAGGTGTCGGCTTATCCCAAGACCTTGGTCGTGGTGGCACTGGTTACGCTGTTTCTGGCGATGATGCCAGGGTTGCCATTGATTCCGCTGATGATGCTGTTTTGCGGATTTTCTGCAGCGGCCTGGTTCTCTTACCGTAAGTTGCGGCGCAGTACCCCTGAGGGCGAGGATCCGCAGAAGAGCGACCTGCTGACAGGGCAAGACAACGAATCCGGTGACGTCTACGCATTGATGAACACCGATGCGTTTGAACTGCGTTTAAGCACGGACCTCGCCGCTCATGTCCTGGCCGCGACCAGCACGTTGAGCTTGCGCATCGACAATCTGCGTAAGCAGTTCGCCAAGGATTATGGTTTTGCATTGCCGCAGCTCAATGTGCATGCCGACAAGAAATTGGCCAATGGCACCTACCAGGTCTGCGTGCAGGGGGCGGTGATTGCCACGGGTGAGTTGGAGTTCGATAAATTGCTGGCGATCAACCCGGGTGGAGTGACGCTGGTGCTTGAAGGGCGCGCGACCAAGGAGCCTACCTACGGGCTCAAGGCACTCTGGATCGACACTGCGCAGCGCGCTCAGGCGCGGACGGCGGGGTACACCCTGGTTGAACCCGACACCGTGTTGCTGACCCATTTATCCGAGCTGGCACGCCGTTATGCACCGGAGTTTCTGACCCGTGCCGAGACCGAGCGATTGATCGAAAAGAAACGTGCGGGCCTGGGCAGCCTGGTCGACGAACTGGTGCCTCAGGTACTCAGCTATTCGGACATCCAGCGAGTACTGCAATTGTTGCTACGCGAGCAGGTGTCTATCCGCAACCTTGAAACCATTCTCGAAGTGCTGGTGGACGCGGGGCGTAGCCACAAGAATGCCGAGGATCTCGTCGAGCGGGTGCGCGAACGTCTGGGCGCGGCACTGTATGAGCGTTTGGTGGATAAGAACGGTGAGCTGAACGTATTGACGATCGCACCGCAGCTGGAAGGTTACATGCTTGCCGCTGCACGTCCTCGCGAAGGCTTGCAATCGGCGTTGTTACCGGCCCAGGAACTGGAGCGATTTGTCACCACCGTCGCACGGGAGGCTGAACGGCAGCTCAGTGGTAACAAACAGCCGGTGTTGTTGTGTGCGGCGCCGTTACGACGGGTCTTGCGGGCCTTCATGTCTCGAGCCGTGCCCCACATGGCCGTGTTGTCGGTAAACGAAGTGGGGCAGCACGCTCGCGTCACGTCGGCAGGCATGATTGACCTGCCCGGCTTCCCCAGCCTGGAGTCCCCATGAGCGACTTGATCATGCAACTGGCTGGGGTCATCCAGCGTGATATCGACAACTTGAAAGCCGTGTCGCAGAACGTCGCCAATGCCAATACCTATGGCTATAAGTCTGAGCGCACGTTCAATGTCATGACTTCGAATGTGGCCGGCATTGGCGTACCGGGCGGACTCGACGACATCCAGGCGCAGACCTGGATCAGTACCGACGGTGGTGCGCTGCAACCCACAGGGCGAGTCACCGACCTGGCGCTGTCGGGGGACGCCTGGTTTGCGCTGAAGACCCCTGACGGGGTGTTGCTAAGTCGCGATGGACGCTTTCAGGTCGACAACACCGGTTATCTGGTCAGCAAGGCAGGTTATCCGGTACTGGCAGAGGAAGGTCCGTTGCAGGTGGCGGGCGGGGTGTTAAAGGTCGACGCTGGCGGCCAGGTCAGTGTCGATGATCGGCCGGTGGGTCACCTGAGCATCGTGCGCGTCGACAATCCGCAGCAACTGCTCGCCGTTGGGGCCGGGCTGTATGCGGCCAATACCGGGACCACACCCGCCAAGAATTTCGTTGTGCATCAGGGGCTGCTGGAACGCTCGAATGCGGCGATGGGTACCGACATGGTGAAGATGATGGAAGTGTCGCGGCATGTCGAAACCATGCAGCGAGCGCTGTCGGCTTACGACGGCATGCTCAACAGCGGCATCAACCAATTAGGCAAGGACTGACCAGGAGTGTGGTTGTGATTGATTCATTGAGTATTGCCAGCTCCGGTCTGGCCGCGAACCAGGCATGGATCGACAGCATTTCGAACAACGTCGCCAACATGCAGACCATTGGCTACAAGCGCAGTCAGGTGGACTTTCACGACATGGTCCGGGAAGTCGGGACACGTGACGATGGCGGTGGCATGAACGAGAGCTTGCTGACGGGCGCGGGTATTCAGGCTTCGCAGCCGAGCCAGGTCTTCAGCCCGGGGACAGTCCGTGAGAGTGGTAACGCGCTGGATCTGGCCATTCAGGGCGATGGCTTTTTCGAAGTGGCATTACCTACGGGCGAGCTGGCGTACACCCGCGCCGGACGTTTTCACCTCGACAGCGAAGGCCAGCTGGCAATGCCGGACGGGCAAACGCTGACAGCCGATCTACGGGTACCACCGGACGCGCGCAACCTAGTGATCAAACAGAACGGTGAGGTTCAGGCGACCATTACCGAGACTGGGGAGGTCATTAACGTCGGTCAGGTGCAATTGGCCAAATTCGCCAGTGCCGAAGCAATGACGAAGCTCAGCGATGGTCTTTATCGCCCGACGCTGACCAGCGGCGAAGCCATCTACGCAGAGCCGGGTCGAGACGGTCAGGGTGTTCTGTTGCAAGGGTATGTCGAGATGTCGAACGTCAATCTGATCGACGAAATGAGCGGGTTGGTTCTGGCTCAACGTGCCTACCAGATGAATGCGCGATTGCTGCAAGCCAGCGATCAGATTCTGGAAACCATCAATAACCTGCGCCGTTGACCATCATGAATACTCATTGGTTGGCCGGGTTCGGGCTTTGGGTCGCAAGCAGTGGCTGTTTTGCCGAGGCGGTGTTCAGTGCCGGTTGCGATGCTGTCGCGTCAAGTAATGCCTTGGCGACGGCGACCCAAAATCTTCAGGCGCAGTTGGCTACACCTGAGGTTGAACTTCAGCTCACGCCTATGGGTGAGCTCCCGGCCATGGTTCGTCCGCAAGTCAGGTTGTTGAGCCAAGGCATACGCAGCCGGGTGCCGGTCGCATTCAGTGGCACGGTGTGCGGCCATGATCGGCCCAGTGTGGTGACGGTTTGGTTCAAGGTCCAGGCCTGGAAGCAGGCGTGGGTCTATGGCCGCAATGGGCGAGCCGATCAGGTCGTGACCGAGGTTCAACCGCGTCTGGAACGGGTGGACCTGGCGGCGGCGCAACTTTCACCGAACGATTTGCCCAACGATGTTGCAGGGCAGTGGCTGAATCAATCGGTCAATGCCGGCATGCCGGTGCTCAAGCGTCATCTCAAGGCTGAGCCTCTGGTGTATCGCGATGCTCCGGTGACCGTGGTGGTCTATGGCCCTGGCCTGATGCTGCGCACCGAAGGCAAGGCGCTACGTCCGGGTGTTCTGGGGGAGCGGGTACCGGTGATGCTGGACGGAGCCGAGTCGAGCCTGTTGGCTGTGGTCGCCGGCAAAGGAGAGGTTCATGTGGAAAGATAGCGCCCGCAGAGCGTTGCTGGTGATGCTGCTGCCGGGAGTGGCTTGCGCACAGAGCCTGATCGATCCCGATGGCTATCGGTCACTGACCGGCGACCGCCGTGGTTACCATCTAGGCGATGCCCTGACGGTTCTGGTGGTGGAGTCCACTACGGCCCAGAGCGCGGCCGGTACGGGAGCCGACAGCAATACCGATATTGTCGCGCGCACGGGTCTGGACAGTAATACCCATCAAGCGAACCTGGGCTTGAGGGGCGATACCAATGCTGCTGGGCAGACCAACCGCAGCGGACAAATTCGCACAAACGTTTCCGTACGGATCATCGAGCAACTTCCCGAGGGTTTGCTGCGCGTCAGTGGCGAGCAGCGAGTGATGGTCAATGATGAAAAACAGCAGGTGAGAATCACCGGTCTGGTTCGACCGGATGACATCGCATACAACAACACGGTGCTTTCCTATCGCCTGGCAGACGCACAAATCGACATCGTCGGTGACGGTGTGGTGACCGACGCGCAGAAGCAGAACATCGTTTTTCGGGTGCTCAAGTGGCTGCGTATCTTATGAAAATTGTTGCTCGACTGCTTTCGGGTCTGTTGCTCGCTCTTTGGTTGCAGCCGACGCTGGCTGATGTCCGGATCAAGGAGCTGACACGCATTCAAGGCGTGCGGGACTATTCCATCATCGGTTATGGCCTGGTGGTTGGTTTGGCCGGCACGGGCGATACCGACCGCAATCGGGCCACCCGTCAGTCGCTGGTCAATACCCTGAAAAACTTTAACGTGAACGTTGCCGAAAGTGACCTCAATACCCGCAACTCGGCGGCGGTGATGGTCACCGGTAACTTGCGGTCGTTCAGTGAGTCGGGGGACAAGCTGGACGTGGAGGTCTCTTCTCTTGGCGATGCCCGCAGTCTGCTGGGGGGCACCTTGTTGATGACGCCTCTGTATGGCCCGGACGAAAAACTCTATGCCCTGGCCCAGGGACCGATGTCGGTGGGTGGGTACGTTTTTGAGGCCAACTCCAATTCGGTGCAGAAAAACCATCCAACGGTCGGGCGTATTCCGCGAGGCGCCAGTGTAGAGCGTTCGGCCTTTTCAGAAAGTGATGAGGTTTCGAGAAGTCTGGTGCTGATTCTCAACGAGCCGGACTACACCACTGCGCAGCGAATTGCCGATGCCTTGAGCCGCGAGTTGGGGGTGCCCGGCGTGCGAGTGGTGCATGCCGCCAAAGTTGAGGTCCCCGTCACTGCAGGAATGACCGTGCCTCGGTTGATTTCGCGGGTACAGAACGTTTCAGTGGCACCGGATTATGCTGCCCGGGTGGTCGTCAATGAGCGCACTGGCACCGTGGTGGCGGGCGCCAACGTTCGGTTGGGCGAGGTCAGCATTTCCCAAGGCTCACTGAGTGTGGTGATCAGCACCAAATTCCAGGTTTCGCAACCGTCCTGGGTCGCGCGCACCGGGCCGAGCGTCGGTACTGTGGTTGTGCCCGATACCGAACTGACGGTGAATGAAGAAGAACACGGCCCCGTAAAACTGGCCGAGGGCGCGACGGTGGGCGATCTGGTGAAGGCCCTCAATCGGGTTCGATTGAGCACGCGAGAAGTGATCACTGTGTTGCAAGCAATCAAACAGGCGGGCGCTCTGCACGCCGAACTCATTGTTCAATAAGGACGATTGATGTCAGTCGATATGAATCTTGCAATAGAGACTGTTCGCTTCGCCATGAGCCTGGAGCAATTGCAGGCGAAGGTCGCGGCACACAACATCGCCATGGCTAACGTTCCGGGAAGCAAGGCCATGCGTCTCAACAGCTTCGAACCGATGGCAGCCTTGCGTGGCCTGCACAACGATCCTGAGTTGTTTGGGCAGGCGTTGCGTTCGATGCAGGACAGCGAACTAACGCCGTATTTGCAAAGCTATACGCCGGGCTCGCCATTGGCACTGGACGGTGAAGTTGCGCAAATGTCCGCTGCGAGCGGCCGCTATCAGGCCTTGGCTGATGGCGTGTCACGCCAGTTCGCGCTGATGCAGTTGGCTATCCGGGGAGGTCGCTGAGGATGCCTCTGGACAACATCAGCGAGATTGTTCGCGGGAGTATGGCCTATGAGCGTTCACGGGTAGAGGTTGCGAGCTACAACCTGGCGATCGCCAACGTGGCGATAGGTCCGGGCGAACGTTCGCCGTTACTCAGCGTATCGCCTCCAACCAGCTTTGCCGGACAACTGGGGTTACAGCAGCCCCTCGTTCATGCCCAACCGCGTAGCGACACCCGATTGGTTCATGATCCAGCCCATCCCATGGCCGACCAGAATGGCATGGTGCATTACCCGAATATCGAAGCCGCCAGGGAGATGGCTACTTTGGTATCGGCAACCCGTGCCTATGAAGCCAATATTCGCTCTTACAACAGCTTGCGCGAAATGACGCTCAAAGCCTTTGAAATTGGAAAGTGATATGACCGCCGCCATCGCGCCTATTGCATTAACCACTGATCTTTCACCGGCCTCTGCCTTGGCGGACGGGCCGATGGGACCTCAGGGCACCGATTTTGTCGGTTTGTTGAAATCGGGCGCAACCCAACTAAGCGCACAAACCGGGCAAGCCAGCGAGCTGCTTTCGGCTTATGCGCTGGGCGAAAATATTGCACCCCACGATCTGGTCATGGCCATGGAGCAAGCGAAGCTGTCGCTGCAGCTGGCCGTAGAAGTGCGCAACCGCCTGGTAGATGCCTACCAGGAACTCACACGGCTGCAGATCTAAACCATGGAGAATCAATCGGTGTCCTCGTTCCTCGCAGGCCGTACCCGCGTCTTTCTGATAGGCGCTTTGCTGATTGTCGGCCTGCTGGCCGTGTCGGTGTGGTGGGTGATCCGGCCGCAATACGTTGCGTTGTACAGAAATGCCGACGAGGCATCCCAGGCTCAGATTCTGGCCACATTGAGTCAACGCCATGTGCCCTATCGGATCAATACACAGCAGGGTGTGATTGAAGTTCTGGCCGATCACGCGGCATCCGCGCGTATGTATCTGGCTGAGGCAGGTATTCCGACACGCGGCGGTACGGGGTTTGAACTGTTCGACAAGGCCGACTACGGCATGTCGGAGTTCAGTCAGAAAATCAATTACCAACGGGCCATGGAAGGAGAGTTGGCGCGCACGATCATGAGCATCTCCGAAGTGGAATATGCCCGCGTGCATTTGACGTTCAAGAAAACCAGCCTCTACCAGCAGGCGGAGGAACCACCCAAGGCGTCAGTGATTGTACGTCTGCGTTCCACGGGGACGTTGATACCTCAACGGGTCAGGGGTATTCAGCAACTGGTGTCGTCAGCGGTGGAGGGCATGACTCTCGAGCGTGTGTCGGTGCTCAATGAAGATGGGCAAGTGCTCAGTGCCTCCGATGGCGCAGCGGCGGCTCCGGAGCATCTGCAACTGACTGCTCAGGTCGAGCAGGCGCTGAAGTTGAAAGCTGAAGAGTTGCTGGCGCGTCCGCTCGGTCATCGTGGCGTCGATGTGTCTGTGCGGGTACTGATGAACTTTGACCGTGTCAGATCAATCAGCGAACAACCGCTCTCAAACAAGATACGTCGTGAAAAACGTACGGAGTCCACCGAGAACTCCAGTGGCGAATCCACGAGCAAGCGCTCCCAGAACAATCGGGAGATTGATTATGAGGTGGGTAAGGCGCGCGCCGAAACCGAGCATGCGGCTGGCAGGATTGAACGTATTACTGTCGGAGTAGTGCTCAGTACACCAGTGACGGACGCTCAGCAGAAAGATATCCAGGCCTTGCTTGAAGCGGCATTGGGGCTGGATCTCAAACGCGGTGATCGATTGGTGATGGTGTATATCCCCGATATGCCCGTGCCGCAGATGACTTCAGTAGCCGAGACTCCGGCGGAACCGGTGTCGGTGAGTCATGCCCCCTTAGCCGACGAGGATGTGTCTTTGCCATGGGCTCGCTGGCTTGGCATTGGATTGATGGTGGCACTGGTGATCAGTCTGTTGGTGCTCAGGGCGAAAGGACGTAGCAAAACGGTGTCCACCCCTGCATTGGTACCGCGACTGACATCAGTCGAGCGTGAGCAGTTGCTGGTCGACTTACGCCGTTGGCTACTGGAGGGGCGCTAACATCATGGAGTTCTCTGCACTTCGTAAAGCGGCTATTCGCCTTGCCTGTTCTCATGCCGAAGACCGTGACTGGATTCTTGCAAGGCTGGAACCTGACGAGCGTCACCAGGTTGAGGAGTTGTTGGAGGAGATCAATCTGTTGGGATTGACGAACGATCCAACCCTTGTTGAGGCCGTGATGAACGAGCTGGCGGTAGCACCGTCGGCCAGCCGAACGATGCCCGACAATACGCGACTTAAAGCCCGGCTCTCGAAAGCGACGCATCCCTTTTGGGGCGCACTGGTCCTTCAACTGGAAACGCCTGCTGTACGTCGTGAAGTGTTAGGGGGGCTGGCCAACAGCACCGACATCCGTCGATGGGATAGCCAATTCGCCAAGCAGATATTGCCCCCGGCGCTGATGGATAGCTTGAGAGCCCGGATGGAAGCTCAGGAGGCAGGCGATGAGCACCCCTAAGCCACCAATGTCGTCCACGGTGCTGCGTCAACCCTCCCAAAACCTGGGTACTCGACGTCTGCCGGTGCTTGACGGCAATGTCCGAACGAAGATGCCGCTCGATGAGGAACGTCAACCCGACGTTAAGGCGACTTTGCGTGACACCTTCGCGTTGGAACTCGCAGAAGTAGAGCGGGAGAGTCGCGAGAAAGGTTTGGCGCAAGGACTATTGGAAGGCGGCAAACAGGCTCGTGCGCAACTGACGGACGCCTTGGCTCAGCAAGAGCAGCAATGGCTGAAGAAGGAAGCGTCCTTGCGCGCTTCGCTCGAAACAGAACGCCTTCAACTTGCGCAACTGTTCGAAGCCTTGAGATTGCAACAGAAGCAGTTGATGCCAGCCATGGAACCCTTGGTCGGACGGCTTGCGCTGGCCGTGGTGACGCGCCTGTTGGGTCAGCATACCGATGCGCGTTCCTTAGTCGCCGACCTGGCGAGGCAGGCAATCGAAGAGTATCAATTGACCGGTCCGATGCGTATTCGTGTTGCCCGCGCGGATTATGAAACGTTGCTTCGATTAGCACCTGATGATGCGTTGTTGACCTCGCTTCTGGTCGATCCGCAGGCCTCTGCAGGAAGTTGTTTGATCGACTTTGAGGGCGGTCAACTGGATGTCGGTGTGCAAACGCAGTTGGCCAAAGCTGCATCAGTGCTGACCGGGCAAGGAGATGAATGTGTGGCACGGGCTTGAGAGTCGACTGCTGACACAGCTAGCCCAGACTCGCCTTTGTCGGCGCCTGGGGCGTTTGAGCTCGATTCAGGGCATGGTGCTTCACGCGACCGGTCTGGATGTGCGGCTTGGTGAATTGGTGGACATCCATCCCGCCCGAGGTGGGGAGATAATTGCGGCTGAAGTTGTCGGCTTGCGTAGCGAATACACCTTGCTGATGCCTTACGGCCCAGTGGATGGATTGTGCCTGGCCAGCGAGGTACATGCCAGTGGAGCCCCTTACATGGTTCCCGTGGGGGAGAGTCTTTTGGGGCGCGTCCTGGATGCGACCTGCAAGCCGCTGGATGACTTGCCTGCCCCTGGAGGGCTGACGCGGATGCCTCGTTTCGTGGCGCCGATCAATCCTCTGCACCGTTCGCCGATCAACACCACGCTGGTCACAGGCGTGAAAGCTGTCGATGTGTTCACACCTCTGGGACGCGGCCAGCGAATCGGCATCTTTGCCGGCAGTGGTGTGGGGAAAAGCACATTGCTGGGAATGATGAGCAAGTATGCAGAGGCGGATGTGATCGTGATTGCCTTGATTGGTGAGCGCGGCCGTGAGGTAGGTGATTTTATTCGCGATAGTCTGGGGCCGGAAGGTTTGAAAAAAGCCGTGGTGATTGCTGCAGCGGCTGAGCAACCGGCGGTTCTACGGCGTCAGGCGGCCTACACGGCAACGACCATCGCCGAGTGGTTCCGGGCTCAGGGCAAACATGTGCTGCTGATCATGGACTCGATCACCCGTTTTGCCCTTGCGCAGCGTGAAATCGGGCTTTCAACGGGCGAGCCCATGGGCAGCCGGGGTTACACGCCTTCGGTATTTGCCCTGTTGCCACCCTTGATGGAGCGTGCCGGTGCGTTGAACGGACAAGGCTCCATCACAGGGGTCTATACCGTACTGGTCGAGGGGGACGATATGAATGAGCCAGTGGCTGATCATATGCGTGCCATTCTCGATGGGCATATTGTTTTGAGTCGCAGTGTCGCTACGCGTGGGCACTGGCCGGCAATAGATGTTTTGCACAGCATCAGTCGACTGGTCGGCACCCTGCACACCCAAGAGCAGAAAGCTCAGGTTGAGCGCCTTCGTTCAGCACTTGGCAGCTATCAGAACAGCTTAGACCTGGTTGAGTTGGGGGCTTATGAAAAGGGTTCACAGCCACTGCTGGACACAATGATTGAGTTGAAACCTGAGTTTGACGCGTTGTTGCGGCAAACCCCTCTAGAGCATTTCCCGTCATCAGGTACCTGGCAATCCGTTCTCCAATTGGTCCAGCGACTGGGCAAAGGGGTGAGTGATGCAGGATGAATGGCGCAAGTTACGACAATTGGATGCAGCATCTCGTTTGCGAGCCATGCAACGGGAAAAGGCAGAGCTTGCTTACAACCGTAGTCGCCGTGAGTTGGCAAAAGCCGAGCACCTTTTGAGCGAGGAACAGGTTCGCTACGACAGCGTTCAAATGTGCTTTGAGGTGTTGGGGCGCATTGGAACCGCGCTAGATCCTTCCCAACATGAACAACGGTTACTGGCGCAGACAGCTGCCTTCCTGCGGCTTGAAGCTGCGCATCAGCCCGTCGTTGAAGCACGACGCCTGTCGCATTCGGCCATGACGCAATTACTCAAGTGCAAGGTAAACGAAGACCTGATTGGTAAGGCAAAAGACCGGGTAAAGGTACTGCTTGAGAAGGCTGTGCGCGAGCACGAAGCCATCGACATTTTTGATGCGCAGTTGGTTCAGGGAGCGGGATATGGCCGTTAAAGTTGGAGTGTCGCTGTGGACCGCGACGCCTGATCAGCAACGTGCTCCCGTTCGCGAAACGCAGACCCGGGACTTCGAGCGGAAGATAGGACTGCGTGATCATTCGCCAACGTCGAACGAAAGCGCGGGTCGGCAGCGCAACGAACACTTCATCTCGGAACAACGGCTACCGTATTCCGAATTTCCTGAGGCGGATCTGGTGCGGACTGTACGGCCGGGCTCAGGGGGGGCGTCAGAATCCAGGGCCACAGGGGCGCTTGAGCTTTATGCGCTAGGTGCATACGCCGGGCAGCATCTTTCTTATCTCCCCCAATTACTCCTGGCGGAGCAGGGCCTGCAAGGCGTTGCGCTAGAAGGTATGGAGCTTGGTTATTCAGAATCTTTGAACCCTCTGCCGATTGCCTCGAGGATTTCCCTCTCGCCTGGTACCGTCCTGATAAAAAGCCCGGACGGATCATGGTTCGAACCAGTTGGGTGTGAGCGGCAGGAAGTTGAGGATTCTGCCAGTCGACAGCTTCTGAGCTATTTCACCTGGAAATGGCCGGATCGGCACTTTCAATTTCTGCCCAGGGGCAAAGGGTTAGAGCTGCTGGTTCGGGACTACCGGCTGACGCCGCAAGAGTGCGATGAATTGATTGGCGAGTTATCTCGTCGGGCCTCATCGATGCCCGAGCGCCCGCAGCAGATCTGGCTCAATGGGGAGGAGATCTGGCGCGCATCGTCCCATTCGAACGATAACAAAGGTGAACGCAATGGCCGTTGAAGCGATTGGTAATGAGCTGAGTTCCACCACCTCGGAATTAGCCCAGAGCCGTTTGGGGCAGGAAGATTTCATCAAGTTGTTTTTGACCGAACTGACATTTCAAGACCCGTTGGAACCGATCAACAACCGCGAGTTTTTGGCGCAAATGGCGCAGTTCGCCAATCTTGAGCAGACCCGGGTCACCAACGAAAACACCAACAACCTGGTGTCCATGAATGCCACGTCGCAGTCCTTGGGGCTATTGGGGCGCGAAGTTGAAGTCAGCATCACCACCGGTGGGACAGTGATTGGCTCGGTGTCGGCGATTGCATTTTCGTCGACCGGGCCAGTGCTGTCCGTCAAACGAACCGACGGTTCAGTCCTGACAGACGTGCGTTTGTCGCAAATCAAACTTGTCAGGCAGGGGGCGTAATGCTGCAAGCTTTCTTTAATGGAATGAGTGGGCTTTTTTCCTTCGCCAAGGGGTTGGATAACGTCTCCAACAATGTGTCAAACATGAACACACCCGGCTACAGGGGCAGCGATACCTTTTATCGCGCTGTCAACGGACAGGATGGCCAGAGCTTTGGATCGGGCATTGCCGGTACGGAAGTTCGTATCAAACCGGGCGAGAATCGCCAGACTGGAAATAACACCAATGTGGCAATCAATGGTGCCGGTTATTTCGTTCTGCGCGATGAGCAGGGTGCTCTGTCATATACCCGTGCCGGGCAATTCCAGGTCGATAAGGACGGCTTTCTGGTCGATACCATCAGTCAGCATCGTACCGCGGGTATCGACTCGGCTGGAAACCTGTTCGACATCAATATCCAGCGCCAGCGTACCCTGCCACCGCAGGCGACCACCCGAGTCGAGATGGTTGGGGCATTGGCTCGTAGCGGTCCTACGGACGCGACCCATCAAATCAGCTCAATACAGGTTTTTGATGCGACCGGTGCAAGCCACACCCTGAGTGTCAAATTCGAACCGCAAACGACACCCTTCAATAGCTGGAGAGTCACGGTATCTGAAGCGAGCGGCGCACAGTTACAGACCGGTACCGTTGCCTTCGGGGCAGATGGCAGCCCCATTGCCGGTTTCAATACCTTATCTGTTCCTCTGACAGCCAATGGCGCGGTTCAAAGCATTCTGCTGGATTTCGGAACGCCGGGTAGCTTTAACCTGGCCTCGCAGGTCGCCAGCGGACCAAGCCACACGCTGGGCGCACGGGTGGTCGACGGCAGTGCGATCGCAGGTCTGAATACCTTCGCATTCGATGAGCAGGGCATTCTCAAGTTTACCTACGCCAACGGTGAGAAACGTGATGGAAGCCAGCTCGCGCTGGCGGATTTCGCTGATGAAAGCGCATTGATCGCGGGAGCTAATTCGCTTTACCACTCGCCTTCTTCCATGCAAGCGCAATTTGGTCGAGCAGGGGAGAAGCAGTTTGGTCGTATTCAGGGTGGTTATCTGGAGTTATCGAACGTCGATCTGGCGCAAGAGTTCGGCGACATTTTGATTATCCAGCGCGGATATCAGGCCAGCTCAAGAGTCATGACGGTCTCCAATGAGATGCTGGAGCAGTTGTACAACGGAACGAGAGGAGGCTGATCTATGCGGATGTTGGGATTTGTCGGTACGACTCGCTTGCGGATGGCATGTGATCGATTACCACCTGTGGCTCGGCACTGGTACGAGCAGTGGTGTTTTAGTGACGGACGCCACACGTGCGAGATGAGCTGTACCGCCCTGGGCGATTCCAGTGAGTTGGCGGCGACACTGGTATGGCTGCGTGCCAAGTCAGCCAATGGCTCGATTTGCCTGGCGGGTGATTGGAGGTCGATGGTGTTCGGGCCCTTCACCCATGAAACGCCTGAAGACGAGACGGCCAGACACCTATTGCGCGAAGCACAACTGGCCTTGATCAACAATGTACTCGAGGCCCTTGGGCAAAGCGCTATCTCCCACTTGGCGGCCGAACCGTCCAGGCCATTCTCAGATGTTCTCAATGCTCAGGTGCTGCTGCAGCTGAGCGTTGGTCAATCGACACTGTATCTGTTGCTGGATGCGGCATTGCTTAATGTTGCGCTTGAACCTTCCGTTCCCCGCAAACCGTTGATTGAACGCAAGCAGGCATTGGGTAATGCCCGGGTGAAGTTGTCCGTGCGTTTGCCCTTGGCAAGCCTCTCCATCGGTGAGATCAGAGACCTGCATCCGGGGGATACGTTGCGGTCCAGTGCATTGTTAGCCGATCCAGTCTCGTTACAACTGACCGAAGGCTCAGTAGTGGCTGGCGGATACCTGGCCAGACAGAACGACCACTTAGCCGTGCAACTAATTTCTATCAAATAACCTGGAGCTTAAGCGTGACCTCAACGGTAGATGCAATTGAACTGGAAGAGGCCAGAGTCGTGGCCAATGACGAGCTATCTCCGCTGATCAAGCGGGACATGAATTTGATTAAACACGTGGTCGTGGAGTTGGTGGTCCAGATCGGAAACGCATCGATGAGCGTGGATGAGTTGTTCGCGCTGAAGGCTGGCGATGTGGTCAAGTTGTTGGAGCAGGTCCATGAACCGGCGTCGCTGTGCCTGGATGGCAAACCGGTTGCCCGGGGCAATCTGGTGGCAGTCGACGATAATTTCGGTATTCAGTTGACGGAAATATTGTGACGTCCGAAACCGTAACTCAACCCCTCGGATTACCGTTGCGACAGGACGATCCGTTGTCATTTGTTTTGATGATCAAGGTGATGCTGGTCACGGCTTTGTTGTTGGCAGTGGTCTACGTCGTGATGCGCTGGTATGCGCGAAGTCACGTGGGGATTGCCAGCGCTTCGCCCGGCCCGGCCGAGTTGCAATGCGTACGTGCGTTGCGACTGTCGACCAAGACCAAGGTTTATCTGCTCAAGACAGAAACGTCGCAGGTTCTGGTCACTGAATCCTCTAACGGAACCACAGTGACCATTCTGTCTCAACACTCCTCATCTTCTGCATTGGATGCTCGCTCTTGATGTATTCGATATGACTCGCCATTTGCTGTTTCTAGTGCTGAGTTGCTTTGCCTCATTCGCCACAGCAGCGGATGACTTCTCCGAATGGGGCAGCCTGCACATCACCCAGATCCAATCACCGGTCAGCATCGTTGTCTTGCTGACGGCGCTTTCGTTTCTACCTTTTTTGGTCATTTCCCTGACTACGTTCACGCGCAACATTGTGGTGTTGTCACTGACCAGGCAGGCATTGGGGTTGCAACAGACGCCGCCGAATATCGTGTTGATTGTGCTGTCGATGTTCCTGACGCTATTCGCCATGGCTCCGACCTTGGAAAAAGCCTATGACGCTGGGATCAAGCCGTTTCTTGCAAACAAGGTGGGACTTGACGGCGCAGCGTTGCAGGGTTGGGTGCCGATCCGTGATTTCATGATCAGGCAAACCCATGAAGAAGATCTGCGTCTGATTTATGAGTTGGCCAAGGATCCGCTGCCGCAAGAGCCGGAAGGGCTATCCCCGGTAAAACTGGTGCCGGCATTTATGTTGAGTGAACTGAAAATAGCTTTTCAGATCGGCTTTATGATCTTCCTGCCGTTCTTGATCATCGATCTGGTCGTCGCGTCAATTCTGATGTCCTTGGGGATGATCATGGTGCCGCCCATTACTATTTCTCTGCCATTGAAAATCATGTTGTTTCTGTTGATCGATGGATGGGGCCTGATCGCCCAGACGTTGATGCGAAATCTCGGATAGGCCAAAGGTGGAGCCTTCCATGGCGACGGATGACACCAGCAATGAAGGTAATGAAGAGCACGCTTTGTGGCGTAATTGGCTGGACAGCAAAACAGATGCGGCCCGGAGCCGGTTGTTCTTTTTTTACGGCCATTGGCTTCGGATGATTGTCGGATTTTTGTATTCCCGCTATCCGCATCCACTGGCGGAGTGGGGCGATTACGTGAACCTGGCGTCGATTGGTCTGTTGCAGGCAATCGATCGGTTTAATCCTGAATTGAGTACCCGTTTCCAGTCTTATGCCGAACCCTATGTAAAGGGCAACGTCCTCAAAGGGCTGTCTTGTTATGTGAGCGACCAACGTCGCTATTATCGAGAGCGGCTAGAAAGTATTTCCGGTACGCAGGTGGATGGGCTAACTGAGTCTGATCTGGAACAGGTGGCGAACGTCGCTATTGGCTTGGCATTCGGGTTGTTTCTAGAGTCCGGCATCGTCGACCAGGAGCCTAAGGATAATAACCCCTTGAGCCTCTACGAAGTGGAGCGTGAGAGCGACGCGCTGAACGAGTGCGTAAAGCTTCTTTCGGCGAACGAAAGGCAAGTCATCCAGGGTCATTATCACCAGCATTTAAGCTTTACAGAAATAAGTGAGCTAATGGGGGTCTCTAAGTCACGGATTTCACAGTTGCATGCCCAGGCATTGAAAAAAATTCGGGTTAGCCACGAAAGATTAATGGCAGGGGGGAGTTGGTAGCATTGGTGGGACGACTTACCTGTTCTCAAGTGAGGTTTCATTCCAAAATCTAAAGACCTCGTTTTATTTTTTCTAATGACCACTGAAGGGAAGGTAGGCGGTAATTGCAATAAGCTGTGTAAACCAAAGTTTATAGTGGTATCTAGGGAAACCTTCAGGAGTATCGAATGCTTTGTGCGCAGTGCCGGGGTCGGTAGCTTCGCCAAGAACGTTTGATTCTTGAGCTATACCAACGGCGGGGCCAAGAGTGTCGCCAAGCTGGAGGTGTGCTTCGGAGTGCACCAGTTCAACACCGCACCGCGGAAATTCTTCTAGCAATGGCCCGACATCACTACATAAGATTTTTCACAAACGGCGCCCATGCTGGCGTTTAAGGTATTCGCGACACGGCTGACTATGGTTGGATGACTCCATTCTTAATGAAAAGAATTCCAATCGAAGTGAAAAGTCATGGGGCAGGCATGCGCTGACGTAGCAGCTATTTCCCAGTCACCCCAAGTTGCTGCGCATTTCGATCATTAAGTTGTCAGTTACGGTCATTGAGCGACGGCGTCGCGGCTCTTAGTCTGTCGAACATGACTGACGGGGGCCGTAGAGCTCCTGCACTTTCCGTGATCGATCGATGTGGAGTTACCGATGACCGCCGCTCAATACCCGCACCTGTTGGCTCCGCTGGACCTGGGTTTCACCACGCTGCGCAATCGCACCCTGATGGGGTCGATGCACACGGGCCTTGAGGAGAAACCGGGTGGTTTCGAACGCATGGCGGCGTACTTTGCCGAACGTGCCCGTGGCGGTGTCGGCCTGATGGTCACCGGCGGTATCGGCCCGAACGACGAAGGTGGCGTGTATTCCGGTGCGGCCAAGCTGACGACCGAAGAAGAGGCGCTCAAGCACCGTATCGTCACCCGTGCCGTTCATGACGCGGGCGGCAAGATCTGCATGCAGATTCTCCACGCCGGTCGTTATGCCTACAGCCCGAAACAGGTTGCACCCAGCGCCATTCAAGCGCCGATCAACCCGTTCAAGCCCAAGGAGCTGGATGAGGAAGGCATCGAGAAGCAGATCAGCGATTTCGTCACCTGCTCGGTACTGGCGCAAACCGCCGAGTACGACGGTGTGGAAATCATGGGCTCCGAAGGCTATTTCATTAACCAGTTCCTCGCCGCCCACACCAACCACCGTACCGACCGTTGGGGTGGCAGCTATGAAAACCGCATGCGCCTGCCGGTGGAAATCGTTCGCCGCGTGCGTGAAGCGGTCGGCCCGAACTTCATCATCATTTTCCGTCTGTCGATGCTCGACCTGGTCGAAGGCGGCAGCACCTGGGAAGAGATCGTTCAACTGGCCAAGGCCATCGAGCAGGCCGGCGCGACCATCATCAACACCGGTATCGGCTGGCACGAAGCGCGGATTCCGACCATCGCCACCAAAGTGCCGCGTGCGGCGTTCAGCAAGGTCACGGCCAAGCTGCGGGGTTCGGTGAATATTCCGCTGATCACCACCAATCGCATCAACACGCCGGAAGTCGCCGAGCAGATCCTGGCCGAGGGCGATGCCGACATGGTGTCCATGGCGCGGCCCTTCCTCGCCGACCCGGATTTCGTCAACAAGGCCGCTGAAGGTCGCGCCGATGAGATCAACACCTGCATCGGCTGCAACCAGGCCTGCCTCGACCACACTTTTGGCGGCAAGCTGACCAGCTGCCTGGTCAACCCGCGTGCCTGCCACGAAACCGAACTCAATTACCTGCCCGTGCAGCAATTGAAGAAAATCGCCGTGGTCGGTGCCGGGCCTGCCGGTTTGTCCGCCGCGACCGTGGCGGCCGAGCGTGGCCATCAGGTGACGCTGTTCGATTCGGCCAGCGAAATCGGCGGTCAGTTCAACATCGCCAAGCGCGTTCCGGGCAAGGAAGAGTTCTTTGAGACCCTTCGCTACTTCAACCGCAAGCTGCAGACCACCAACGTCGAGGTGTGCCTGAACACCCGCGTCGACGTGGCACAGCTGGTCGAAGGCGGCTACGACGAGATCATTCTGGCCACCGGCATTGCGCCGCGCGTGCCGGCGATTCCTGGCGTGGAAAACGCCAAGGTGCTGAGCTACCTGGATGTGATCCTGGAGCGCAAACCGGTCGGCAAGCGTGTCGCGGTGATTGGTGCCGGTGGTATTGGATTCGACGTTTCCGAGTTCCTCGTTCATGAAGGTGTCGCTACCAGTCAGGATCGCGCCGCGTTCTGGAAGGAATGGGGCATCGATACGCACCTTGAAGCACGCGGTGGTGTTGCCGGAATCAAGGCTGCGCCCCATGCGCCGGCCCGCGAGGTGTTCCTGTTGCAACGCAAGAAGTCGAAGGTCGGCGACGGCCTGGGCAAGACCACTGGCTGGATCCATCGCACGGGGCTGAAGAACAAGCAGGTGCAGATGCTCAACAGCGTTGAATACCTGAAGATCGACGACCAAGGCCTGCACATCCGCATCGGCGAAACCGGCGAGCCGCAGGTGCTGCCAGTGGACAACATCGTGATTTGCGCCGGGCAGGACCCGCTGCGCGAGTTGCATGAAAGCCTGGTGGCGGCGGGGCAGAGCGTGCACCTGATCGGTGGCGCGGATGTTGCGGCAGAGCTGGATGCCAAGCGGGCGATCAATCAGGGTTCGCGGTTGGCGGCGCAGTTGTAACAGACTGGTCTGTGGCGAGGGAGCTTGCTCCCGCTGGGCCGCGAAGCGGCCCCAAATCGGTAGCTCCGATACACCAGAAGTATCGAGTGTTCCGGGTTTGCGCCTGCTGCGCAGCCGAGCGGGAGCAAGCTCCCTCGCCACAAGTCAGCTGTTAAGATGCCGGCTCTTCATCCAGAGCCGGCATTGATGCTTCTTCCTCCAGAAGCCTGGTTAACCCAGGCTCCCCTCGAACCGCTCCACCTCGACTGGCTCACAGATGCCGGCGTCGAAGTCGCCATCCTGCGTCTGGACCTGATCGACCCGCTGATCAGCGGCAACAAATGGTTCAAGCTCATCGAACACCTGAAGACCGCCGACCACGCGGGGGCCGAAGGCATCATCAGTCTCGGTGGCGCGCACTCCAACCACCTCCACGCGTTGGCGGCGGCGGGCCAGCGTTTCGGCTTTTCCACCGTCGGCTTGTTGCGCGGGCATCCTCAGGAAACACCGACCGTGAGGGATTTGCAGGCATTTGGCATGCAGTTGCACTGGCTGGGTTACGGCGGCTATCGGGCGAGGCATGAAGCCGGTTTCTGGCAACCCTGGCAAACCCGCTACCCGACCTTGCACCCGGTGCCTGAAGGGGGAGGTGGTTTGCCAGGTGCCCTGGGTTGCATGCCATTGCGGGCTGCTGTTTGCGCGCAATTGCAGGGCTTGGGCTGGAACGACTACGACGGCTGGTGGCTGGCCTGTGGAACCGGCACGACGCTCGCGGGGCTGGTACTGGCCGAAACCGGTGATCATCCGGTTTTCGGGGCGTTGGCGGTGCCCGAAGATCATGGGGTGGCGCAGCAGGTCGAGCGGATCATGCAGGAAGCCGGTGTGGTCGATGCGGCGTATGAGCTGTTTGAGGCCAGTCGCGGTGGCTTCGCGAAGGTCGATCCGCTGCTATTTGAGTTCATCGAAAAGACCGGGCAGGCCAGCGGCATTCCCCTGGAACCGCTGTATACCGGCAAAGCGCTGCTGGCACTCAAGCAGCAAGTCGAAGCGGGCCGATTCGCCCAAGGTACGCGACTGATCTTCATCCACACCGGTGGCTTGCAGGGGGGGCGGGGATTGAAATCAACAAACTGAACGGCGCTCCCACATTTGAATTCATAGGTTTCAGGAGTCGCGGTTCACGCTCTTGGGCATCATCCGCAGCAAGGTGTTATCGCCCACCACATAATGGTGATACAGCGCGGCCACGGCATGCAGGCCGATCAACCAATAGCCGATAGTGCCGCCGAGCTCGTGCCAGTCCTGGAGTTGTTTGCCCAGCTCCTTGTTTTCGGCTATTGGCATCGGCAGGTCGAAACCGTAGAACATCACCTGGTTGCCTTTGGCGCTGGTGACCAGCCAGCCGAGAATCGGCGTGACGATCATGAAAATGTACAGCGCCCAGTGCATCAGCCTGGCCAGCGTCGTTTGCCACGGTGGCGAGGCGGGGAAGACCTGCGGCGCCGGGCCGAGACTGCGTGCGAACAATCGCAGCCAGACCAGGACGAATACGGTCAGGCCGAGCATGAAGTGTGATTCGACGATCAGCGTGCGTCCGCCACTGCCCTTGGGAAAGAGCCCGCGAAACTCGATACAGGCGTAAACCAGCACCAGCAGGACCAGCATTAACCAATGCAGTGTGATCGATACGGTGCTGTAGCGCGACTCGGAGTTTTTCCACGGCATACGGTGTTCCTCAGAGGTCCGGTTTAAAGCCACCGCTCTTGTCCGACGGTGTGCCTTAACTGTAATCCTGTTTCACCGGGTTTGCCTGAGGTGATTGGTCGCTGGATGCTCTGGATCGGGGCAATAGAAAAAAACATTGTAGGAGCGAGCTTGCTCGCGATGGTGTGTCAGTCGACATCAACGTATCTGACACTCCATCGCGAGCAAGCTCGCTCCTACAGGGGGCGTTGTGGTTTTTAGCTCGATTGCGGCATTTCGCCGTTGGCCAGACGCTTGTTGATGTCGGCGATCACCTGCGGCAGATCGGTGATGGTGTCGATCATGTAGTGCGGGCGCGAACCTTCGAACAGCGCATGGATGCGCTTGCGCTCGCTGTCCAGTTGGTCGCTGCCCAGCGCGCGATAACCTTCGTAATCCAGACCCAGGGCGTTGCCCGAGCAGATCAGCGCCACGGTCCACATGCCGGCGCGGCGACCTTCGAGAATGCCTGGCACGGTATCATCGATCTTCACGCAGGCGGCGACATCGTCGATGCCCAGGGCAATGACGTTGGCCAGCGCTTGGGCGGGCCACGGGCGGCCATTCGGGACTTCGTCGGTGGCCACCACGTGATCGGCCACATAGCCGTTGGTGGCAGCCAGTTCGACCACTTTGTCCATGACCTGTTTCGGATAACCGGAGCAGGAGCCGATCTTGATCCCTTGCTCGCGCAGGTTGGCGATGGTCTCCAGAGCGCCCGGAATCAGCGCCGAGTGTTCGGCGATTTTCTCGATCTGCAGCGGCATGAAACGCTGGTAAATCGCGGTGACGTCGTCGTCGGTCGGCGTGCGGCCGAATACTTTGCGATAACGCTCGGCAACTTCCGGCAGATCGCATAGGGTGCGGATGTGGTCCCACTTGCCCATGCCCATCGGGCCACGGGCTTCTTCGATGGACACCTGGACGTCGAACTCGGCGAACGCCTCGACGAAAATCTGCGTCGGGGCGAAGGAGCCGAAGTCGACCACGGTGCCGGCCCAGTCGAGGATGGCGGCCTGGAGTTTGCCTGGGTTGGAGTAGTTCATGGTGATCAAATTCCTTGGAAACTGGCGGATGAAGAGCAGCTTTGGGTGGGAGCGGGCTTGCTCGCGAAAGCGGTGTGTCAGCCGACATCCATGTTGAGTGTCAGTCCGTCTTCGCGAGCAAGCCCGCTCCCACAGGGGAATGCGGTGTGGGTTAGATCTCCAGCACTTCCATCTCGCGCAACACCTCGCCAATCGCGGCCACGGCTTCGCGCATCTCGGCCGGTTGCACATGTCCGATGCAGCCGACGCGGAAGGTTTCGACCTGGGTCAGTTTGCCGGGGTAGAGGATGTAACCCTTGGCCTTGACCCGCTCGTAGAATTCCTTGAACTGGTAGCGAGGATCTTTCGGGGCGTGGAAGGTGGCGATGATGGGCGCCTGAATGGCCGCCGGCAGGAAGCTGCGCAACCCCAGGTTACCCATCTCTTCCATGAGTGCCTGGCAGTTGGCGGCGTAGCGTTCGTGCCGGGCCGGCAAGCCGCCTTCTTCGTTGTATTGCAGCAGGGCTTCGTGCAGCGCCGCGACCACGTGGGTCGGCGGGGTGAAGCGCCACTGGCCGGTCTTGGCCATGTAGGCGTGCTGGTCCTGCAGGTCCATCGCCAGCGAGTGCGAGTTGCCGGCGGCGCTGGCCAGGGATTCTTTGCGAGCGAAGACGAAGCCCATGCCAGGCACGCCTTCCAGGCATTTGCCCGAGGCGGCGATCAGGGCGTCGAACGGCACTTGTTGCGCGTCCACCGGCAGGGCACCGAAGGAGCTCATGGCGTCGATGATCAGGCGCTTGCCGTGTCCGGCGACGACCTGGGCGATCTCCGGCAGCGGATTGAGGATGCCGGTGCTGGTTTCGCAGTGAATCAGGGCAACGTGGGTGATGCCGTTGTCGGCGCGCAGCAGGCGGTCGACGTCGGCAGCGGTGGTCGGTTCGTCTTCCGCGGTTTCGAAGGTGCTGAAGGAGCGGCCCAGCACTTCGCAGATTTTCGCCAGGCGTTTGCCGTAGGCGCCGTTGATCAGTACCAGAACCTTGCCATCGCGAGGCACCAGGGTGCCGATCGCGGCCTCGACGGCGAAGGTGCCACTGCCTTGCAAGGGCACGCAGTGGTGGGTGGCGGCGCCGTTGACGATCGCCAGCAATTGCTCGCAGAGGCTGGCGGTCAGTTGATTGAAGCGCTCATCCCATGAGCCCCAGTCGATCATCATCGCCTGACGGGTGCGGGCCGAAGTGGTCAACGGGCCGGGGGTGAGCAGGATGGGTTCGGCAGCACTCATTTTCGTGTCCTCGCAATCGATGGGATCAAGCTACGGGGCTTAAATTGCAATTTGCCGTGCTATCAATCAAATTGTTTGTTGTTATGCCAGCCATCAGTGAGGGTTATTCATGAACCTGTTTCAGCTCCGCGCCTTCGATGCCGTGGCCCGGGAAGGCAGCTTTACCCGGGCGGCGGCGCGACTGTTCATCAGCCAGCCGGCGGTCACCGGGCACATCAAGGCGCTGGAGGAGCACTACCAGATCACCCTGTTGCGCCGCACCGCCCGACGCGTGGAACTGACGGAGGAGGGCACCAAGCTGGCGGCGATCACCCGGGCGATGTTCGGCCTGGCCGAGGAGGCGCAGGCGATGCTCGAAGCCAACCGGCAATTGCTGACCGGGCGCCTGGAGGTGGCGGCGGACGGTCCGCACATGGTCATGCCGATGCTCGCCAGCCTGCGCGCGCGCTATCCGGGGATCACGGTGAACCTGCGCCTGGGCAACGCCCAGGAAACCCTGGCGGCGCTGCTGTCCGAACATGCCGACGTGGCGGTGCTGACCGAAGTCGAGCCGCGCAAGGGCTTGCATCTGCAGGCACTGAGCGAATCACGGATTTGTGCGCTGGTGCCCGACGGGCACCCTTGGGCGCAGAAGACCCAAGGCGTGCAGCTCAAGGAGCTGGATCAGGTAATCATGGTGCTGCGCGAGCCGAGTTCGATTACCCGGCGCACCTTCGATGAGGCTTGCGCTCAGGCCAGGGTCAATCCGCGGGTGCTGCTGGAACTGGACAGCCGCGAAGCGGTGACCGAGGCGGTGGCTGCCGAACTGGGGGTGGGGGTGGTGTCGTCGGTGGAAGTCAGCCACGACCCGCGAGTGGCGGCGGTGCCGATCATTGGCGAGGGGTTGGTGAACCGGCACATGATCGGGTGCATGGAGCGGCGGCGGGATTTGCGGTTGATTCAGGCTTTTTTGGGGTTGGCGTCAGTCAGGTAGACCGAGTCGCCTGCATTCGCGAGCAAGCCCGCTCCCACATTTGGAATGCATTCCCCTGTGGGGGCGGGCTTGCTCGCGAAGGGGCCGGTCCTGCCTACACAAGACTCTCGCGAACCATCTCAAGAAACGTCGCCACGATTCGCCGCGAACTCTGCTCGCGCAAGCACACCAGGGTTTCCGTCAGGCGGCGTTTGCAATCGGTAATCGGCAACGCGCATACCCGTGAGTCGGCGCCGAACTCGGCCGCCGACACCACGCCGATGCCAATCCCGACCACCACCGCTTCACGAGCGGCTTCCCGGCCTTCAACCTGGATCGCCGGACGAATGCGCAGCCCGGCGCCGGCCATTTCCTCCTCCAGGGTCTGGCGCGTCACCGAACCGATTTCCCGCAGTACCAGCGGTGTGTCATCAAGGTCGGCGAGGGTGATGGATTCACGGTCGGCCCACGGATGATTGCGCGACACGAACGCCACCATCGGGTCATTGCGCAGGGGCAGGGAGATCAGGCGTTCGTCACTGACGTCCCGGCCCAGCAACGCCAGGTCGGCCTGATAGTTGAACAGTCGAAACAGCGACTCATCAGTGTTGCCGGTTTCGATCTTCACGCTGATCCCCGGGTAGCGTTCGCAGAATCGGGCAATCTGCGGCAGCACGTGCACCGGCGCATCCACCGCCAGAATCAGGCTGCCGGTCTGCAGGGCCTGGGAATCCTGCAGCAGTTCCTGGGCTTCGGCCTCAATCACAAAAAGCCGCTGGGTAACGCTCAGCAGGCGTTCGCCCAGATCGGTCAGGCGTACCGAACGCTTGTTGCGGTGAAACAGCAAAACACCGTAGCGCTCTTCAAGTTTGCGCACTTGGTCGGAAATCGCCGGCTGCGTCAGAAATAGCCGCTCGGCGGCTTTGGTAAAGCTTCCATATACCGCAACGGCATGGAACGCTTTGAGTTGGGCGTGGGAAACCGACATCGATATCTCCAGTAACAAGCAAAGCTTATTTTGGAAATACGATAAATCGATTTCACTTATTAAACAGTAATTGTTTTTATCACACTCAGCCCCGCTGACCGGTCAGTCGAACCGCAGCGGGTGCCATGAGCCTGGGCGTGCAAAACAGGACTCATCTGACCGGTATCCGCCGTAGGGACAGGGCGATATCGCAGTGCTCAACAATAAAAAAACAGGCGTTTGCTTCCAATTCTGCCGGCACACTCACACCCTGAGGTCAGAATCACAATGAACAAGCACATCGGCACCATCAAGCGTTGGCGCGTGCAGATCTTCGCGATCACCTGGCTTGCCTACGCCGCGTTCTACTTCACCCGCAAAGCCTTCTCGGTGGCCAAACTCGGCATCGCCGAAGACCCGACCTTCATGCTCGACAAAATGGCCATGGCCAACCTCGATGCCATCTACCTGACGGCCTACGCCGTCGGCCAGTTCACCTGGGGCATCCTGGCCGACCGCTTCGGGCCGCGGGTGGTGGTGCTCGGCGGGTTGCTGATTTCCGCTGGTGCGGCGCTGGTGATGGGCAACTTTGCGACGTTACCGATTTTTGCTACCTGCATGCTGGTACAAGGTCTGGCGCAGTCCACCGGCTGGTCGGGGTTGTGCAAGAACCTGGGCAGTTTCTTTCCCTCCGAACAGCGCGGGCGGGTTTTGGGCCTGTGGAGTTCCTGCTACGCCTTTGGCGGGCTCGTGGCCTCGCCGTTTGCCGGCTGGTGGGCGTATACGCTCATCGGCACCTGGCATGCGGCATTTGTTTCCAGTGCGGTGGTGGTTGGGCTGGTCGCCGTGCTGTTTTTTATTTTCCAGCGCAACAAACCTGAAGACGTCGGCTTGCCGGCTGTGGAACCGGAGCCAGAACAGACCGCTGAAGAAACCCTTGCCCAAAGCAAAATCAGTATCTGGGTGCCACTCAAGGAAATCCTGCGCAACCGCACGGTACTGGTGCTGGGGCTGGCGTACTTCATGCTGAAACCGGCGCGCTACGCGATTCTGCTGTGGGGACCGGTGATCGTCTTCGAACAGATGCCTTCGGTGGGCAAGGTCGGTGCGGCGATCATTCCGACCTCGTTCGAGCTGGCCGGGTTGCTCGGGCCGATCATGATCGGCCTGGCCTCGGACAAACTGTTCGGCGCCCGGCGCATGCCGGCTTGCGTTCTCAGTCTGTTGGCACTCACCGTGACCCTGGCATTGTTCATGGGCGCCCTGCATACCGGCAGTGTGGTCCTGGTGGTGGCGCTCTTGTTCGTCATGGGCCTGACCCTCTACGGGCCGGACTCGATGATCAGCGGCGCGGCGGCGATCGATTTCGGCACGGCCAAGGCCGGTGCAACGGCGGCCGGGTTCGTCAACGGTTGCGGTTCCGTCGGAGCGGTGCTCGGCGGATTGCTGCCGGGTTACTTCGACTCGGTCACGGTGTTCATTGTCTTCGCCGGTTGTGCGATGTTCTCGGCGCTGGTGCTGATCCCGCACTGGAACAGTCGCCCCGGCGGCCTTAAAACCAACCCTCCCTCCGTGCCCAACCGAGCGATAAACATCAAACCCCTGCGTACCTGAATCCTGTTCCTCGTCGCCGATGTGTGCATCGTCGGCGGCGGTTACACCGGCTTGTGGACCTCGGTCATGCTCAAGGACGGTGGAGCAGCCAGTCGAACAGCAGGCGGGTATCGCCACGGGGTTCACGGGGCCGTGGGCGCAGAGGTTGTGGCCGAGGGCCCAGCGCCGTACAGAGCACCGGGCGATCCGGGTCACTGTCGAGGAAGATCACTTGTACCTCACTGCCGGCCACGGGCAAGCGGGAGGGATCGATCCAGTCCTCGGCGGTGGTCAGCGCCAAGGGTAGCCACAGGCCGCTGGACAACGACTCTGTGGCTGAATCTGTGGCGGGCCAGAGGTTCACCCGAATCCGGCCATCCTCGTTCACTGTCGGCGGTTGTCCGACCGGGCCGCACACCTGGCCTGGCTGATACCCGGGGATGCTCGGCCTGGGTTGTTTTAGCGCGGGCCTGAACACCGTTGACCAGGGGATGGCGCTGAATTGATTGCGGTAACCCAGGGCCATACCCGCTGAATCGTCGAGCAGAATCGATGACTGGCCTCCCTGATGGCTTGTTTCGGTTACCAGCCATTGATCATTGAAACTCGCCAGGGGATGCCCGGCCACCTGCACGATCCGGCCGCTGCGTAATGCTCCCAGGTTGCTTTGACCGTGGATCTGCAGGTGCCGGCACCGCAGGCGTTCCAGTTGTCGCCGGCTGAGCTGGTCGCGATGCTGCTGTTCGCCAGCGAGAACCTGTCTGGCCGTGGTGAACGAGTGATTGGCTGCACCGTCGCTGATGTCCGCTGCACCAGGATTGCTCGCACCCGGGCGCACAGGGGGGAGCGAAGCATCATGGCGCTGGAACAATTCGCTGATCACGGGTTGGTGATGATCGTCGACTGCGTCGCTGCGCAGCGACATGAGCAGCGGCTCCTGGGGGAAACTCAGGCTGTCATCGGCCAGTACCAGTACATGGCCGTCGCGTTGATGCTCGAAGTGGTAATGGATGCCTTCTTCCTCGCACAGTCGTTGCAACAATGCCAGGTCGGTTTCTTCGTACTGAATGCAAAAAGCTCGCACGGGATAGTGCCCGGTGGCCAGTTCAAAGCGATAACTGCTGGCGGGCAGCCCATGTTCCTCGAGCAACTGGCGCAGGATCATGGGCACGCTGGCGCGCTGGAAAACCCGTCGGCGGCGTCGCTGCTCCAGCGCCTGGAGACGGGACACCAGCACCAGTTTGTAAGCGACCCGGTGTGCGCTTCGATGTTCACACCCGGCGCTGTGCAGCACGCCATGCAGGCCCTGGTCGAGGCCGAACTCGAGGAACGCGGGCTGGTGCAGCAATCGTTCAAGGTTCAGGGCCGGTGCCAGGCCGATAACCTCGATGTCGAATCGATAGGGCTGGTTGAGTGCTTCGTGACCGCTGAACCGGACCACCTGGAAACTCAGGTCGTCATCGAGAAGCGTCAGGGTGGTGGGACTTTCCTTGTCGTTGTGCATCGAACACGCTGCCGCCGTTGAATAAGGTGCAAAGCGTACGAAACCCCGGCGCATTGCGGACAGGCCAAAGCGGCATTTCAGAATCCCCCTACAACCGCTGGTGAAGATGTCGATGCCAGTCGGGATTTTTTGGTCGATTGCCAACTTTAGGCCGTATAAACTTGCGCAAAGCGTCGGCCAATGGTTGTCTCGACGCCACAGATGTCACAGATAAGAGAGTGAGAAATGGGCGCACAGTGGAAGGTTAAACACAAAGAAGCGGCAGCCAATGCCAAGGGCAAGATCTTCGGCAAACTGGTGAAGGAAATCACCATTGCTGCGCGCAATGGCGCTGATGTTGCTACCAACGCGCACTTGCGTCTGGTGGTTGAACAGGCCAAGAAAGTTTCGATGCCCAAGGAAACACTGGATCGCGCCATCAAGAAGGGCGCGGGCCTGTTGGGCGAGACCGTGCAATACCATCGCGTGACCTATGAAGGGTTCGCCCCGCATCAGGTGCCGTTGATCGTCGAGTGCGTGACCGACAACATCAACCGCACCGTTGCCGAAATCCGCGTGGCGTTCCGCAAGGGCCAACTGGGCGCTTCCGGTTCGGTGGCCTGGGACTTCAACCATGTCGGCATGATCGAAGCGTCGCCGGACACCCCGGACGCCGACCCGGAAATGGCCGCCATCGAAGCCGGTGCACAGGATTTCGAACCGGGTGAAGAGGGTGCAACCCTGTTCCTGACCGAACCGACCGACCTCGACGCGGTACAGAAAGCCCTGCCGGAACAAGGCTTCACCGTGCTGTCGGCCAAACTGGGCTATCAGCCGAAAAACCCGGTCAGCGGCCTGAGCGACGAGCAGATGGCGGAAGTCGAAGCCTTCCTCGAAGGCCTCGATAACCATGACGACGTGCAAGACATGTTTGTCGGGTTGGCGGGTTGATCTGATTCACCAGTGACACCGTCTTCGCGAGCAAGCCCGCTCCCACAGGTTTAGCGCTGTCGCTGTGGGAGCGAGCTTGCTCGCGATTGACCGTATAGCGGTCACAGATTTTTCAGTTGCTCCACGACATCGCTAAACCCCGGCCGCTCCAGCACCTGCGGTTGACAGCAACGCCGCTCCAGATCTTCCAGCACCCCACGCCCTTCATCGCTCAACCCCGAGTCGATCCGCGCCAGCAACTCCCCCAGCAACACCCCGAACGCCCGCACCTCGATTCGCTGCAAGGCACGGCTTTCAAGGCTGTCGGAAATCCCGTGGAACGATGCCGCGCCAAAGTCCCCCAGCAAGCAGTCTCCCTGCTCATTCCACAGGATATTGTGCCCGTAGAGGTCGCCGTGGGTGATGCCATGGCTGTGCAGGTGTTCGGCCACCGAGGCAATGCCCGAGGCAATGCGCAGCGCCACGGCCGCACTGAAGCGCAAGTCGTCGGGGTAGGTGTCACGGCTGCACGACGCCAGGCTCGGCAGTCCGGCGAGGTTGCGGTAACTCGGCGCGATCAGTTGCATCACCAGCCCGGCGGTTTGCTGCGGGTGATCGACAATCCGCCCTTCGACGCTGATCAGGTTCGGGTGCAGGCCGGCGGTGATGCAGGCGTTCATCTCGTGCAGCGGTGAACCATCGCTGGTCATTTCGCCCTTGTAGAGCTTTACCGCAACGGCCATGGGCGGTTGCTCTGCCTGTTGCCAGACTGCCTGATGGATCACCCCGGACGCACCTTCGCCGAGCTGTTTTTCCAGGCGCAATGCCGACCAGTCAATGCGCGGTGTCGCGTCGAGGGCCGCGGCGTCGGCTTCGGTTTCCAGCGGGTTACCGGCGTACGCCAGCCAGGTCAGGCTCGGCAATTCCAGCAACCATTGCGGCAACTCGGTCAACTGGTTGGCGGCGATGCGAATCAGCTCCAGCCGATGGCACTGACGCAACGACTCCGGTAGCGCGCGTAAACGGTTGCCGGCGAGCATGAGCTTTTGCAGGTATGGCCGCTCTCCCAACTCGCTCGGCAGCGTCTCGATGCAGTTGTCGGTCAGGATCAGCCAGCGCAGCAGCGGTGGCAGTGCCGCAGCGGGCACGTGGGCAATGCGGTTGGCCTTGAAGCCGATCATCGTCAGTGCGGCGCATTGGCCCAGGCAGACCGGCAACTCGGTGAAGCGGTTATCGGAACAGAACAGCACGCGCAGACGGGTCAGGCGATGCAAGTCTTCCGGCAGGGCGCTCAAGGCATTGCCGCTGAGGTTGAGTACTTCCAGCGAGTCCGCCAAATCGAAAATTTCCCGAGGGAATTCCGTG
This sequence comes from Pseudomonas sp. FW305-70, assembly GCF_058783925.1. Lineage (NCBI taxonomy): Bacteria > Pseudomonadati > Pseudomonadota > Gammaproteobacteria > Pseudomonadales > Pseudomonadaceae > Pseudomonas > Pseudomonas sp. FW305-70. The sequence goes on from NZ_JBYSYZ010000017.1 coordinate 72,233, forward strand.
AGGTCGTCGACCAGATCCAGCCGCGTGATGCCTGACAACTTGCCGGCACGCAATTGAGCAAGGGTATGCATGAACAGATTCGCCATTAGCCAAGGGGAGGACGCGTGGCCCTGGAAATGGGCGACATCATAGCGGGAAAGATGTGGCGCCGGTCAGACCGCTTTCGCGAGCAGGCTCGCTCCCACATTGGATCACTCCCGTCCGGGCAATTCGGTCAACTGTGGGAGCGGGCTTGCTCGCGAAGAGGCCCTTCAATACAACGCAATAATATCGCTCAGGCCGGTTCGCTGACTTCGACCAGTTGCCCCAATCGACTGCGGGTGCGCGCCAGGTCAATGGCATCGCCGTCCAGGCTTTCGCGCAGGGCGTGCTGTGCGAGCAGTGTCAGGTGCTTGTCCTGGTCGTACAGTACGTCGATGAGGTTGATGAAGCGCTGTTGGGCGGCCATCGAGCACTCAGCGAGCCGCGGCAGGTCATCGATGATCCAGCGATCGAAGCGGCGGCACAGCTCCAGGTAATCCATCACGGCCACAGGCTGCTCGCACAGGTCGGCGAAAGTAAATCCGATGCGGCGCTCATCGCACAAACGCGCCCGGAAATGCCGGGTGCCCACCGGGAGCGACAGGGGCGGGGCGCCGCAATCCGGCAGATTCAAAGAGCGTCGCTGCGCCACGCTGGCCGGCCACACATAATGGCCTTGGGTGAACAGCTGCTGCGCATGGCTGCGGACCTGGCTGCGATAGTCGTGCGGACCGCCGACTTCCATGACTTGCATGCGTGCATTGATCAAGTCGATCACCGGTTTGAAGCGGGCGTGGTACAGCGGATTGGGCAACAGGCCTGCGGGCGGGTAGTTGGAGGTGACCAGCAACAGGATGCCACGCTGAAACAGTGCCTTGAACAACCGGGTGATGAGCATCGCATCGCCGATGTCGTGCACATGGAACTCATCGAAACACAGCACCCTGCAATCGCTGAGCAATGCATCCAGGGTGATCGCCAGGGCGTCGGGCTGTTCGCGATGCTCGAACATGCCCTGGTGCAGTTGGGCGAAAAACTGATGGAAGTGCAGGCGTTGTTTTTGCACGAGGGGAACGGCCCGGAAAAAACCGTCGAGCAGCCAGCTCTTGCCGCGCCCCACGGCACCATGCAGGTATAGGCCCGGAAGGGTTTGCGTCGAAGTGCCCATCAACAGGCAGGCATGCCGGGCCATGCAGTCGATCACGCGTTGCTGGCTGTGACTGAGGGTGTAGCCCCGGGAATGGGCCTGGTGACGAAAGTAGTCGTGGATAACCTCGCTTGCCTCGGCGCTGCCGGCAGCCGGTGCCTTACCGAGAAGGCGACGCAACGATTGCCAGCGCGATTTGATTCGCGAACGATTGGGTGGTCGAACGGCCACTGAGATGTCACCTCTGGTGTGCGGGCAGGCTCCCTGAGCCGGGGCGCCATAGTGTAACCAGAGCAGAGAATTTGCTTCCAGTTGTGTCGGTGCGCGTCGGAGCGGTTCCGACCGGTCACTTGGAAGGGCCTATAGGAGCGAGCTTGCTCGCGAAAAACTCTGGATAGCGCGGGCACTCAAGCAGCACGCGTTATCGTTGACGTCCATCGCGAGCAAGCTCGCTCCTATAGGAGGGGTCGTTTGCGAAACACAGTCGTGTCAGTCGCCTATCGCTCGATGCTCCGATTCCACCGTGCATTCCACGCAGGGCGCTGTTCGTTGACCTGATCCCAATCCACCGCGATTGCGGTCTCCAGGTATTGTTGCATCGCTTCGACCTGCCCACGGGTTCGCTCGGAGGTCGGGGTATTGGGGTTTGAAGGAATCTGGTCGCCGTCCTCAAGCGCGGCCGCCTGGGCTTCGGGGGTGAGCAGGAACGCGGCGAGTTTTTGCGCCAGTTGCGGTTGCGTGTTGTTGGCGATGGCGCATTCAGCGACGTTGAGCACCACGGCACCTTCCTTCGGTTGTGCGTATTCCACTGGCATGCCCTTGAGCTTCAGGGCGGTGACCTGGGTCGGTGTCAGCGGAAACAGCGCCGCCTCGTCGGTCTGGAGCATTTCGGAAATCTTCGCCGAACTCGGGATGTATTCCAGTACGTTGCGCCCAACCGTGTTCGGCCAAGCCTTGAACCCCGGATCGACGTTGGTTTCGCTGCCGCCCTGAATCCGGTTGAACATCAGGAAACCGTGCAGGCCGAAGGTGGAGGAGGCCATCGACTGGAACACCACTTTGTCCTTGAAGCGCGGGTCAGCCATGTCCATCCACGAGGTCGGCGCGCTCCAGCCTTTCTCCTTGAACAAGCGTGTGTTGTAGGCCAGCCCGGTGACGCCGAGACTGACGGCTACCGCTTCATCCTTGATTCGCCCCTTGGCGGGAATCTGCGCCAGGGCCGGGTTGTTTTCGAGTTTGTCGCACAGGCCCATGGCGATGGCGCGGTACATGATGCCGTCGTCGAGGAACATCACATGCATCTGCGGGTTGTCCTTGCTGGCCTGGACCTTGGCCAGGATATCGGCGGAGGTCCCGGGCACGATCACCACTTTGACGTTGTTGGCCTTCTCGAAGGCCGGCAGTACCTTGTCGGCGTAAAGCCGCTCCATGGTCCCGCCGTTCATGCCCAGGTAAAGCGTCGGTTCGGCGTGGGCCGGGGTGAGGGTGAGCAGGGCGCTCATGCAGGACAAACCGAGCAGTGCGTTGCGTTTGAGGTTTTTCATTGGCGCGACCTTCCTCTATCAAGCTACGGAGATGGAGTGAAACCGGGTGATGGAAAACGCATCCAGCGACGTCTTTGACGCGCCGCTACAGATGATCTCGGTGAGCGCCTGGCCCACCGCCGGGCCGATCTGGAAACCGGCGCCGGCAAAGCCGAACGCATGCAACAGACCGGGCTGGGTACGGCTGTGGCCGATCACCGGCTGGCGATCAGGCAGGTAACCCTCGGTGCCGCTCCAGGTACGAATCGCCTGGGCACCTTCAAGAAACGGATAGAGCTCGACGGCCTGGCGCAGGATTTCCAGCACGGCGCCTTGACCGGGGCGGGCGCGGGCGTCGTCCAGGGCAAAACCCTGGCCGCCACCCAACACGCAATTGCCGCGGGCGACCTGTCGCGCGTAGATGCCGCCACCCTCGACGCCGGTGCTGGCATCCATCACCAACGGCAGGGGTTCGGTGACCAGCATTGCCGGGTGCCCGGAATGCATCGGCACCGGTTCGCCGAATTGCGCGGCGATGCTGCCTGCCCAAGCCCCGGCGCAGTTCAGCAGCCAGGGTGCGTGCAACTGCATGCCGTTTTGCGTGCGTACGCAAAAGCGCTGGCCGTCGTGTTCCACGGCGGTGACCGTGCATTGCTCATGTACCTGCACACCGTGTCGCCGCGCCGCCCGGGCGAACGCAGGGGACACCAGACGCGGATTGGCGTGACCGTCATCCGGGCAATACGAGGCGCCCACCGCGACGTCTCCCACCCATGGAAAACGGCTGCGCAGCTCGGTACGGTCAAGCACCTGCAAGTCGAGGCCGAAGCCCTGGCTGCTGGCAGCGTAGTCTTGCAGGGCACGCAAATCGTCTGTACTGCGGGCGAGTTTCAGGTGGCCGCTGCGTTGATATTCGCCGTCGATGCCAATCAATTGCGGCAGCTGCGCCCAGATGGCGTGGGCACGTTGCGACAGTGGCAATTGCGACAATGGTCGGCCCTGGCGGCGGACGCCACCGTAGTTGACGCCGCTGGAATGCGAACCGCAGAAGTCCCGCTCCAGCAGCACCACGCGACGCCCGGCCTTGCCGAGAAACAGCGCCGCCGAAGCACCCACAATGCCGCCGCCGATGATCACTGCGTCGACTTCGATCATGCGTCGATCTCCAGGCCAAAGGGCAGCGGCTTGATGGGGGCCTGGGCGCGCAGCCGGCCAATGTCGGACACCGCGCGCTGGCTTTCGCAGGCGATGATCTCCGCTGCCGCCGCGCCGCACATCCGACCCTGACAGCGACCCATGCCGACCCGGCAATGGGCCTTGACCCGATTTATTTCCCAGTGACCCTCGCGCACCACTTCACGAATATCGCCGGCGCGGACTTCTTCGCAGCGGCAGACCATCACGTCATCGGCGATGCCGGTGGCCCAGTTCTCGGGAAAGGCGAAGGCGCGCTCCAGGCCCTGACGAAAATCGCCGATGCGTTCCAGCACCTGTTCAAGCTGTGTGGTGCGTTGCGTCGGGATCAGGTAGCCGATGTCTTCGAGCAACGCCAATGCGGCGCGTTCGCCGGCCATTTCCGCGGCGTCGGCGCCCATGATCCCGGCGCCGTCACCGGCCAGGTACACCTCGGCGACGCTGCTGCGCCCGGCGCGATCGCGTTGTGGGAGCCAGGCGCGATTGAGCGGGTTCCAGGCAAATTCGCAGCCGAGCAGGTCGGCGAGCTGGGTTTCGCTGCGCAGGCCGTGGGCGAACGCTACGGCATCGCAGTTCAGTCGATGTTCGCCTTTTGCGTCGGACCAGATCAGCGCCTGCACCCGTTGATCTCCGTCGACATGCTTCAAGGTTGCACCCTGATGCACCGGGATGCCGTGGGCGGTCAGCCAGCCACGGTAGTAGATGCCTTTGACCAGCGTGGCCGGTTGCGACAGCAGGCCGGGCAGGGCGCGAGCCTGGGCGCTGAAGGGTGAGCTGTCGAGTACCGCGACCACCTTGGCGCCAGCCTTGGCGTATTGATACGCGACCAGGTACAGCAACGGGCCACTGCCGGCGAACACCACGCGCTCGCCGATGGCGCAACCCTGAAACTTCAAGGCGATCTGCGCCGCGCCGAGGCTGTAGACCCCGGGTAGCGTCCAGCCCGGCACCGGCAAAATCCGGTCGGTGGCGCCGGTGGCGACGATCACCCGGGAAAATTCCAGTCGTGCGGCACGTCCGTCCTGCAAGGTGTCGAGGGCGCCGTCCTCGGCATTCCACACCAGGGTTTCAGGGCGGTAATCGAGCTGTTCGCGCAACTCGTCGATGGTCTGGTGCAACGCACTGGCCTTGGGCGCTTCGAAGCCATACAGCTTGACTGGCGAACGCTTGAAGTTGACCGGCTGACGCCGATAAACCTGTCCGCCACCGCGTGCAGCTTCGTCCAGCAGCACCGGGCGAACGCCGTGCGCGACCAGGGCTTGCGCCGCGCGAATGCCGGCAGGTCCGGCGCCGATGATGACGATGGGTTTCATGCGCACCTCGGCTGCTGTGCTTTTGTGGGAGCGGGCTTGCTCGCGAAGACGGCGACACAGGCAGCCGAGATGTTGACTGGCAGGCCGCTTTCGCGAGCCAGCGCGCTCCCACAGGGGATTCGGTTTCTGTAGTGGGAATGGGTGTTCATATCGATCGCCCCGGTTCGCGGTTGATGTGTTGCCCGGCTTCCAGCAACGTCGAGCACGCACGTACCCGGCGGCCATCGCCCAGGCGCACCCAGCAGTCCTGGCAGGCGCCCATCAGGCAGAAGCCGGCGCGGGGTTCGGCGCTGAAGTCGCTGCCGCGCAGGTGATCGCTGCAGGTCAGCACCGCAGTCAGCACGGTGTCGCCGAGCAAGCCGCTGGCCGGTTGGCCGTCGAGAGTAAAGTCCAGGACCGGGCGGTCGCCTTCGACCAGTCGTTTCAGCAGCGCCATGGCGTCCTCATTGTTTGCCCACCAGAACCCGATCCAGGCCATAGACCCGGTCGAGCAGAATCATGGTCAGCGCGGTCAGCGCGATGACCAGTGCCGACACCGCCGCCATCATCGGATCGATGGATTCGGTGGCGTAGACGTACATGCGTACCGGCAGGGTTTGCGTGGCCGGCGAGGTGACGAAGATCGACAGGGTGACTTCGTCGAAACTGTTGATGAATGCCAGCAGCCAGCCACCGGCGACCCCCGGCAGGATCATCGGCAAAGTGATCTGCCGGAACAGCGTGAAACGCCCGGCACCCAAGGATTGCGCGGCGTGTTCGGCGCTGCGATCCAGGCCGATGGCCGAGGCCAGCACCAGGCGCAGCACATAGGGTGTGATCACCAACACGTGAGCGAATATCAGCCAGGCGAAGCTGCCGTTGACCCCTATCAGCGCAAACAAACGCAGCAGCGCCACACCCAGTACCAGGTGCGGAATGATGATTGGCGACAGAAACAGCCCATTGAAAAAGTCCCGGCCAGGGAATTCGAAGCGGGTGATCGCCAGCGCCGCCGGCACGGCAATCAGTGTCGCCAGACTGGCCGCGCTGAACGCCAGAATCAGGCTGTTATAGAAGGCATCGACAAAGTCGGCGCGCTCGAACACGGCCCGGAACCAGCGCAGGGAAAACTCGGTGGTCGGCAGGCTCAGGGTGTTCTCCGGAGTGAAGGCCACCAGGCACACCACCACCAACGGAGCGAGCATGAACAGCACCACCAGGGTGTGAAACAGCAGGGCGAAAGAACCGTTCCTGGACATGACGAATTATCCCAATGACTTCTTGTAGCGGCCTTCGATCATGCGGTTCCACGACAGCATGATCAGCAGGTTGATGAGCAGCAGAGCCACGGCGATGGCCGCGCCCATGGGCCAATTGAGTTCCGACAGGTACTGGTCGTAGATCAGCGTGGCGACCATCTTCAGGCGACGTCCGCCGAGCAGGCCGGGAATGGCGAAGGAGCTGGCGGCGAGGCCGAATACGATCAGGGTGCCAGACAGGATGCCGGGCATGATCTGCGGCAATACCACCTGGCGAATCACCGTGAAGTGACCGGCGCCCAGCGACAGCGCGGCTTGTTCGGCGGCCGGGTCGAGTTTCTGCAGCGAGGTCCACACCGGAATGATCATGAACGGCAGCATCACGTGAACCAACGCAATCACCACCGCGAACGGCGTGTAGAGCAGCTTCATCGGCGAGCCGCCGAAGGCTTGCAGGGTCTGGTTGACCAGGCCGTCGGCGCCGAGCAGCAGGCTCCAGCCGAAGGCGCGTACTACGACCGAGATCAGCAGCGGCGTGAGGATCAGGATCAAAAAAATCGAACGCCACGGCGCACCCATGCGGCTGAGGATGTACGCCTCGGGAACCCCGATCAGCACGCAGAGCAAGGTGGTGAGGGCGCTGATCCACAGGGTGCGCAGAAAAATCTCGTAGAAGTACGGATCGCCCAGCAGGCTGCCGTAGTGTTCGACGGTGTAGGCGTCGCCCTTGATCCCCGAGCCGTAGTCGAAGACGTTGAACGACAGCAGCAACGTCAGCATCAACGGGATCACCAGCAGGCTGACATACAACGCCAGGGCAGGTGCCGACAGCAGGTAACCCTGGCGCCCCAGGCGAATGGCGGCGAGTGCACTCATGCCGTCACCTCGTCGACACTCAGCACCCGCAACAGCGCCGCGTCCCAGTCAAGGCCGACCGCCGTGCCTTCGCTCAATGGTGCCGAGCCATCGTTGCGGCGCACCACGCAGAGTTCGCCCAGGGTCGTCGACACACCGTACAGCCATTGGCTGCCGAGGAAGAAACGGCTGCTGACCTTGCCTTGCAGGCGACCAGCGCCAGCCTCGCGCAGATCGATTTTCTCCGGACGCAGGCTCAGGGTCAGGTCGCCATCGCCACGTCCGCACACCTGAACCACACCGGCCGTATCGCGTTCACCGGGCAGCAGGTTGGCCTTGCCGACGAACCCGGAAATGAACTCGGTACGCGGGTGTTCGTAGAGGGTGTAGGGCGCGTCGATCTGGGTGATGCGTCCGGCCTGCATCACCACCACGCGGTCGCTGATCGACAGGGCTTCGGACTGGTCGTGGGTGACCATCAGCGTGGTGATGCCGACCTCACGCTGGATGCGGCGGATCTCGAACTGCATCTCTTCGCGCAGATTGGCGTCGAGGTTGGACAGCGGTTCATCGAGCAGCAGCACCGGTGGCTGGATCACCAAAGCCCGAGCCAGAGCTACACGCTGGCGCTGGCCGCCGGACAGCTCCCGTGGGTAGCGCTCTGCGTGCTGGTGCAGGCGAACCAGTTTCAGAACCCGCTCAACCCGCTGTTGGATCTCGGCATTCGGCACCTTGCGCATGCGCAGGCCGAAGGCGACGTTGTCCTTGACGGTCATGTGCGGGAACAGCGCGTAACTCTGGAACACCACACCCAGGCCACGGCTGGCGGGCTTGGCATGGGTGATGTCACGACCGTCCAGGACGATACGCCCGCTGGTGACTTCAACGAACCCGGCGATCATTTGCAGGGTGGTGGTTTTACCGCATCCGGAAGGACCGAGCAGGGAAACGAATTCGCCTTTCTCCACCGAGAGGTCGGTGGCGACCACGGCGTCGATTTCACCGTATCGTTTGCCGAGTTTTTCAAGTTGCAAAAAAGCCATGACTGCGCCTCCACCTGAGATTGTTATGCGTCGCCCGAAGGCGCGCTTTTTTGTATGGGCAGATACGAAAAAAATGTTTCCGGGGGGGGGGGCGTTGGCGCTCGACTTGAGTCGGCTGCCGCTGTTGTTCGAATCGCCCCTGTCTGGACGCAGATTAGGACGAAGACTAGGATGGGCTCAATGGCCTATTTCACTGAAGCGCTAACTATTTTCAGTTTCATTCGGTGAGTAAATTAATCGTTGAGAAAATACATGTCTGATTCCACTGAGCGGAATGAAAATAAAAATGATGTCGGTGTCGGCGCTGTCTCACGACTGTTTGCGGTGCTGCGTGCGTTGGGCGATACCGTCGAGGACGGTGAGCGCGTGACGCAACTGGCGCAACACATCGGTTTGTCGCAGCCGACGACCCATCGTTTATTGCGCAGTCTGATGGACGAGGGCATGGTCGAGCAGGACGCGCGCAGCAAGCGCTACCGCCTGAGCCTGGACTTTTTCGCCTTGGCCGCCCGTGCGGGCAATAGCGGCAACCTGCGCGAACTGGTGCGCCCGGCACTGCTGCGGCTTTCGGCATCGCTGGGGGATTCGTTGTTTCTGCTGGCGCGCAGCGGCTTTGATGCAATCTGCCTGGATCGCAGTGAAGGGCCGTTTCCGATTCGTACGTTCACCGGTGACATCGGCGGGCGCGTGGCGTTGGGGGTGGGGCAGGGCAGCCTGGCAATCCTGGCGTTCCTGCCGGAAGAGGAGCGCGACACGGTGATCCATTACAACCTGCCGCGGCTGAAGGACTTCCATCTGTATGACGAGGTGTTCCTGCGCTCGGAAGTCGAGAGCGTGCGCAAGCTCGGTTACGCCGGGCGCAACACCGGTGTGCTGCAGGGTATGGCCGGGGTGGCGGTGCCGATTCTCGATCGTGAGGGGCGGGCGGTGGCGGCGTTGAGCGTGGCGACTGTGAGTGACCGCCTGGGGCCGGATCGATTGCCGACGGTGGTGGAGATGCTCAAGCGCGAAGCGGCATTGATCGGGCCGCGGATCAATCCGTTCGATCCATTGCTGCGCCGGCCTTCTCAAGTATTTGGACAGGGGTGAGTCACCACAGATCCCCTGTGGGAGCGGGCTTGCTCGCGAAGGCGGTGTATCAGATAAATGAATGTCGACTGACACTCCGCTTTCGCGAGCAAGCCCGCTCCCACAATAGAACAGTGTTCCATTCATGTTCTGTGGGTGTGACTAAAACTGCACGGTCTGCTTCAGCATCTGCGCCGCCGGCGTATCCGCCGGGCTGACCATTGCATAGTTGTAACCGCCCCCCGACCAATACTCGGCCTGCAAGTCGCCATCACTGCGACTGCCTCTTGGCAGCATGAAGTTTTTCGGTCCCGGTGGGCGCACGTAGAAGCTGATTTTCTGCCCGCACTGATTCTCGTAGACCACCATCGCCGCAGGCCCTTGTTCGGTGCTGAGCAAGCGCCCGCTGGCCGGTTTGAAGCCTGCCCCCGACAGGTCAGGCAAGCGATTGGCCTGGGTGAAATAACGGTCGAGCCAGCTCTGCATGTCGCCGTCGTCGCTGGCCTTGTAGTCGGCTGGCAGGATCCCTTGCTGGGCAATCAGACGATAGGCCTGCAGCGCATCGGTCATCGGCAGCTGTGCGCCAGTGAAGGTCATCTCACGGGCCTGCCAGCCACTGAAGCCGCCGATGCTGACCGCGATCAGCAATACGGCCGCGCTGGCCAGATGTCGCCGCGATTGGCATTTCAGGCGTTGGCGAATCATGGCCGGATCGAGTTCAGGATTGGTCGGTTGTTGCAATACGCCACTCAGGGCCGCGCGCAGTTGCTGGGCATCTTGCTGCCAGGCCCGCACTTGGTCGGCAATCTCCGGATTGCTTGTGAGAAAAGTCTCCACCAGGCGCCGGTCGGCGTCGCTCAGTTGGTGGTCGACGTAGGCGTGCAGGTCTCGCTCGCTGGGGGGCATGCTGATCATTTGAGTCTCCGCAGGGAGGGGCGGTTGATTTCGCCATCGCTGAGTTGGCGCAGGGCCTGGCGAGCCCGGGACAGGCGGGACATCACGGTGCCGGTGGGTACGTCGAGAATCTCGGCGACCTCTTTGTAACTCAAGCCTTCTACCGAGACCCAGAGCAGCAGCGCGCGTTGTTCGGTGGGCAGTTGATCGAAGGCATTGAGGGTCGATTGAGCAATGACGGTGCGCTCCACCGAGGGCTGGGCATCGTCACGGCCGGTAAAAAAGTCGAGCATGCGCGCGTAGCGCCGGGAGCGGCGGTGCGCATCGAGAAACTGCCGATACAGAATCGAGAACAGCCAGGCGCGCAAGTCGCCCTCGGCGCGTTTGCCAGCCCAACTCGACAGCGCACGCTCCAGACTGGCCTGCACCAGATCGTCAGCGCTGCTCGGGTTGCGCGTCAGCGACACGGCGAACCGTCGCAATCGGGGAATGATTTCTCTGAGTTGTTCGTCGATATCGTTCATGAAGTTCTGGCTAGTCACTACGCTGGACAGTGGACCAGGAAGACGCTCGGTATTGGAGGTTATTCCACGTCAGAAAAAATAAATACCGCGTGTGGGAATAAACCTGTGTGCGGTTCGTCTGCTTGATTCTTCTCACTTGTGGCCGATGGCCCTGGAGTCTTTCATGGTAGATCGATCATCACCGCCCACCCGGCCACCCTTGAGTGCGGCCAGCCTGACGTTGCGTCTGGCTGGCATTGCCGTGGTCGTTGCCGCACTGGCAGGGGCGTTTGCCTATGTCAACGGCACCTTCGACCCACAGCGCCTGACCCCGAAGAAACTGATCAACGTGCTGGAAACCAACAACGGCGTGCATCCGGGTTTCCGTCGCAACCATTCAAAAGGCGTGTGCGTGATCGGGCATTTCGAGAGCAGTGGTGAGGCGCGCAGCTATTCCACCGCTCAGGTCTTCAATGAGGCGCAGACGCCGGTGGTCGGGCGTTTCGCCTTGCCGGCCGGTAACCCCTACGCGCCGGACAGTGCCGTGCCGATCCGCAGCATGGCCTTGCGCTTCACTCAGGCCAACGGCCAGCAGTGGCGCACCGGGATGAACAGCATGCCGGTGTTCCCGGTGGGCACGCCCGAGGCGTTCTATCAATTGCAAAAAGCCCAGTCACCAGACCCGGCCACCGGCAAACCGGACCCCAAGGCTGTGCCCGCATTCTTTGCTTCGCACCCGGAAGCGGCGCCCTTCCTGGCCTGGATCAAAACCGCCAAGCCGTCGGCCAGTTATGTGACCGAAAACTACAACAGCGTCAATGCGTTCTACCTGGTCAACGCGGCGGGTCAACGCCAGGCCGTGCGCTGGAACATGGTGCCTCTGGCCCAGGACGCACCCGGGGCCACGGCGCCGGAGGGCAGTGATTTCCTGGAGAAAGACCTGGTCGAGCGAATCGCCGCAGGCCCGTTGCGCTGGCAACTGAACATCACCCTGGCCAACCCCGGCGATCCGGTGAACGACGCCAGCAAGGCCTGGCCCGAAGGACGCAAGGTGTTGAATGCCGGCACGCTGGTGCTTGAAAAGACTCAGCCGCAACTCAACGGCGAATGCCGTGACATCAATTACGATCCGCTGGTGTTGCCTGCCGGGATCGAAGGTTCCGACGACCCTTTGCTCGCCGCTCGTTCAGCCGGTTACGCCAATTCCTACCTGCGTCGCACCAGTGAAGTCAGCCAGTTGCCCGCCGCCACACAGGAGACCCGGCAATGAGCACTCAACCGAACCACTTCGCCCCGCTGGCACGCCTGCTGCACTGGCTGATGGCGCTGATGATCATCGCCATGCTGTTTATCGGTGCCGGCATGGTCGCCTCGGTGTCCGAGCGGCATGAATGGCTGATCCATTTGCACAAACCCTTGGGGGTCGCGATTTTGCTGTTGGTGATCGTGCGGCTGGTGGTGCGTTTCTCCTCCACGCAACCACCGCTGCCAGCGGACCTGCCGGGTTGGCAAGCGCTGGCGGCCAAGGCTTCGCACGTCTTGTTGTATGCACTGATGCTGGTCTTGCCGCTGCTGGGTTGGGCGATGATTTCGGCCTCGGGCGAACCGGTCATGCTCAGCAGTTCGTTGCAACTGCCGTCGATTGTGTCGGCGAATGCGCAGCTGTTCGCGTTTTTGCGCAAGGCGCATGGGTATCTGGCGTATCTGTTGTTTCTGACCGTGTTGCTGCATCTGGCGGCGGCGTTGTTTCACGGTTGGGTGCGGCGAGATGAAGTGCTGGACAGTATGTTGCGGGGTAAGGATCGCGGTTGATCACGCTGGGCTGTGATTTGGCTTTTGTCACAGGGTGATCGTCTGCTTACCTGTCAACTCTGACAGTTTCGCTGATCTGAAAAAGCACGTTCAATGCTCAAAGACTGCAGTGGTCCCGAATGGGGCCAGTCGGACAGCACTGATCGTGCCATTCAGGGAGACGAACCATGTTCAAGACTGCAGGCGTGCGTTCCATACGACGCGCTTTTTTCGGGCTGTCGTTAGTGTGTTTGGCGGTGATACTCGGTGCTTGTGCGCATCCGCCGACGACTGACTCCGGAGAACCGAAAAGCTGGGTTGTCGAAAATGTTGCGAGTAAATCGACAGCAGAGCTGTATGCGGACTTGATTGCGCCGGCGGTTTTCGAACGTTCGAGTTCGAAGGTTATTGATGGTTATACCGTTGAGAGTGGCAAGCTGCGCATGCCAGATAAGTCCGAGGGTTCGCTGGTGACGGTGCGTACGGCAAATGGAAGTCTTGTCTCGTTAGTCAATAAGCCAGGCAAAAGCGGGCTGTTTTTAGTCAACAAACAAGGCTTGAGTACGTTTAGTCCAGAGCCGAAATTTGATCCGGCAGTCGAGGACGGCATTCCAAGTCCCGATGAAAAAGTTGCCACGGCGCTGGTAAATTCAGCCAGCGAGGATCCCAAAATTGTTGATGTCTTGTTGGGCTATTCTCGTGCGGCGGTTAATCGAGTAGGCGGGGATGTGATGGCCCATGCGTTATCACAAATAGAGTCTGTTAACTTAGCCTTGAGAATCTCAGAGGTTTCCAATGTTTCACTTAGATTGGTCGGGATTCAGGTAGTGGAGCAGAATTACCCAACAACGACCGGGACCCTGGGGCAATTAAGAACGATTTTTTCTGCAGGCATGGCCGAATACGTACCTGACATAATTTATGGTTTTTTTGATTCGACTCCAGAGGATACGGCCACAGGTTGGGGGAATATAGGAGGCCGTGCGGGTATTGGATTGGCACGTAGCATCAATACGTATAGGCATGAGGTAGGTCACAATGCTGGAAGTATTCATTGCAATTCCAACGGCGGGGCTAAATACCATTATGGGTATAACAATGGGAAGACTTCTACGATTTTGTGTGGAGAGTCAACGGGGTACTATTCAACACCTGCTCTGAACGATGAGTTCGGTTTGCCGCGTGGGGATGCTGTAACCGCAGATACAGCGCGTATATGGCGCGAAAATGCTGAGCGGCTATCCTCTTACGCTCCCTCCCGGCCAACCGCGCCAGGAAACTTTGCCAAAGTTGGGTCAACTGCTAGTACGATTACTTTTAGCTGGAACGCATCACCTGAAGCCGTTCGATATGAAATATACAGTGTGGAGGTTGCTTATGAAAATTTACCAAAAAAAATTGGAGACAGTACAGCGCTAACGTTTACCGCAACCAATATTTCAGGGGAGGCGCTGTACTTTGTTAAGGCTGTTAGTTCTATTGGACTGGTTTCAGTCCCGAGCAATTCCGTTGTTGCAAGGCCATAAATGCTCAAGTGAGTGACGTGGCCTTTTGTCAGGCCACGTCGCTATGTAGTCGAATCAGCGCAGGGTATCGACCATATCCGCAAGCGTGGTCAGCACATCCTTCCCCAACTGCTTCGACCGCTTGCCCGACCAGCCCGTCAACGGATTCGGATGATCATCATGATCCTTGAACGGCATTTCCAGGGTCAGCGACAGGCAGTCGTACTTCTGGCCGACGCTGTTGCAGGCCAGCGTCATGTTGGCCTGGCCCGGTTCGTCGCGGGTGTAGCCGTACTTGGTCTGGAAGTCTTTGGTGGTGTGCTTCAGGTGGCTGCGGAAGTGCTCCTCGAGCTTTGCGATCCGCGGCGTGTAACCGGGGTTGCCTTCGCAGCCGGCGGTGAACACGTGAGGGATCTCCTCATCGCCGTGAACGTCGAGGAACATATCGACGCCATGCTTTTCCATCTGCTGCTGAACGAACAGGACCTCCGGGCTGATTTCCTGGGTGGCGCTCTGCCAGGCACGATTGAGGTCCTGGCCCATGGCGTTGGTGCGCAGGTGACCGTGGAAAGCGCCGTCCGGGTTCATGTTCGGCACCAGGTACAGGTCGGCGCTGGCCAGCAGTTTGTTCAGCACCGGGTCGTCGTGTTTTTCCAGGCGTTCGATCACGCCTTCCATGAACCACTCGGCCATGTGTTCGCCCGGATGTTGCTGGGCGATCATCCACACCTTGCGTCGGCCTTCGGCCCCGGTGCCTTTGCGCAACAACTGGATGTCACGGCCTTCGACGCTCTTGCCGGTGGCTAGCAGTTCGGTACCGGCCTTGCTCAGCGCCTGTTCGATCAGCCAGTCGTGGCGGCCACGGCTGTAGGGTTCGAAGTAGGCGAACCAGGCGTGGGTCTGCTCGGCTTCGAGGCTGAAGCGCAGGCAGTCGCCTTCGAAAATGGTGGGTACGCGGAACCAGTTGACGTGATCGTAGGACGCCACCGCCTGATAGCCGGTCCAGGCCTTGTTATAGGAGGACTGGCTGGCATTGTTCAGGCGAAACCAGTGCTCCTGGCCGACATGCAGGCCGCTGGCCTTGAAGTGGAACCACTGGAAATGGGCGCTGCGGGTGTCCGGGCGAATGGCCAGAAGCGGTTTGAGCGGATCGCTGATGTCGATGACTTGGATGTTGCCGCTGTCGAAGTTGGCACTGATGTCGAAAGAGGATTTGCCCACGGTCATAATCGGGTCCTGAATATGATTTTTATCGCGGCTACTTTACACGCAAGAGAGGGGTGAAACCGAGGGAAATTGCGGGTTGCAGGGGGGGCGTCCTCCTTGACGCCGACGCAGCTTAGAGGCTATGCGATTGATTCTCAAGTGCTATCTGTCGCTGGTTTGAACCCATGATGCCGGGCTTCTCTTGCCAACTGGAATTCTTTTGATATCATCCGCGCCATCGAATTTGCGGCACCCAAAGACTTCATTAGCCTGAAGCCAAAGCCAGAAAAAACTGGCAAAAAAAAGACCCGGCAAAAAGCCGGGTCAAAAACCGTGATTAGCCTGATGAGGAGATAGTCCAGGAGACCGACCTAAGGTCACCTGGTCCATCGACTGATCTCGCGACCAGCTGAAGCAATAATAATCATTCTCGTTTGCGGGTCAAGCATTTTTACCTGCGCGGCAGGAAAATTCTTTCCTGTCCTCTCGATTTACCTTCTCACTTCAAGTGTTTTCATACTTTTCCAGCGAACGATCGACCATCGCCTTGGCCATGTCGATCATGTGCACCGTCGAAAACGCCAGGTCACGGTTTACGCCTTGCAGGTGACTGGCTGATTCGTATGCAGTGGCGGCAGCACAGCGCAGCAGGTCCAAGGCATGGACCAGCGCCTCTTCGCCGCTGATGTTGCGGTTGACATCAAAAAAACGCGACTCGGCCACTTCCTCCGAAACGGCAGGTTTCAGGTAATAGTCCAGCGCGCGTTGTGCCGCCGCCGAGTCCAGGGATGAGGTGAGGGTAGTGTCGATTTGCGCGTCCGGCAGGTCATTGGCGG
The DNA here is from genome assembly GCF_058783925.1 of Pseudomonas sp. FW305-70. NCBI lineage: Bacteria > Pseudomonadati > Pseudomonadota > Gammaproteobacteria > Pseudomonadales > Pseudomonadaceae > Pseudomonas > Pseudomonas sp. FW305-70. The sequence continues at coordinate 88,370 of NZ_JBYSYZ010000017.1, forward strand.
GTGGGTTCATGGCGATGGCAAGCTCCGTGTTAGATTCAGATCCGTGAGTCGATCCTAATACGAACTGTATTTGTGACGAGGATTTAAATACTACAATTTGTGTTTTGATGGTCGGAGGCGCCCACGTATCGTGCCGCACATGGATAAATGGATTGAATTGGTCAAGGCCAAGATGAGTGAACTCAAAATCACTCAAGAGATACTCGCCGAGCGCCTCGGGATGTCCCAGGGCGGCATTGGCCACTGGCTCAACAAACGTCGTGAACCCGGCATCGATGACATGAACCGTGTGCTGCAGGCGTTGGGCCTGGAGTTTCTCGAGGTGGCGCTGGTGATCCGGGAACCGCAGGCGTCAACGGACGACGAAATCCCCCTGACCCGCAAGTACAACCCGTACTTTCGCTATCCGATCAGTGACTGGCACGAGCCTGCCGAAGTGCGCGACGGCGAGGTCCCGGTGTACGGCAAGGAGCGCTATGAACTGTCCGATTACCACGCCCGGGGGCCGGCATTCTGGTTGAGAGTGGCAGGCGATGCGATGACCGCGCCCAATGGCATCAGCATCCCGGAAGGCATGTTGATTCTGGTGGACCCGGCCGTGGAAGCCGTGCCTGGCAAACTGGTCATTGCCCAGTGGCCGGACAGCACCGAAGCCACGTTTCGCAAGCTGATCGAAGAGGGTGGTCAGCGTTATCTGGTCCCGCTCAATCCGACGTATCCGAAAGCCTTGTACGCCGATGAGTGTCGAATCATCGGCGTAGTGGTTCAGGCAACCGCCAGGTTCTGATCAGATGGGTCCTGGCAATGCGCAGGACCCATCTTCATTTCACGCTTCTTCCAGTTCGACCAGTGCACTGCCTTCGCTGACCATCTCGCCTTCCTGGCAATACAGCGCCTTGATCACCCCGGCATGGGGCGCGCGAATGCTGTGCTCCATTTTCATCGCTTCCAGTACCACCAACTGCGCCCCGGCCTCGACCGATTGCCCGGCCTCCACCAGCACGCGGACGATGCTGCCGTTCATCGGTGCGGTCAGCCCGCCCTGATGGCTGTGGCTGGCCTCGACGGCGCTGATCGGGTCATAGGCCTCGATGCGGTGCAATTCGCCATCCCACTGCAAATACACATGCTCGCCACGGCGTATTGCCCGGTGTTGACGGCGCACGCCAGCCTGCTCGGTCAACAGATGCTCACCCTTGAGCCGGGCACTGTGAGCATTGATATCGCCCAGCGTCAGTGCACGGTCCTGGCCTTCACAACTCAAGTGCAGAGTGATTTCTCTCGGCAAACCGGCACGCAGACCATTAGGCGCCGCCCACGGTGAGCTCGGGTCATCGGCACGGGTTGCGTGCGGCTGGCTCTGGGCAAATGCCTGGGCGGCGGCTTGCCAGAACTCATCGCCGAGTTGTGCTGGCGCCGGCAGCAACTGTTCCTGATAGCGCGGAATGAAGCCGGTATCGAGTTCGGCAGCGGCGAACGCCGGGTGACCGATGATGCGCCGCAGGAAGTTGATGTTGGTTTTCAACCCGCCGATGGCGAACTCGTCGAGCATGCTCAGCAGGCGCAACCGTGCCTGTTCACGATCCTCGCCCCAGGCAATCAGCTTGCCGAGCATCGGGTCGTAGAATGGCGAAATTTCATCGCCTTCTTCGACGCCGCTGTCCACCCGGCGCCCAGGCCCCGGGGCGGATTCGCGATACAGCTCCAGGCGACCGGTCGCCGGCAGGAAATCATTGCCTGGATCTTCGGCGTACAGCCGCACTTCGATCGCGTGACCCACCAGCGGCACCTGATCCTGAGTCATCGGCAACGCTTCACCGCGTGCCACGCGAATCTGCCAGGCCACCAGGTCGAGACCGGTGATGGCTTCGGTGACCGGGTGTTCGACTTGCAGGCGGGTGTTCATCTCCATGAAGAAGAATTCGCCGCGGGCATCCAGCAAAAACTCGACGGTGCCGGCACCGACGTAGCCGATGGCCTGCGCCGAACGCACAGCCGCTTCACCCATGGCGCGCCGCAGTTCCGGGCTCAGGCCCGGTGCCGGGGCTTCTTCGACGACTTTCTGGTGCCGGCGCTGAATCGAGCAGTCACGCTCGTTGAGGTACAGGCAGTTGCCGTGCTGGTCGGCGAACACCTGGATTTCCACATGACGTGGCTTGAGCAGGTATTTCTCCACCAGCATCCGCGAATCGCCGAACGACGATTGCGCCTCACGCTGCGCCGAGGCCAGGGCTTCGGCCAGCTGGCTGACGTCCTCGACCACTTTCATGCCTTTGCCGCCGCCGCCCGCGGTGGCCTTGAGCAGCACCGGGTAGCCGATGCGTTCGCAGGCGGCGCGGAAGGTTTCCAGGTCCTGGGCTTCGCCGTGATAACCAGGCACCAGTGGCACGCCGGCGGTTTCCATCAGGGCTTTGGCCGCGGACTTGCTGCCCATGGCGTCGATGGCCGAGGCCGGTGGGCCGAGGAAAATCAGACCGGCGTTTTCAATGGCGCGGGCGAATCCGGCGTTCTCCGACAGAAAACCATAGCCGGGGTGAATCGCCTGGGCGCCGCTGGCCTTGGCGGCGGCGATCAGCTTGTCGATCTGCAGATAACTGTCGGCGGCTTTGCTGCCACCCAGGTCAACGCGAATGTCGGCTTCGCGGCTGTGCCGGGCGTCACGGTCGGTGGCGCTGTGCACGGCCACGGTCGTCAGGCCCAGGGCCTTGGCGGTGCGCATCACCCGGCAAGCGATTTCGCCACGGTTGGCCACCAGCAGGGTGGTGAGGACAGGTGCGCTCATCAACGGGGCTCCTTGGTGGTTTCGGCTTGCCAGCTCGGCGGACGTTTTTGCAGGAAGGCACGCAGGCCTTCCTGCCCCTCGGGGCTGACGCGGATGCGGGCGATGGCGTTTTCGGTGTAGCGGCGCAATGCCGGGGTCAATGAGCCGTCGCCGACTTCGCGCAACAGATCCTTGCTGGCGCGCATGGCCGCCGGGCTGTTGAGCAGCAGATTGTCGATCCACTGCTCGACTTTCTGTTCCAGCTCGGCACTGGCATAGCTCTCCGACAACAGGCCGATTTCCCGTGCCCGTTGCCCGCCAAAGCGCTCAGCCGTCAGGGCATAACGCCGGGTCGCGCGCTCGCCGATGGCTTGCACCACGAATGGGCTGATCACCGCGGGTGCCAGGCCGATGCGCACTTCCGACAGGCAGAACTGCGCGTCATCGGCACCGATGGCCATGTCGCAGCAACTGATCAGGCCCAGCGCGCCGCCGAAGGCTGCGCCTTGCACCACGGCCAGGGTCGGCACTTTGAGTTTGGCCAGGTTGTACATCAACTCCGCCAGTTCCCGGGCGTCATCGAGGTTGGTGGCGTAATCGAGTTCGGCCGATTGCTGCATCCAGGCCAGATCAGCGCCGGCGCTAAAGTGCTTGCCACGGCCGCGCACGATCAGGAATCGCAGGCTGGCATCGCTCGCGACTTTGTCGAGGGCGATGATCAGTTCGCGGATCATTTCGGCGTTAAAGGCGTTGTTCTTTTCTTCACGGCTGAGCCACAGGGTGGCAAAACCACGCGGATCGCTCAGCAGTTCGAGGGTGTTGAAGTCGCTCATGTTGTCCGTCTCCACGGCTCTTGTGTAGGAGCGAGCTTGCTCGCGATGGACTACAGGGCGGCGCGTTTTTCCAGAAAACACGCGTTATCGTTAACGTCCATCGCGAGCAAGCTCGCTCCTACAGCAAAAAAATCACATCCGGAACACGCCGAAGCGGCTCGGTTCGATTGGCGCGTTCAACGACGCGGACAAGGCCAGGGCCAGTACGTCGCGGGTCTGGGCCGGGTCGATGACACCGTCGTCCCACAGGCGCGCGCTGGAATAGTAGGGGTGACCCTGTTCTTCGTACTGGTCGAGGATCGGTTGCTTGATCTCGGCTTCCTGCTCGGCACTGAACCCATGGCCGCTGCGTTCGGCCTGTTCGCGCTTGACCTGCACCAGCACGCCGGCCGCCTGCTCGGCGCCCATCACCCCGATGCGTGCGTTTGGCCACATCCACAAGAAGCGCGGATCGTAGGCGCGACCGCACATGCCGTAGTTACCGGCACCGAAGCTGCCGCCGATGATCACCGTGAACTTCGGCACCTTGGCGCAAGCCACCGCCGTCACCAGTTTCGCGCCGTGCTTGGCAATACCGCCGGCTTCGTATTTCTGGCCGACCATGAAGCCGGTGATGTTTTGCAGGAACAACAACGGAATGCCGCGCTGGCATGCCAGTTCAATGAAGTGCGCGCCTTTCTGCGCCGCTTCGGCGAAAAGAATGCCGTTATTGGCGAGGATAGCGATCGGGTAACCGTGCAGGTAAGCAAAACCGCAGACCAGCGTTGTCCCGAACAGCGCCTTGAACTCGTCGAACACCGACCCGTCCACCAGTCGCGCAATCACTTCGCGCACGTCGAACGGCTGCTTGGCATCGGCCGGCACCACGCCGTACAACTCGTCGCTGTTGTAGAGCGGGGCGATTGGTGTGCGTTGCTGAACCTCACCTTGCTTGCGCCAGTTGAGGTTGGCCACACTGCGGCGCGCCAGTGCCAGAGCGTGTTCATCGCTCTCGGCGTAATGGTCGGCCACCCCGGAAATCTTGCAGTGCACATCGGCCCCGCCGAGGTCTTCGGCGCTGACCACTTCACCGGTCGCAGCCTTCACCAGCGGCGGACCGGCGAGGAAGATCGTCGCTTGTTCGCGGACCATGATCGCTTCGTCGGCCATCGCCGGCACGTAGGCGCCGCCAGCGGTGCAGGAGCCCATGACCACGGCAATCTGCGGAATGCCCATGGCGCTCATGTTGGCCTGGTTGAAGAAGATCCGGCCGAAGTGCTCACGGTCAGGGAACACTTCATCCTGACGCGGCAGGTTGGCGCCGCCCGAATCCACCAGGTAGATGCACGGCAGGCGGTTCTGCTGGGCAATGGTCTGGGCGCGCAGGTGTTTTTTCACGGTCAGCGGGTAATACGAGCCGCCTTTTACCGTGGCGTCGTTGGCGACGATCATGCACTCGACGCCTTCCACACGACCGATCCCGGCAATCACGCCCGCAGCGGGGACGTCTTCGCCATACACCTCATACGCCGCCAGTTGGCTGATCTCCAGAAACGGCGAACCCGGATCGAGCAAGCGGTTGATGCGCTCGCGAGGCAGCAGTTTGCCCCGCGAGGTGTGGCGTTCCTGAGCCTTCGGGCCGCCACCTTGTGCCACTTGGGCGAGCAGGGTGTGCAGCGCGTCGACCTGCTTGAGCATCGCCGCGCTGTTGGTGGCGAACTCCGCTGAACGAGGGTTGAGCTGGGTATGCAGAATCATGGCTTACTCCGTAAGCAGCTTTAAGAGGCAAGCTTCAAGCTGCAAGAGGATCGCTTCTGCTTGTCGCTTGAAGCTTGCCGCTTGCAGCTGACGAAATTCATTTCGTCTCGTTAAACAGTTCGCGACCGATCAGCATGCGACGGATCTCACTGGTGCCCGCGCCGATTTCGTACAGCTTGGCGTCACGCAACAGACGGCCGGCCGGGAATTCATTGATGTAGCCGTTGCCACCGAGAATCTGGATCGCGTCCAGAGCCATTTGCGTGGCGCGTTCGGCGCTGTAGAGGATCACGCCGGCGGCGTCCTTGCGCGTGGTTTCGCCGCGCTCGCAAGCCTGGGCCACGGCGTACAGGTAGGCGCGGCTGGCGTTGAGCTGGGTGTACATGTCGGCGACCTTGCCCTGGATCAGTTGGAATTCGCCGATGCTTTGGCCGAACTGCTTGCGGTCGTGGATGTACGGCACGATCAGGTCCATGCACGCCTGCATGATGCCGGTCGGGCCACCTGAAAGGACGACGCGCTCGTAGTCGAGGCCGCTCATCAGCACTTTCACGCCGCCGTTGAGTACGCCGAGGATGTTTTCTTCCGGCACTTCGACGTCATCGAAGAACAGCTCACAGGTGTTCGAACCGCGCATGCCGAGCTTGTCGAACTTGTTGCTGCGGCTGAAGCCTTTCCAGTCGCGCTCGACGATGAACGCGGTGATGCCGTGGGGGCCCTTTTCCAGGTCGGTCTTGGCGTAGATCACGTAGGTGTTGGCGTCCGGACCGTTGGTGATCCAGGTCTTGCTGCCGTTGAGCACGTAGTGGTCGCCACGCTTGTCCGCGCGCAGTTTCATCGAGACCACGTCGGAACCGGCATTCGGCTCACTCATGGCCAGCGCGCCGATGTGCTCGCCGCTGATCAGCTTCGGCAGGTATTTGGATTTCTGTTCGTGGTTGCCGTTGCGGTTGATCTGGTTGACGCAGAGGTTGGAGTGGGCGCCATAGGACAGGGCCACCGAGGCCGAGCCGCGGCTGATTTCTTCCATGGCGACCACGTGAGCCAGGTAACCCAGGCCAGCGCCGCCGTACTCTTCCGGCACGGTAATGCCCAGCAGGCCCATGTCGCCGAATTTGCGCCACAGGTCGGCGGGGAACAGGTTGTCGATGTCGATCTGAGCGGCGCGCGGGGCGATCTCCTTGGCGACGAAGGACTGGACCTGATCGCGCAGCATGTCGATGGTTTCACCGAGGGCAAAGTTCAGGGATGGATAGCTCATGGGTCACCTTTTGGCTTTTTTGTGGGGCGGGGGAGGGCCGTGATTGGGTTCTCACCTTTACGTTAACGTAAGCCTGTGACGAATGGCTGTCAATCACCCTTTACGTTAACGTCAACTTGAGCGAGAGTAGAGGCAGTTCAAGATAGAACGCGGACCCATCCTGTGGGAGCGGGCTTGCTCGCGAAGGCGTCCTGTCAGTCGACATTCATGTTGTCTGATACACCGCTTTCGCGAGCAAGCCCGCTCCCACAAGGGACCGCCGGTAGCCCATAAATAAAGACAATAGGGGTCGTCATGGATCAACCCAGTGCAAGCCCGCAACGCAGTTACACCCGTGGTTCCCAGGACAAAGCCTTGCTGGCGATGACCATCGGCCAGGCGTTCGACAACACGGTCGCGCAGTACCCGGACGGGGAGGCGCTGGTGGTGCGCCATCAACAGCTGCGTTACACCTGGCGGCAACTGGCCGAGGCTGCGGACCTGCACGCCAGGGCGCTGCTGGCGCTGGGGCTGCAAGCCGGGGACCGCCTTGGTATCTGGGCGCCGAACTGTGCGCAGTGGTGCATCAGCCAGGTTGCCACCGCGAAAATCGGCGTGATCCTGGTCAATATCAATCCGGCGTATCGCAGTTCCGAACTCGAATACGTACTCAAGCAGTCCGGCTGCCAATGGCTGGTGTGTGCCGGCGCCTTCAAGACCTCGAACTATCACGCGATGCTGCAGGGCCTGGTGCCCGAGCTGGCCGAGCAATCCATCGGCAAACTGCAGAGCGAGCGGTTGCCGCAGTTGCGTGGCGTAATCAGCCTGGATGCCCAGCCGCCGTCGGGGTTCCTGCCCTGGTCGCAACTGGCCGGTCTGGCGGACAGCGTGACGGTCGAGCAACTGCATGAGCGCCAGAACAGCCTGCATTTCGATCAGCCGGTGAATATCCAGTACACCTCTGGCACTACCGGTTTCCCCAAGGGCGCGACCCTCAGTCACTACAACATTCTCAACAACGGTTACATGGTCGGTGAAAGCCTGGGCCTGACGGCGGCCGATCGCCTGGTGATCCCGGTGCCCTTGTATCACTGCTTCGGCATGGTCATGGGCAATCTCGGCTGCATCACCCATGGCAGCACGATGATTTATCCGAACGACGCGTTCGATCCGTTGCTGACCCTCAGCACTGTGGCTGACGAAAAAGCCACGGCGCTGTACGGCGTGCCGACTATGTTCATCGCCATGCTCGATCAACCTCAACGTGCCGAATTCGATCTGTCGAGCCTGCGCACCGGGATCATGGCAGGCGCAACCTGTCCTATTGAAGTGATGCGTCGGGTCATCAGCGAAATGCATATGAGCGAAGTGCAGATTGCCTACGGCATGACGGAAACCAGTCCGGTGTCATTGCAGACCGGTCCTTCAGACGACCTGGAACTGCGCGTGACCACCGTCGGCCGCACCCAGCCGCAACTTGAAAGCAAGATCATCGACGAAGCCGGCAACCTGGTACCGCGGGGCACCATCGGTGAGCTGTGCACTCGCGGTTACAGCGTGATGCTGGGTTACTGGAACAACCCCGAAGGCACCGCAGAAGCCATCGATCAGGCAGGCTGGATGCACACCGGTGATCTGGCGAGCATGAACGATGAGGGGTACGTGTGTATTGCCGGGCGCAACAAGGACATGATCATCCGTGGCGGTGAGAATATTTACCCGCGGGAGCTGGAAGAGTTTTTCTTCACGCATCCGGCCGTTGCGGATGTTCAGGTAATCGGCATTCCATGCTCGCGCTACGGCGAAGAGATCGTTGCCTGGATCAAGTTCCACCCCGGCCACAGCGCTACCGAACAAGAGCTGCAAGCCTGGTGCAAGGAGCGCATCGCGCACTTCAAGACGCCGCGTTACTTCAAGTTCGTGGAAGAGTTTCCAATGACCGTGACCGGCAAGATCCAGAAATTCCGGATGCGCGAGATCAGTATCGAGGAGTTGCGCATCAACAAAGGCTGAACACAACCTAATGTGGGAGCGGGCTTGCTCGCGAAGGCGTCGGATCAGTCGATACATGTATTGACTGAAGCACCGTCTTCGCGAGCAAGCCCGCTCCCACAGTTTTGATCGAGGAAAACCTGAATGCCAGACAGCACAAAGGGGAGCCGAAGCTCCCCTTTAATTTGTCGTTGCGCGTGCTCTTTTTTTATTATTGAGGGTCGGTCTGTTGTTGTTTTTGGCAACCGTTGCCCTTTACCGCTGTTTTTGGCGATCCCCATCCGGGATCAAGAGCAAACGTATTTTTTTGAGCGCTGATCTGCTTTTTCGCTGAGCGATCCAACCAGTACGGGAGCTACCTGAAGGTAGTTTTATTATTCTCTGTCTGGTCGCGGGTCACTTCGAAAAGCACCCTGAAAAGCACATCTTCTCCAAAAAAATCTGTTAGCTGCGTCTCTGCCGTGTTGTTTTTATTATGTCAGAGTCGTTACGTCTTGTTTTTATTAGGGTTGCCGCAATTTTTTTATTCTTGTTATGCGATAGATATAGCAGGAGCCGTGCCAACTTTTTAAAGTCCTTTAAAATCAACGTTTTACGGTTTTGCAGGGTTTTTCGACTCAGGCAAAACCCTACATTTTGTTTCCGTGTTACTCGCTTGTGCCCACGTTTGAGTCTGCGCGGTAACACCCGGACACACTCAACCCACTCACTGTGCGCTGCGAGCCCTGGCCACGCGGGAACCGGTCGGGCGACCCAATACGCTGCAAATCTGTTGACCGGCGAGCATCAGGGCATCGAGGTCGATTCCGGTGGCGATACCCAGGCCGTTCAGCAGGTAAACCACGTCTTCGGTCGCGACGTTACCGCTGGCGCCCTTGGCATAGGGGCAGCCGCCGAGACCGGCGATGGAGCTGTCGAACACCGAGATACCTTCCAGCAGGCTGGCGTAAATGTTGGCCACGGCCTGGCCGTAGGTGTCGTGGAAGTGCCCGGCGAGTTTTTCACGGGGTACATCCTTTGCTACCACTTCGAACATTTTCCGCGTCGCGCCAGCGGTGCCGGTGCCGATGGTGTCCCCCAGCGAGACCTCGTAGCAGCCCATGGCATAGAGCTCGCGAGCGACCAAAGCGACTTGCTCCGGGGGAATGTGACCTTCATAGGGGCAGCCCAGCACGCAGGACACGTACCCGCGCACGGTCACTCCCTGTTGTCTGGCGGCCTCCATGATCGGCGCGAAACGCTCCAGGCTTTCGCTGATCGAGCAATTGATATTGCGCTGGGAAAACGCTTCGGACGCCGCGGCGAACACGGCCACTTCCTTGACCCCGGCGGCGAGGGCATCTTCAAAACCGCGCAGGTTGGGAGCAAGTGCGCCATAGACCACACCCGGTTTGCGCTGGATCTGCGCGAAAACCTCGGCGGAGCCGGCCATCTGCGGCACCCACTTGGGCGACACGAAACTGCCGACTTCTATATAGCCGAGCCCGGCTGCGGTCAGTGCATCGACCAGTTGCACCTTGTCGGCAACACTGATGGGTTGGGCTTCGTTTTGCAGGCCGTCGCGCGGGCCGACTTCGACAATGCGTACGTGGGAGGGGAGGGACATGGGCTTCGACCTGTGCTGATTGTTCGGAGAAACCTGTAGGAGCGAGCTTGCTCGCGATGGGTTCTCAGGCACCGCGTTTATCCAGCAAACACGCGTTATCGTTAACGACCATCGCGAGCAAGCTCGCTCCTACAGGGGGGCGGTGTGGATTTATTGAATCGATTCCTGGCTTTTGAGGGTCTGCTCCAGCGCCTGTACGCAGCGCTCTTCGGCAGTATCGAGCTCCAGTTTCATCTGTTCGATGTCCAGCAACTGTTGTTCAAGCTGCTCACGGCGCTCGCTGATTTTCGCCAGCATGCTGTGCAACTGTTTGGTGTTACCGCTGGACGGATCGTAAAGCTCGATCAGCTCGCGGCATTCAGCCAGCGAGAAACCGATGCGTTTGCCCCGCAGGATCAGCTTCAGGCTGACTTTGTCCCGGGGCGAGTAAATGCGTTCCTGACCACGGCGCTCGGGGCTGAGCAGGCCTTGCTCCTCATAAAAGCGAATGGCGCGGGTGGTGATGTCGAGCTCGCGGGCGAGGTCGGAAATGCTGTAGGTCTGGCTGCTCATGGAAGCGCTCGCAAAAGGTCATGGCGCTAAGCTAATGGCAGGTTGACGTTTACGTCAAGGGGCGTGAATTTTCAGTGTTCTTGCTGGCCCCTTCGTCGGAACGCCGCCCGGAGCAAGCCCGCTCCCACAGGGATCTGTGCAGGGCACCAGTATTGTGTCCACTGAAGATCCAATGTGGGAGCGGGCTTGCTCGCGAAGAACGATAACGCGGTGTGACGCCTTTACACCTTCTCGAGCTTCTTCTCCTGCGCCGTCACCTGCTGGCACAGCTCGATCATTTGCTCGCGCATCCAGCGGTTCGCCGGGTCCTGGTCAGTGCTTTCGTGCCAGTAAAGGTGGGTTTCCACCGGCGGCACATCGTTGACCGGCAGATAAAAGGCGTGCAGGTCGTTACGGCGGGCGAAGCGTTCCGGCACGGTCATGACCATGTCCGTCTGCTGCAACACCTGCGAGGCCATCAGGTAATGCTGGGAACGCAGGGCGATCTTGCGCTGGATGCCCATCTTGCCCAGCGCCAGGTCGACATAGCCGAGGCCGCTGCGGCGGCTGGAAATATGGATGTGGGTCAGGCTCAGGTAATCATCCAGCGTGAGTTTTTCCTTGCCCGCCAGCGGATGCCCCTTGCGCATGGCGCACACGTAGCGGTCTTCCATCAACTTGACGTGACGCACTTGCGGGTCGGTGTTGAGCGGCGCATCGACCGCAAAGTCCAGGCGGCCGGCCGCCAGTTCCTTGGTGGTCTCGCGGCGTTTGGACAGAAAACTCTCGATGATCACCGTCGGCGCCAGGCGGCGCAGGCGCTGGAACAACGGCGGCAGGATCACCGCTTCGGTGAGGTCGGTCATGCTGATGCGATAGGTCTTGACCGCTTGCTGCGGGTTGAAAATGCGGCTTTCCTGCACCGACACGCGTAGCAGTGAGAGCGCATTGCGCACCGGGCCGATGATGTTCTGCGCCATGGGCGTCGGCACCATGCCCTGGGCCGTGCGTACGAACAGCGGGTCGTTGAAGGTCTCGCGCAGGCGGGCCAGAGCGTTCGACACCGCCGGTTGGGTGATGCCGACAATCTGCCCGGCGCGGGTCAGGTTGGCTTCGGTGTAGATCGCGTCGAAGACGATGAAAAGGTTGAGATCGACCTTGCTCAGATTCATTACGCGGCTCTCTTATTGTGTGGGCGGGCTGACCTTGACGATCAGCCGATCATATATCGGTGATGAATGTTTATACACGCCGAGAATAGGCTAGGTAAATTTTCATGGCTGTTCTAGCATCGATTGCATGATCTAAACAACCTCCCCCAAGAAGGTATCTCGCTCATGGATTTCGCTTATTCGCCCAAGGTTCAGGAACTGCGTGAGCGCGTAACAGCGTTCATGGACACCTACGTTTATCCCGCCGAAGCCGTGTTCGAGCGCCAGGTCGCCGAGGGCGACCGCTGGCAGCCGACCGCGATCATGGAAGAACTCAAACTCAAGGCCAAGGCTGAAGGGTTGTGGAATTTGTTTCTGCCTGAGTCTGAGCTCGGTGCCGGCCTGACCAACCTTGAATACGCGCCGCTGGCGGAAATCATGGGGCGCTCGCTGCTGGGGCCAGAGCCGTTCAACTGCTCGGCACCGGACACCGGCAACATGGAAGTGCTGGTGCGTTATGCCAACGAAGAACAGAAGCAACGCTGGCTCGAACCCTTGCTGCGCGGCGAGATCCGCTCGGCATTCGCGATGACCGAACCGGACGTGGCGTCCTCCGACGCCACCAACATGGCCGCCCGTGCGGTGCGCGATGGTGATGAGTGGGTGATCAACGGCAAGAAATGGTGGACCTCGGGTGCTTGCGACCCACGCTGCAAAATCCTGATTTTCATGGGGCTGAGCAATCCGGACGCGCCACGCCACGCCCAGCACTCGATGATTCTGGTGCCGGTCGATACCCCCGGCGTGAAGATTGTGCGTCCGCTGCCGGTGTTCGGTTACGACGATGCGCCTCATGGTCACGCCGAAGTGCTGTTTGAAAACGTCCGGGTGCCGTACGAAAACGTCCTGCTGGGCGAAGGACGCGGTTTCGAAATCGCTCAAGGTCGCCTTGGTCCGGGCCGGATTCACCACTGCATGCGTTCGATCGGTATGGCCGAGCGTGCGCTGGAACTGATGTGCAAGCGCTCGGTGAGCCGTACGGCATTCGGCAAGCCCCTGGCGCGGCTGGGCGGTAACGTCGACAAGATCGCCGATTCGCGGATGGAAATCGACATGGCACGCCTGCTGACACTCAAGGCGGCGTACATGATGGACACCGTTGGCAACAAAGTGGCCCGCAGCGAGATCGCACAGATCAAGGTCGTCGCGCCAAACGTTGCGCTGCGGGTGATCGACCGGGCGATCCAGATCCATGGCGGGGCAGGGGTTTCCAACGATTTCCCGCTGGCCTACATGTACGCGATGCAGCGCACCCTGCGCCTGGCCGACGGCCCGGACGAAGTGCACCGTGCGGCGATCGGCAAGTTCGAGATCGGCAAGTATGTGCCGAAAGAGATGATGCGTAGCGGGCAGTAATACCGCGGCGCCTGCCTTCGCGAGCAAGCCCGCTCCCACATTGGATCTCTACATGGCGCAGATTCAGTGTGGGAGCGGGCTTGCTCGCGAAGGCGTCATTCCATTCAATACAGCAACATCAGATTCAATACACCCAAACCTCAACCCGCCGATTCTTGATCCTTCCCTCATCGGCGCTATTGGCCGCCACCGGCATCTGCGCTCCAAACCCGCGAATCTCGCGAAACACCACACCGCTTTTCACCAACTCCCGCCTTACCGCCATGGCCCGCAGCTTCGACAACAGATCGGCGCGCGCCGGGTCGCTCTTGGCATCGCCAAAGCCCACCAGTGTTACCTGGCCATTGGTTTTGTCGTGCTGCTTTATATAGTCGAGCACCCGGGACAAGTCTTGTTGCGCCTTGTTGTCCAGCGTTGCGCTGCCTTCTTCGAAACGAAAGTTGACCGACAAACGCTGTGCGTGACGGCTCAGAGCCTGATAACCCTCCGGCATCAACGCATTGGGTGTCACGGTCATGGCCTGGACGGTTTGGGCGATGAAACCGTTGGCGGCGACAATCGCTTGTCCCTTGTTGCTTTGGGCAAACGCCGCCAGTGCATCGGCCCAAGGGTTCTTTGTGCTCGGTGGCAGATAAAAAAACAGTCGGCGGGACAGCGGATAGTCTTCCGTGGCAATCAGGTTGTTCAGTGGCGGCATGGCTTGTGATTGCCCATCGACAATCGCCACGGCTTTGGCCCGACGTACGTAGGGCAGGCCGATAAAACCAATGCCTTGTGGGTCTGCACTCACGGCGTCGGACAGTTGTTCACTGGATTCGAAGCGTTTCGCCGTGCTGCTGAAACTTTTCCCGCGATCACTCAGGACCAGTTCCTTGAAGGTGTCGTAGGTACCGGACTGATCATCCCGCGCATACAGATGAATCGGCCCGCCGCGGCCGCCGATGTCTTCCCAGGTTTTGACTTCGCCACTGAAAATGCGCGCCAGTTGCTCGGTGCCGAGTTGAGTCAGCGGATTGTCCGGGTGAAGGATGATCGCCAGGCCATCGATGGCGATGACTTGTTCGGCACCAGGGCTTTTCAGATCGCCCAGGGATGCAAGGCTCACCCGTTCGCTGTCCTTGATCGGGCGCGATGAGGCGGCGAGGTCGGCATTGGCGGCTTTCAGGGCGGCAAAACCGGTGCTCGAACCGTGGGCTGCGACCTCAACGACAACCCGGCTGCCCTGATCGGTTTCACCCACGATGCGCAGTTCGTTGGCGGTAGCCAGGGTTTCGCGGTGAATCCTGCGCAGGCCCTGTTCGCCCAGCAGGCCTTCGACCAGCGCCGGCCCCAGGGCCGCGCCGATGGTGTTGGAGCCCTGAATGCGCAGCACCGGGCCTTGTCCGGCTGTCGGCAAATTGCCGGCAGCCGCCAGGTGTGGCAAGCCGAGGCACAGCATCAACAGGAACAATACGCGCAGCATCATGCCGGCACCTTATATAGCCAAGGGAGGTGTCGGGAGATTAAGTCAGTAAGGTTTCCGAAAAATGACACTTTTCCAATGTGGGAGCGGGCTTGCTCGCGAAGAGGGCGTATCAGTCGACATCATTGTTGAATGACACACCGCTTTCGCGAGCAAGCCCGCTCCCACATTGGTGTTGCGTACGTCTCGGGATCAGCTCAACTCAAGCCAGATCGGCGCATGGTCCGAAGGTTTTTCCATGCCGCGCAGCTCGTAGTCCACACCGGCGGCCTTCACACGCGGCAGCAAGCCGTGGGAGGCGAGGATCAGATCGATGCGCAGGCCTCGCTTGGGTTCGTCTTCGAAGCCACGGCTGCGGTAGTCGAACCAGCTGAAGGTGTCGGTCACGTCCGGGTTCAGGTGACGGAAACTGTCGAC
The DNA here is from genome assembly GCF_058783925.1 of Pseudomonas sp. FW305-70. Classification (NCBI taxonomy): domain Bacteria; kingdom Pseudomonadati; phylum Pseudomonadota; class Gammaproteobacteria; order Pseudomonadales; family Pseudomonadaceae; genus Pseudomonas; species Pseudomonas sp. FW305-70. The sequence goes on from NZ_JBYSYZ010000017.1 coordinate 103,516, forward strand.
CAGGCCCCAGTTCTTCAGGCGGGCCATCCACTCGCGCTCTTCCGGCAGGAAGCTGCATTTGCCGGTTTTCAGCCAGCGCTTCATGTTGTCCGGGCCGATGCCGATGTCGCAGTCTTCCGGGGAAATGTTCACATCGCCCATCACCACCAGCGGCTGGTCGTTCTTGAACTGGCTTTCCAGCAATTGCTGCAAGTCGCCGTAGAAGCGTTCCTTGGCCGGGAATTTGGTCGGGTGGTCGCGGCTTTCTCCCTGTGGGAAATAACCGTTCATGATGGTGACCGGTACACCGTTGGCGTCGGCGAAGGTGCCCCAGATGAATCGCCGCTGGGCATCTTCTTCGTCGGTGGCGAAACCTTTATGCAGGGCCAGGGGTTCCTGGCGCGAGAGCAGGGCGACGCCGTAATGGCCTTTTTGCCCGTGGAAATACACGTGGTAGCCCAGCGCCTGCACCTCGGCCAGCGGGAACTGCTCATCGTGGACTTTGGTTTCCTGCAGGCCGATCACATCGGGCTGGTGCTTTTCGATCAGCGCCGCCAGCTGATGGGGACGGGCGCGCAGCCCGTTGATGTTGAAGGAGACGATCTTCATGGTCGGCAGTCCTGGCAAAAGGGCGATGCTAGCTGACATGGGGGAATCGGGCCAGTGTGGGGTGAGGGGATTGAGTTTTTCCAGTCAGCCTTGTGTGGGCAGTGATGGCCTCTTCGCGAGCAAGCCCGCTCCCACAGGTTATGTGCCTGACTCTGCTTTTGTGGGAGCGGGCTTGCTCGCGAAGGCTATTTCATTGCCTACACTGATTGCGGATCTTTAAGGAACTGTGTCAGCACCGATCAGCTCGTAACAACAGTAACAACAGGAGCGCAGCCATCCGAGCTGTGCCGGGGAGATCAACCGTCATGCCCGAAACCTCGACCGCCATCGCCGATATTCACATGCTCGACAGCGGCTACGCCCGTGAAGCCCGTTCGCTGCTGTACCAGGCTTATCGACACGAACCGACCTTCGGCTATCTGTTCGAAGCTGAACGCCCCGGTTACGAACAGCGGGTTCGCGCCACGGTGCGCGAACTGGTGACCCAGCATTTTCTTCAGGACCTGCCGGCCATCGGTCTGCTGGTCAACGACCGCCTGATCGGCATCGCCCTGATTGCGCCGCCGCAACGTCGCCTTGGGGTCACCGAAAGTTGGGCGTGGCGCCTGCGCATGGTGCTCAGCACGGGATTTCGCTGCACCCGTCGCTACCTCGAGTATCACGCTGCCGTGGAGGCCTGCGTGCCGAACGACTCGGTGCACGTCTTGCCGTTGCTGGGGGTTCACCCGCAGTTCCAGGGCCAGCATTTCGGCGAACAGCTGTTGCAAGCCGTGCACAACTGGTGCGCGGTGGATGAACACTCACAGGGCGTGATCCTCGACACCGGGAACCCTCGCTATCTGGAGTTCTATAAACGTCAGGGCTATGAGGAAATCGGTGAAGTTGCGGTTGGGCCGGTTCGCGAACACGTGTTTTTTCACCCCAATCCCCAGGTGTTACAAACAGCAACGGCTTAGACCACGAACTTTCCGGGCATGTCAGGCTCTATCACGCTTCCGTGTTCATGAACCATGCTCGTGATAGCATCCGCGCCTATGAAGTTTCCAGGAAGATTTACCAGTGGCGTGCTTATGCTGTTATCCAGCTGCACGGCGCTGGCGCAAAGTGAATTGGATGTGCGGATCAAACCGTCCAACGATGAACTGAAGGCCAATATAGAGGGCTATATCGGCAGCCTCGGCGATCGTGACGAAGAAGCCTTGCAGCGCTTCAGTCGTGGCGCCGAGGAGCAGGCGCGCAAGGCCGCCCAGGCCTTGGGTTATTACCAGCCGCACATCGACAGCGAAGTGAAGGGTGGCGAAAAGCCACGCCTGGTGTTGAAGGTCGACCCCGGCGAGCCGGTGCACTTGCGCAATGTCACGGTGCGAGTCGAAGGACCCGCGGCGTCCCTCAAATCCTTTCGAATCCCCAAAAGCGACGCGCTCAAGCCCGGTGCCGTGCTCAACCATGGGCATTACGAGGACGCCAAGCGCCTGATCCAGAACCAGGCTTCGCGTTATGGCTTTTTCAGCGGCCGTTTCACCCGTTCGACACTGTCGGTCGACCCCCGGGCCGGCGTTGCCGATATCGACCTTATCTATGAAAGCGGTCCACGCTATTCCTTGGGCAAGGTCAGTTTCGAGGGCGATACGCCGTTCGATGACGAACTGCTGCAGCGCATGGTGCCCTTCAAGGCCGGTACACCTTACGACTCGGAGCTGATTGCCGAACTCAATCAGAACCTGCAATCGAGTGGCTACTTCGAAGGCGTGCGCGTGGACGCAGCACCCGCGGCGTCAAAAGAGAATGCGATCCCGGTAGACGTCAAACTCGAAACCCGCAAGCCACGGACCATGGGCCTGGGCCTGGGTTTCTCCACCGACGTCGGCCCACGGGCCAAGGCCAACTGGACCCGGCACTGGGTCAACCCACAAGGGCACAGTTATGGCTGGGAAACCGAAGTCTCGGCACCCCGGCAAAACGTCGGGCTGTTCTACGACATTCCGCTGGACCCGCCACTGACCGACAAACTGCGTTTTGCCGGTGGCTACCAGAATGAAGAAATCGCCGATAAGGAAAGCCACAGCAAGCTGCTGACCCTCGGCCCCGAGTGGCACAGCAAACTGCCCAGCGGCTGGCAACGGGTGGTGTCGCTGAAGTGGCAGCACGAGGATTATCAACTGGGCGATGACTCGGGACTCAGTACCTTGCTGATGCCCGGTGTGAGCTATTCATACCTCAAAAGCGACAACCGCATCGATCCGCACAACGGCTATCGCCTGCAATTCGAATCCAAGGTGGCCAAGGAAGGTCTGGGTTCCGACAGCAACCTGCTCTATGGCACGGCATTGGTCAAAGGCCTGACTACGGTGTTCGATAAACACCGCTTCCTCGGACGGGTGCAGGTCGGCGGCAGTGCCACCAACGGCTTCAAATCGGTACCGCCATCGTTGCGCTTCTTCGCCGGTGGCGATCAGAGCGTGCGCGGCTACGACTATCAGAGCCTGTCGCCGGAAAACTCCGACGGCGATCGCATCGGTGGCCGCTACATGGTGGCCGCCAGCGCGGAGTATCAGTATTCGGTCGCCGAAAAATGGCGGATAGCGACCTTTGTCGACCAGGGCAACGCCTTCAACACCCTCGAACTGCCGAGCCTCAAGACCGGGGTCGGTATCGGCGTGCGCTGGGTATCGCCGGTGGGGCCGATCCGCCTCGACCTGGCCCATGCACTGGACGACGATGGTGGCATTCGACTGCACTTTTCCATGGGGCCTGAGCTGTGAAGCGTGGTTTGAAAGTAACGCTGCTGGCGATAGCCGCACTGTTGATGCTGGTTGTCCTGACGCTGGCCACTGTGCTGGGCACGGCGACGGGCAGCCGTTGGGCGTTGGGCTTCGTGCCGGGATTGACCCTGGACAACTTCCAGGGCCGGTTGGGCGGGCAGTGGAGTGCTGACCGTGTGTTGTGGCAGCAGGACACCAGCCGGATTGAACTGAACCAGATGATTTTCGCCTGGTCGCCGTTGTGCCTGACCCGCATGACCTTGTGCATCGAGCAATTGCAGGCCGACCAGGTCAGCCTGACGTTCCCGCCGGGTTCCGAAGAGCCGGACAGCGGCCCGATTACCCTGCCGGAACTGAAGTTGCCGCTGGCCATCGAGTTGGGAGATGTCAAGGTCGGCAGCCTGCTGTTCAACGGCAGTGAAGAGCTCAAGGGTTTGCAGCTGGCAGCACACTGGACCCCTGAGGGCATGCAGATCGATTCCGTGCATTTGCAGCGCGATGACCTCAACCTGAACCTGTCCGGCTCGCTGCAACCGATCGGCAATTGGCCGCTTCACGCGCAAGGCAAGTTGACCCTGTCGACCCCCGCGCCGTGGGAGCTGGCGCTCAAGATTGATGGCGACCTGCTGAAAACCCTCAATCTCAGAGCCGACAGCAGCGGTTACCTCAACGGGCAACTGACCGGCGAACTGCAACCGCTGGTGGACAACCTGCCGGCCAAGGTGCGGATCACCGCCGATGGCTTCAAACCCGGTGCCGATCTGCCGGACACCCTGCAACTCAATCAGCTTGAACTCAGCGGTGCCGGCGACTTGAAGAACGGCTACGCGCTGCTCGGCAAGGCCACGCTGCCCGCCGAGCAAGGGCCGGTCGCCCTGGCGCTGCAAGGCAAGGTCGACGCCAACGGCGCGCAGATCGCCGCGCTCGACCTGACCGCCAACGACCAGCAAAGCCTCAAGCTCACAGGGCTTGTGGATTGGAGCAAAGGCCTGAGCGCCGAAGCGAAAATCGACTGGCTGGACTTCCCCTGGCACCGTCTCTATCCATTGATCGACGAACCGGAGGTGGTGTTGCACCGCTTCACCGGTGAGGTGTCCTACACCGACGGCAAATACCTCGGTCATTTTGAAGCCGCGGCGGATGGTCCGGCCGGTGCCTTCACCCTGGCCAGTCCGTTCGCGGGCGACCTGACGAAAATCTACCTGCAACAGATTCAACTCCAGGCCGGGCAGGGCAAGGCTGAAGGGCACCTGAACCTGCAGTTCGCCGACGGCATTGCCTGGGACACCGCGCTGGATCTGTCGGCGATCAACCCGGCGTACTGGGTCGCGGAGCTGCCGGGCACGCTGGCGGGGCCGTTGCGCAGCACGGGCGAACTGAAAAACGAAGTGCTCAGCCTCAATGCCGACCTGGACCTCAAGGGCAAACTGCGCGGCCAGCCAGCGGTGATCCAGGCCAAGGCCGATGGCCGTGGTGAGCAATGGAATCTCAATGCCCTGCAGGTTCGCCTGGGCGAGAACAGCATCAGCGGCAAGGGCAGCCTGCAACAGAAACTCGCCGGGCAGATCGATCTCAAGCTGCCGCGCCTGGCCCAGCTCTGGCCAGAGCTGCGCGGCCAACTCAATGGCCGCGTGGATGTCGCCGGCACACTCAAGGCGCCCCAGGGCAAGCTTGACTTGCAAGGCTCGCAATTGGTTTTCCAGGACAATCGCCTGCAAAGCCTGAACCTGGACGCCACGCTGGACAATGCGCAACGGGCGAAAGTCGATCTCAAGGGCAGCGGCATCCAGGCCGGTGACACCTCGCTGGGAACCCTGACCGCCAGCGGCCAGGGCGATATCAAGAACCAGAAGCTGAGCCTCGATCTGCAAGGGCCGAAACTGAAACTGGCGCTGGGTCTGGACGGTGCGCTGGATAAAGGCAATTGGCGTGGACGCCTGGCCAGCGGTGATATCCAGGCCGGTGGCCAGGACTGGAAGCTGCAAGGGCCGGCGAAACTCGAACGCCTGGCGGACGGCAAAATCAACTTCGGTGCCCATTGCTGGGCATCCGGCCAGGCCAGCCTGTGCGGGGAAGACTCGCGCCTGATGCCAGAGCCGAAGCTGCGTTATCACCTCAAGCAGTTCCCGATCGACAGCCTCGCACAGTGGTTGCCGAAGGATTTCGCCTGGCAGGGGCGGCTCAATGCCGACCTGCAACTGGATCTGCCGGCCAGTGGCCCCAACGGCCAGGTCAGTGTCGATGCTGGTGGCGGCACGTTGCGCATCAAGGACAAGGACCAGTGGCTGGACTTCCCGTACCAGACCCTGAAACTCACCAGCAAACTCACGCCCAAACGTATCGACACCGAACTCAATTTCGTCGGCGGCAAGCTCGGCGAATTGATGGTGCAGGCGCAGCTCAATCCGTTGCCGAAGAACAAACCGTTGAACGGCTCGTTCCGCTTGAGCGGGCTGGACCTGTCGGTGGCGCGACCGTTCGTGCCGATGGTCGAGAAGCTGACCGGGCGCCTGAATGGCAGCGGCACGATTTCCGGCGGACTTTTGGCGCCGCAGGTCAATGGCAGTCTGCAACTCAGTGACGGCGTGGTGGCCGGGCCTGAATTGCCGATGGAGTTGCAAAACCTGCACGTTCAGGCGCTCATCGCCGGTGAAAGCGTGCAGCTGAACGGTGGCTGGAACAGCGGCAAGGCCGGGCAGGGCAGCTTGAACGGCAACATCGCCTGGGGTCAGGCGCTGGTGGTGGATCTGGTGCTCAAGGGCACGCAATTGCCGGTCACCGTCGAGCCTTACGCCAAGCTTGAAGTCGCACCGGACCTGAAAATCTCGATGAAGGGCGATGAGTTGGCCATCGCCGGTAAAGTGCTGGTGCCCAGGGGCGAAATCACCATTCGTGAATTGCCGCCGTCGACGGTCAAGGTCTCCGATGACACGGTGATCGTCGGTCAGCAGACCGAGGAGGGCAAGCCGCCGCTGGCGATGAAGATGGACATCGAAGTGCTGGTCGGCGAGGACAAGCTGAGCTTTGCCGGGTTTGGCCTGACGGCGAATGTGCAGGGGCATGTGCACATCGGCGACAACATGGACACCCGTGGCGAGCTGTGGCTCAACGACGGGCGTTACCGCGCCTATGGCCAGCGGCTGTTGGTGCGCCGGGCACGTTTGCTGTTTGCCGGGCCCATCGATCAGCCGTACCTGGACATCGAAGCCATTCGCAAGACCGACGACATCATCGCCGGCATTCGTTTGAGTGGCAGCGCCGAACAACCGACCACGCAAATCTTTTCGGAACCGGCGATGAGCCAGGAGCAGGCCCTGTCCTATCTGGTGCTCGGGCGTCCACTGAGCAGCAATGGCGAAGACAACAACATGCTCGCCCAGGCGGCCCTCGGGTTGGGCTTGATGGGCAGTTCCGGTGTGACCAGCGGCATCGCCAAGAACCTGGGCATCCAGGACTTCCAGCTCGACACCCAGGGCAGTGGCGACGCCACCAGTGTGGTGGCCAGCGGTAATATTTCCGAGAAACTCAGCCTGCGCTATGGCGTCGGCGTGTTCGAACCGGCCAACACCATTGCCCTGCGCTACAAGCTGAGCAAAAGGGTCTACCTCGAGGCCGCCGGCGGCGTGGCCAGTTCGCTGGACATCTTCTACAAGCGGGATTTCTAAGCCCGCATTTCCTACAAAAGACCGAGTCACCCCATTCGCGAGCAAGCCCGCTCCCACAGGGACTTGTGCATGGCTTACTTTTTGTTGAGCTCAATGGCCGCCTGAACCAAC
>NZ_JBYSYZ010000018.1:0-4363 GCF_058783925.1 Pseudomonas sp. FW305-70
CTGATCATCCAGTAAGTCTTCTGGCGCCTGTACCGGCCTCTTCGCGAGCAAGCCCGCTCCCACAGGGGATCTGTGGTGTTCGAGAATCAGAAAGCCCCCGGAACCTTAAGGTAGCGAGGGCTTTTTGCAGGCTGTCAGATCACTCTGCAGCCGCCGTTTCCTTCACCTGCCGCTTCTCGATCACCTCCACCAGACGCTTGGCCAGCGCCGGGTAGTTCTCGTCGAAGTGGTGGCCGCCAGGCAGCTTGATGGCTTCGCCCACCGCGGTCTTGTCGGTGCAGCCACTCTCGTCGGTTTCTTCTTCGCCGTAGATGCACACCACTTTGGCGGCTGGCAGCTTGGCCATTTCCGGGCCGGTGGCGGCTTCCTTGCCGGCGTTGCCGAGCCAGCCTTCGACTTCGATTTCGAAGCTGCCGGTGCGGGCGAAGGCCAGCAGGATGATCGCGTCGACGCGCTGCTGTTCCGATTCGGCCAGGCGGTTGTAGATCGCCGGCAGTACGTCGGCACCGAACGAATAGCCGGTCAGGATGAAGCGCTTGGTGCCCCATTTCTGCCGGTAGTGCTGCATCAGTTCGGTCAGGTCCAGTGCGCTTTGCTCAGGGCTCTTGTGCTGCCAGTAGTAGCGCAGGGTGTCGATGCCGACCACCGGGTAGCCGATCTTGGCCATCTCGCCCGCCACGTCGCGGTCGAGGTCGCGCCAGCCGCCGTCACCGGACAGGAACAGGGTCACGGTGTCCCTGGCCTGGCCGGCTGGCACTTCGACCACCGGAATCTGCAGGCCGCCAGCGGCTTTGTCGCCGCCGACGAGGATCTTGCGCAGTTCGTTGTTCAGTACTTGCGGCAGGTTGATGTCGTAGTCGCTGATGCTGGTTTCGGCGTTCGGTTGATCACGCACGAAGCCGGCACTGGTGTCGTCCGGGTTGTCGTTCCACGCGACCAGCCAGTGACCGTGGGCAGCGCTTTTGGGCAGCAGGTGAGTGCAGCCACCCTTTTCCAGGGCCAGGTCGACCGAGACGGCCTGGGCCTTGTCATTCTTCTGCTCGGACAACCAGCGCCAGGCCAGCACGGCACCCGGGCCGATGCCGCTGACCAGGGTTGCCGGGCCTTCGAGTTCTCTCAGGCCCGATTGCAGGGCGCGACTTTGCAGCAGGCAGTCCTTGGGCAGGATCACCTGGACAATCTGCGCCGAGCCACTGCGGCTCAGGGTCATCAATTGTTTGTCGCTGAGTTTCTGGTCTTCGTTGACCGCCACCAGCACCTGGGCGCGTGGCGTGGTGCCGGGGATGACACGGGTCATCGCCGCACCGTCGGTCGGGGTCAGCCATTCGAGGGTCGGTTCCGGTGCCGGGCGTTTCAGGTACCAGAAACCGCCAGCGAGAATCAGGGCCACTATCACCAGTGTGCCCAAAACATACCGCAAGGAGCGTTGAATCATCAGCGTTTCACCAATCCGGTCAAGCCGCCCGCGATCAGGGCGGCAGTGTCGGCCAGCGCAACCAGCGGATCGAGTCCGGCGGGCACGGCCATATAACGGGGTTCCCAATCAGGCTGGAACTTGTCTTTGAAGCGGCGCAAACCCTGGAAGTTGTACAGCTGCTCACCACGGCGGAATACCATCGAGCCCAGGCGCTGGGTCAATGGCGCGCCGCGACGGGGTTGCAACCCCGACAACGGCACCATGCCCAGGCTGAAGCGCGCGTATCCATGGTTTTTATAATGTTGAATCAGGCCGACCATCATGAATTCCATGGTCAGCTTCGGCGCGTCCGGGTGCGCGCGCATCAGGTCGAGGCTGGCCAGGTCATGGCCGTAGGTCTCGAGCAAGTTGGCGAACGCCACCGGGCGTCCTTCGAAGCGAATCACCGCAATGCGGAAATACTTGAGGTAGTCATCGCTGAAACGGCCCAGCGAAAAGCCTTTCTCGCGGACGTTCTTGCCGGTCAGCCAGGCATCGGAAATCACCTTGAGTTCATCCATCGGCGCCTGGCCCGGTTCGAAGATCTCCAGCGACAGGCCGTCACGGGTGCCACGGTTCCAGGTGTAGCGCAGGTCCTTCATCTCCTTGCCCTTGGCTTCGAGATCAAAACGCTTGAGATCGACCCGGGCTTCTTCGCCGAGCTTGATCGCGGTCAGGCCGATGTCCATGTAGTACGGCAGGTTTTCCGCGCGTACCTGATAGAACACGGGGCGGGCGTGGTGGATGTCGCACAGGTCGCGGAACTGCCAGATCATTTCCGCTCGTTGCTGGCCCGGGCCGATCGGGTCATACAGCGCCACCAGGCTGCGGCCGCGACGGGCGTACATCAGGAACGCCTCGTCGTTGGGGTGGAACAGCAGCGCCTTGTCACCGGTCAGGGCCAGGCCGCCATCGGGTTGCGCGGAGGCCATGAGGATCTTGCTGGCGCGCTCCAGCTCCTCGGGTGTCGGCAGGTGAATGACCGGGCGCGCGGTGCGCAGCAACCAGGTCAGCGATACCACTACCAGCAGCACGGCGGCCCCGAGCAGTGAACGCAGGCCGCGAGGGGCATCGGCGTCCAGAGTGAATTGCCACCAGAGTTGATGACTGTACGGAACGTCCTGATAGGCGAACAGCAGCAACCAGATCGACGCCCCGAGCACGCACAGGCTTGCCACCAGGTACAGCGGCGAGAACGGTACTTCGGTCAGGCGGCTGGGGCGGTAGAACGAGCGGCGGAATACCCCGAGCAGGCTCGCCGTCAGCACCAGCAGGCTGGCTTCTTCCCAGTCGAAACCTTTGAGCAGCGAGAGCAGGGCGCCGACCAGCAACAGGATGGTGGTCAGCATCCACGCGGCCGACAACCGGCGGCGCAGGCCCTGGGCCAGCAACAGGCAAAGCACGCCGACCAGGCTGGCGCCGAGGTGCGAAGCGTCGACCAGTCGATGGGGGATCAGAAAGCCGATGTGTTCCAGGCGGGTGTCGATTTCCGGGGTGGCGCCGGAGAACAGCAGGACCACACCAGACAGAAACACCAGCACTGCCAGAATCGGCGCCGCCAGGCCCGAGGCCGCGCGCAATGTCTGGCGGGTCTGGAACAGGCGCTGACCTTCGTTGACCAGTAACAGCAGGCAGGCCACCAGCAAGGGCAGGACCACGTAGATCAGGCGATAGAGCAGCAGGGCGGCCGCCAGTGGCGCAGCACCCAGGGTGTCGGAAAAGGCCGCCAGCAAGATCGCCTCGAACACCCCGACACCGCCCGGCACGTGGCTGAGCACACCGGCAGCCAAGGCCAGCAGGTACACCAGAAGGAACGCACCAAAGGGCGGCGTTTCCGGCAGCAGCAGATACAGCACCGTTGCGGCGGCGGCAACGTCCAGGGCGGTGATGATCAATTGCAGGAACGTCAGGCGAGTTCCTGGAAGGCGCAAGGTGCGGCGCCCGATCCTGACCAGCAGGTTGTCCGGGTAAGGCTGTTCCGGCAACCGGCGACGGTAGATACCGATGGCCAGCACCGAAAACAGCACGAGCACGGCGCTCGCCACTACGCCAAGCAATGTCTCGGAGAGTCCCAGGGCGGTGGCCGCGGCAGGCAGGTCGCTGAGCGTCGCCAGGGCGGCCAGCGGCGGTAGGGCGCAACCCAGCGAGAGGCTGGCGAACAGCGTCATGCGGGCGACTTCAGCCGCTCCCAGGCCATGACGGGCATAGAGGCGATAGCGCACCGAGCCGCCCGACAACATTGAAAGGCCGATGGCGTTGCCGATGGCAAAGGCTGTGAAGCCACCCAGCGCCAACTCGCGCGGTGCCAGGCTCACCCCGGCATAGCGGCTGGCCGACCATTCGTAGCCGAGCAGAATGATGAAGCCCACCACGGTTGCGCCCAGTGCGCCCATCAAGGCAGGTTTCGGAACTTCGAGGATCGAGTCGTGCAGCGCGTAAAGGTCGAGCTCGCTCAGCAGGTGGCGACAGGCAATCAACGCGATCGCGAACAACAGCAGGGTGATCGCCAGGCCAATGGGTTGGCGGAATTTGCTCAATCGATCAAGCAGGTGCAAACGCTCAGCCTTGATCGGTTGTGTCGCTGTGACAGTGTCTTGTGAATCAGACGAGTTGGCGCGCATCAATCACCTCTTGGATTGTGCGCGACAGGATGGGGGTATCCAGCCAAGTTACCAATCCCTGTAGAAAAAAATAATCACAAATATTAATGCCTGTCACCGGGCGGCGGGGACGGCGCGACATCAGTCGTGAGGGCTTCAGCCTGCGATTGAGCATAGTCTGAACCCGGCGCATGGGGGGCCCCAAACGGCTTGCTGCACAGTGACAGATCATTGTTGCGAAAGGACTTTTTCAACAGATACAAAAAAGGCCACTCTTTCGAGTAGCCTTTTTTGATGTTTGGTTGCG
>NZ_JBYSYZ010000018.1:4463-98822 GCF_058783925.1 Pseudomonas sp. FW305-70
GGAGCCGGATTTGAACCGACGACCTTCGGGTTATGAGCCCGACGAGCTACCAGACTGCTCCATCCCGCGTCTGTGTGGCGGCATTCTATAGAGATACGCCGGGGTGTCAACCGTTAATCCTGAAGCAGGTCAAATAAACGTTGAATTGCGGCAAACGGTCGCAGCGATGGCCTAAGTTTCGGAATCAGAACGATTTCCGGTTTCGGTCCCGTTGAGCGTCCTGGCATTGTTTCGGCGTTCGGTGCTACAAAACGAGCGCGCACAAAAAAGGCCACTCTTTCGAGTAGCCTTTTTTGATGTTTGGTTGCGGGAGCCGGATTTGAACCGACGACCTTCGGGTTATGAGCCCGACGAGCTACCAGACTGCTCCATCCCGCGTCTGTGTGTCGGCATTCTATAGAGATACGCCGGGGTGTCAACCTTCAATTCAGATAAAACCTGTTCATCTTCAATCGGTTAGCTTGCCGATGAGCGGGTTGGTCCGCCTGTGAGGCAGGCGGAGCAAGGCCTGCGGCTCTATCGGGAATGTTTTTCTGATTGAAAAAATAAATTTACCAGCGACATTTCCCACGCGTCGAAAAGAACATTCAGACTACTGGTGCTATATACAGGTGTCGGTGAGATACTGGATGTCCGTCACACCAACACGCCTTTTCCTTGCCATGAACTCTGCTTTGCCATGACTCAGCGAAAGATCATCCACGTCGATTGTGACTGTTTCTACGCCGCCATTGAGATGCGTGACGACCCGCGTCTGGCCGGCAAGCCATTGGCGGTGGGCGGCTCGGCGGACCGGCGCGGGGTGATCGCGACCTGCAATTACGAGGCGCGGGCGTACGGGGTGCGTTCGGCGATGTCCTCGGGGCATGCCTTGAAGCTGTGCCCCGACCTGACCATCGTCAAGCCACGCATGGATGCCTATCGAGAAGCGTCCAGGGAAATCCACACGATTTTTCGCGATTACACCGACATCATCGAGCCGCTCTCGCTCGACGAGGCGTACCTCGATGTGTCGGACAGCGCGCATTTCGCTGGCAGTGCAACGCGAATTGCCCAGGACATCCGGCGTCGGGTCTCCAATCAGTTGCACATCACTGTGTCGGCAGGCGTGGCGCCGAACAAGTTTCTGGCCAAGATCGCCAGTGACTGGAAAAAGCCCAACGGGCTGTTCGTCATCACTCCGGACCAGGTCGAGGACTTTGTCAGTGGCTTGCCGGTGAGCAAACTGCACGGGGTCGGCAAAGTGACCGCCGACAAGCTGGGCAAGCTGGGAATCACGGATTGCCTGCAATTGCGCGAGTGGGACAAGCTGGCGCTGGTGCGAGAGTTCGGCAGCTTTGGTGAGCGACTCTGGAGCCTGGCCCGTGGGATTGATGAACGTGTGGTGCACAACGACAGTCGTCGTCAGTCAATCAGTGTCGAAAATACCTACGACGTTGACCTGCCGGACCTGAAGAGTTGCCTGGATAAGTTACCCGAGCTGCTGGAGACCCTGGCCGGTCGAATGGCGCGAATCGACAGCAGTTATCGTCCGGGCAAGCCATTCGTCAAAGTGAAATTTCACGACTTCACGCAGACGACATTGGAGCAGGCCGGGGCAGGGCGGGATCTGGGGAGTTATCAGTTGATGTTGACCCAGGCCTTCAATCGTGGCGGTAAAGCGGTGCGGTTGTTGGGGGTCGGTGTACGCCTGGAGGACTTGCGGGGCGGGTTCGAGCAGATGGAGTTGTTTGAGCGGTAGTGGAGGAATGAGGTTAGGCGGTGAATGTCTGGTCGCCTTCGCGAGCAAGCCCGCTCCCACATTGGATTTGTGAGCAATGGAAATCCAATGTGGGAGCGGGCTTGCTCCGGGCGGCGATCCGACGAAGTTTTTTGGCTTTAATTGAGTCCCGGATTCGCCACCAGTCGCTCGCCATTGCGGGCCAGCGACTTCAGGAACTCGGTCTGCAATTCTGGATCGTTGCGCGTCAGCTCGATCAGGCTCTGTTCCAGCTCACTGGCTTCCTCTTCAAGACCCAGCTCCGACAGGCGTTTGACCCGGTGGACCCACTGGCTGACTTCGTCGCCTTCGAGATCGTCATAAATCAGCCCATGGGCCTCATAGAGCTTGCTGCGCAAGGTGCTGCTGACGGCCAGGGTGGCATCGGTGTGCACGTTGTCCTGGGCAGCCTCAACACGAATCAGCAAGCGGCTCAGATGATTGATGTCATGTTCGGCGAACGGGTTATCCAGCAGATTAAGGCGCAATACGCCATTTTTGTCGGTGGTCAGTTCGAAGATTTCCTTGCCGGCCTTGACCTCGACCGGGCGCTCGCTCCAGGGCAGGCTTGAGTACTCCGTGCGTTTGTCGCGCTGGACTTCATCAATACCGGCCAGGTTCTGCTGCGCGCGGCCATGGGACTGCACGTTCATGAACGGGTTGAGCCCGGCGAAACCGTAGCTCAGCCAGTCCTTGGTCACGCTGTCCGGCAGATTGCCGAGGGCGAACACATTGACCACGTTGGCACCGACACCCGCCACCACGGCCACCGCGCCCAGCGGGATTTCGTAGATCTCCCGCCAGGGCTGGTACGGCGTATAGCGGTCGTAGTGACGCGTGACTTCGTACTCGGTGACTTCGAAAGTCTTCTGCTCGTGGATTTTCACCCGCCGTTGCGGCAGCTCAAGCACCTTGGGCTCACCGACATCGATCTGCAGGCTGTGATCGAGCAGTTTGCGCTCGACCCGTTCCTCGTGCTCGCTGCGTTGTGACATGTGATTGGCACAGCCGCTGACCAGCAGGGTGCCGCACAAGGCGGCACCACCGAGGCCTAAGGTGTTTCGCTTGAACATGACGTCTCTATATCTGCTATCAGCGGCGGATGTGGGCCTGAAGGAAGGACAGCACGTCGGCGACCGGCAGCGCTTGTGCGTCGGCCTCGGTACGGCTCTTGTATTCCAGGTTCCCTTCGGCCAGGCCGCGGTCGCTGACCACGATCCGGTGTGGAATGCCGATCAGTTCCATGTCCGCGAACTTGATGCCCGGGCTGGTTTTCTTGTCACGGTCGTCCAGCAGCACTTCGAAGCCGGCAGCGGTCAGTTCCGCGTACAGCTTGTCGGTGGCTTCGCGAACCTGCTCGGTTTCGTAGCGCAGCGGCACCAGGGCAATCTGGAACGGCGCGAGCGTGTCGCTCCAGATGATCCCGTTTTCGTCGTTGTTCTGCTCGATGGCAGCCGCCACCACGCGAGACACGCCAATGCCGTAGCAGCCCATTTCCAGGGTGACCGGCTTGCCGTTCTCGCCCAGTACTTCGCACTTCATCGCTTTGCTGTACTTGTTGCCCAGCTGGAAGATGTGCCCGACTTCGATGCCGCGCTTGATTTCCAGGGTGCCTTTGCCGTCAGGGCTCGGGTCGCCGGAAACTACGTTGCGCAGGTCGGCAACGGTCGGAACAGGCAAGTCGCGCTCCCAGTTCACGCCGAAGTAGTGTTTGTCGTCGATGTTGGCACCGATGCCGAAGTCGCTCATCAGTTCGACCGAGCGGTCGATGATGATCGGCAGCGGCAGGTTCAACGGGCCGAGGGAACCGGCGCCGGCGCCAATGGCTTCGCGCAGTTCGCTTTCCGAGGCCATGACCAGAGGGCTGGCCACGCCTGGCTGGTTGGCGGCCTTGATTTCGTTCAGCTCATGGTCGCCACGGATGATCAGGGCAATCAGCTTGCCTTTCTCTTCGGCGTGCACCACGAGGGTCTTGATGGTTTTCTCGATCGGCAGGTTGAAGCCTTCGACCAGTTGCGCAATGGTCTTGGCGTTCGGGGTGTCGACCAGACGCAGTTGTTCGGTCGCAGCGGCGCGCGCGGTTTCCCGTGGCACGGCTTCGGCTTTCTCGATGTTCGCGGCGTAGTCGGAGCCGTTGCTGAACACGATGTCGTCTTCACCGGACTCGGCCAGCACGTGGAACTCGTGGGAACCGGCACCGCCGATGGAGCCGTTGTCGGCTTCAACAGGGCGGAACTTCAGGCCCAGACGGGTGAACACGTTGCAGTAGGCCTGGTGCATGCGGTCGTAGGTGACCTGCAGCGAAGCCTGGTCAGCGTGGAACGAGTAGGCGTCCTTCATGATGAATTCGCGGCCGCGCATCAAGCCGAAGCGTGGGCGGATTTCGTCACGGAATTTGGTCTGGATCTGGTACAGGTTGATCGGCAGCTGCTTGTAGCTGCTCAACTCGTTGCGCATCAGATCGGTGATGACTTCTTCGTGGGTCGGGCCGGCGCAGAAGTCGCGGCCGTGACGATCCTTGAAGCGCAGCAATTCAGGGCCGTACTCCTCCCAGCGCCCGGATTCCTGCCACAGCTCGGCCGGTTGCGTGCTCGGCATCAACACTTCGAGAGAGCCGGCGGCGTTCATTTCTTCACGAACGACGGCTTCGACCTTGCGCATTACCCGCAAGCCCATCGGCAGCCAGGTGTACAGGCCCGAGGCAAGCTTGCGGATCATGCCGGCGCGCAGCATCAGCTGGTGGCTGATCACGACCGCGTCGGAAGGCGTTTCTTTTTGTGTGGCGAGCAAAAATTGACTGGTGCGCATGGTTGGCCGTTATCGATTGCTGATGACGAGAAATGACGGAGCATTGTACGGGCGAGATCCGCTGGCGTACAGGCGTGCGGTCGGTGGTGTGGCAGGAGGGCGCGATTCACTCGGCCCTCCGCGATTCTTCCTGCAATAAAAACCTACGATTCTTCGGCTACCGGTGTCTGCACCGGTTCCGGGGTGGGTGTCGGGCCTGCGCGGCGGTTCTCCTGGAACCAGTGCAAGGCGATCAACAGCAGGGTCGGGACGCCCAGCAGGGCGGTAATCAGGAAGAAATCGTGATAACCGAACTTCTCCACCATGACCCCGGAGTAGCCGCCGATCAGGCGTGGCAGCAGCAGCATGATCGAGCTGAGCAAGGCGTACTGGGTGGCGGAGAACTTGAGGTTGGTCAGGCTCGACAGGTAGGCCACGAAGGCCGAGGTGGCCAGGCCTGAACTGAAGTTGTCCAGGGAGATGGTCAGTACCAGCATGTTCAGGTTGGGGCCCATGTCGGCGAGCATCAGGAACAGGATGTTGGTCGCCGCGGATGCGATGCCGCCGATGAACAGGATTGGCAGGATGCCGAAGCGCACGATCAGCAGGCCGCCCATGCCGGCGCCGACCAGGGTCATGATCAGGCCGAAGATTTTGCTCACGCTGGCGATCTGGTCCTTGGTGAAGCCCTGGTCGATGTAGAACACGTTGGCCATCACGCCCATGACCGTATCGGACATCCGATAGGTGGCGATCAGGCCGAGCAACAGCAGTGCTTGCCAGCGGTATCGCAGGATGAAGTCGTTGACCGGCGTCAGCACCGGTGCCAGGCCACGACGGCCCATGGCCGAGAGGCACAGGGCGGTGAGCGTGATGTAGAGGATGGCCCTCAGGAGTGCGCGGTCTTCGAGCAGCAGGTCGAGCAGGCTCACACCTTCGAACAGTACGCTGGCGAAGTCGGTGTTGTAGAGCTGGGTGAACATGGCTGGCACGGACACCAGCAAAATGATCAGCACGAACACCGAGGCCAGTTGATGCATGAAGCTGTACCGCCCGGCCTGCAGTTGCGTTCGCAACGGCACGGGTGGTTCGCGCATGAACAGGGACGTCAGCAGGGCCGGGACCATCAGTGCGCCGAACAGGATGTAAGTGCCGGCCCAGGCCGAATGCTTGTAGTTGAAGCCGGTGGAGCCAAAGCCTTCGGCGAAGTACAGCGCGCCTGCGGTGGCCAGCAGCGCAGCGACCCGGTAACCGGACATGTAGCTGGCGGCCAGGGCGGCCTGGCGATTGTCTTCGGCGATTTCCAGTCGGTAGGCGTCTACTGCAATGTCTTGCGTCGCTGATGCGAAAGCGACGACCACGGCAATGGCGATCAGCCAGGACAGATGCTTTTGCGGGTCGCAGAAGCCCATCCCGATCAGGCCCAGGATGACCAGTGCCTGGGACAATACGAGCCAGGATCGTCGTCGGCCGAGTTTGCCGAGCAATGGCAGTCGCCATTGGTCGAGCAGGGGCGACCAGACCCATTTGAAGGCATAGGCCAGGCCGATCAGGCTTGCATAGCCAATGGTTTCACGCGCCACGCCGGCTTCACGGAGCCAGACCGAAAGTGTCGAAAACACCAGCATGTAGGGCAGGCCGGCGGCGAAGCCAAGCAGCAACAGCACGAGTGTCGAAGGGCTGGCATAAGCGGCGAGCGCGGCGCGCCAGGTTTTACGGGGCATGGGCTGGAGTCTGCCTCAAGAAATACGGAAACAAAGCGCGCACTCTAACCGCTGTGCTCTACCGGACGCCAGCCATGGCGCTGAATATCAACACGATTATTCAGGACACTGATGCCCTCCATGCGTAATCGTGCGCGCTGCTCATCACCTGAAGGGCTGCCGACCGGCAGGCTTATACGCCCGTTTGCGCCCAGAACGCGATGCCAGGGCAGCTTACTGTCGCTCGGCAATTGGCTGAGTGTGCGGCCTACCCAGCGAGCGGCGCGACCCAATCCTGCAAGCTCGGCCAACTGGCCATAGCTGACGACTTTGCCCTCGGGGACTTGCGCCAGAGTCAGATACAGCGCCGTGCGTCGGATTTGCGCTGCGCTCTCGGGGTCATCGGTTGGATCGGTCACGTCCGTCAGTCCTGAAGAAGTCTGCTTTACCGTCTGTAGAGTAATTCCTGTACGGTCGCTTGAGAAATGAACTCGGCAGAAATAGCCGGGTCAGTCCTTGTCAGGGCCTTATTCCTGCGGATAATGCCGATTTTTTCGCAATCCCGAGCCTGTATTTTGCTTATGTTGTCCAGATCCCTGCTATGTCTCGCTGTCCTTAGCGCCTCCACTCCCTTGCTAGCCGATACCGTGTGGTTGAACAACGGTGACAAGCTCAGTGGAAGGATCACGCTGTTCGATGGCGGCAAGCTGCTGATCCAGACCGAGTATGCCGGTGCGGTGACGATCGACTGGAAGCAGGTCAAGACCCTGGACAGCGATCAGGAATTGCTGGTCAAGCAGGATGCCTACACGGGTGAGAAATCCAGGTCGCTGAAAGCGGCGGACGCCGGCAAGGTCACGCTGGCCAATGGCGATGCACCGAAGACCGTCGAACTGGCGAGCATTCAGCAGATTCTCAAGCCAAAACCGGTGGTCGAGGATCTGGTGTGGAAAGGCAATGTCGATGTCGCGCTGGATTATCAGCGGGCGGAAAACGATACCGATGACTACGACATCGATTTCAAGACCAGTGCGCGCCACGGTCGCTGGCGGCATACCGCCGAAGGCGAATACAACCGCGAGTTCCAGGACGACGTGGTGACCACGGACAACTGGCGGGCCGAGTACTCCATCGACCGGTTCCTGACCGAGCAATGGTTCTGGCAGGGGCGCCTGGTGTACAAACGCGACAAGGTCGAAGACCTTTCCCGTCAACGCACCGTTGGCACGGGTCCCGGCTATCAGTTCTGGGATAACGAACTCGGGGCGTTCTCCCTGGGTTCGCTGGTCAACCGCACGGACTATGATTTCTCCGATGGCAGCAAGGAAAATTTCTACGCCCTGGCCATGACGTGGGACTACAGCCGCTACCTGATCGGCAAGCGTGTCGAGTTCTTCACCAATGGTGAGGTCGGCAAGCCGCTGTCGGATGTGGCCGACTACGCACTCGATGCCGAGATGGGGTTGCGCTACAAGGTGACTGACTGGGCTTCGCTGAACCTGAAGGCGGAGCGGGACATCATCAGTGGCACCGACGATGCGGATCTGGACAAGACGCGCTACACAGCAGGGTTTGGCGTGACCTGGTAATACGCTAAAAAATCGCAGCCTGCGGCAGCTCTGTAGGAGTTGCCGCAGGCTGCGATCTTTTTTTACCTGTGAAAAACACACAGGCACAAAAAAGCCCCGCTGTTGAGGGCGGGGCTTTTTACTAAAGCAAGTACAAGTTAGATAACTTGAACTTCTTCAGCTTGCATGCCTTTCTGACCGCGGGTAGCGATGAAAGAAACCTGTTGGCCTTCTTTCAGGCTTTTGAAGCCGTCGGACTGGATAGCTTTGAAGTGAACGAACAGGTCGTCACCGGATTGTGGGGTGATGAAGCCGAAGCCTTTTTCATCGTTGAACCACTTAACGGTACCGGTTTGGCGATTAGACATGGTGTAACTCCTTGAACAAAGATAACTGCGACTCAGGAAGAACCCTGGCCGAGACTGAGTGCAAAGAGCAGGAAAAATTCTTGTAGATGGTTGGATCGAAATTCAACATATCGTGTAGAGATTCTCAGTGACACAAGCAGCACAGTGACGCCACCTTAACCCTTTTTCCGGGACGTGCCAATGCTTCTTGCGAAGGTTTCTCTGTTTTAAGGATCGGCGGTGTGACGGTTCGTCGCCAATGCGCGTAATTCCTGCCTGTTCGGCGAGAATTTCACCCCGGACTTTGAACCCGGCGGCGCGCCCGGTAAGATGCCGGACAGAATTTTTCGACCTCGCAATTCAGGACACCCGCCATGAGCATCAAATCGGACAAGTGGATTCGCCGCATGGCGCAGGAACACGGCATGATCGAGCCTTTCGTCGAGCGCCAGATGCGTGGCAGCGACGATAGCCGTGTGATCTCCTACGGCGTGTCGAGCTACGGCTACGACGTGCGTTGCACCAATCATTTCAAGGTGTTCACCAACATCAATTCGGCCATCGTCGACCCGAAGAACTTCGATGCCGGCAGTTTCGTCGACATCCACAGCGACGTGTGCATCATTCCGCCGAACTCCTTTGCCCTGGCCAGCACCGTCGAATACTTCCGCATTCCGCGCAATGTATTGACCATTTGCCTGGGTAAAAGCACTTACGCGCGCTGCGGCATCATCGTCAACGTCACGCCGCTCGAGCCTGAGTGGGAAGGTCACGTGACCCTGGAGTTCTCCAACACCACCAATCTGCCGGCGAAAATCTACGCCAACGAAGGCGTGGCGCAGATGCTGTTCCTTGAGTCGGACGAAGAGTGTGAAGTGTCCTACAAGGACCGTGGCGGCAAGTATCAGGGCCAGCGTGGCGTGACCCTGCCGCGCACCTGAGTCAACCGTCTGACAAATGTCGGGAATTCCTGAGCGGGGGTACACTCTATGGAGTGTACTGTTCCGATCCGCGCAAGGCGGGTCGGGCCATCGCCCAGGAGTGCCGAATGAAGATCGATCCGCGAATCAGTGCCGAACTGGCAAGGCTTGAACCCAATCAAGTTGGCGTTCTGGCCTGGTCCTTGTTGGCACATCCGCCCGTCAGCATGGCAGGGGGTATCCCCGGCCAGCCTGATCCTGATACCCCGAATGAACAGCCGATGGAGCCTGGCGAACCTACTTTGCCGGATGAGCCACCACCCGCGCCTGTTGTCTGATAGTTCAGACGCTATAGATCAAAAAAAGTGGGAGCAGGCTTGCTCCGGGCGGCGATCCGACGAAAGCGGAGTATCAGTGGCATTCATGCCGCCTGACACACCGCTTTCGCGAGCAAGCCCGCTCCCACAGGTTTTTCTGTAGACGTTACTTCAGGTTGCCACTGAGGAACTGCTTCAACCGCTCGCTTTTCGGATTGCCCAGCACGTCTTCCGGCGCGCCTTCTTCCTCCACCAGGCCCTGGTGCAGAAACAGTACCTGGCTCGATACTTTGCGGGCAAAGCTCATTTCGTGGGTGACCATGATCATGGTTCGGCCCTCTTCGGCCAGGCCCTGGATCACCTTGAGCACTTCGCCCACCAGTTCCGGGTCCAGCGCCGAGGTCGGTTCGTCGAACAGCATGACTTCCGGTTCCATGGCCAGTGCGCGGGCAATCGCCACCCGTTGTTGCTGGCCGCCGGACAGGAATGCCGGGTACTGGTCCGCCACACGGGAGGCCAGCCCTACCTTGTCGAGGTAGCGCCGGGCGCGGTCCTCGGCTTCTTTCCTGTCGCAGCCCAGCACCCGGCGCGGCGCCATGGTGATGTTTTCCAGCACCGTCATGTGGCTCCACAGGTTGAAGTGCTGGAACACCATGGCCAGGCGGGTGCGAATCCGCTGCAGTTCATCGGCATCGGCCACGTGCATGCCGTGACGATCCTTGATCATGCGGATGTTCTGCCCGTCGAGGCTCATGGCGCCGTCGTTGGGTTGTTCCAGGAAGTTGATGCAACGCAGAAAGGTACTTTTACCCGAGCCACTGGCGCCGATCAGGCTGATGACGTCGCCGGTCTTGGCCTTGAGCGAAACACCTTTGAGGACTTCATGGTCGCCATAGCTTTTATGCAGGCCTTCGATGGTCAATTTGTACATGGGGCGTGCATCCTCAAGGCGAAAGTAGATAGCCGCTGCGATAGGCTTCGGTGCCCGCGACGTGGGCGATCACCATGCCGGCGGTGGCCATGCGGCGCAGCGAGCGGGCGTACATCAGCCCGGCGGCGGTGCAGTGGACGGGAGTGACGTGATCGTTGATCGGATCAATGACCTCGGCGATCAGTTGCCCCGCTTCCAGGTATTGCCCCGGCAGTGCGGTGAACACCAGCAGCCCGCCGGCAGGCGTGGCTACCGGTTCTACACCGGCCAGCGGTGTCGCCGGATAGGGCAGGTCGGGCAGGGGGGCGGATTCGCCGGCGATCGCGCCGAAATGGATCAGGTAATCGATCAGTGCCTGGCAATCACGGTTCGCCAGCGGATGATTGACGTCGCCCTGACCGCGCAATTCGACGGTCACCGAAAAACTGCCCGGTGGAATGTCGAAGTGTTCGCCGAAGCGCTCTTTCAACTGCCACCACAGCAGGGTGAAGCATTCATCGAACGACTGGCCGCCAGAGTCCGTCGCCAGCAGGCTGGCTTCGGCGCCGATGTAACGGGCCAGCGGCTCGACCTGCGGCCAGGCCTCCGGGGTGGTGTACAGATGCGCGACCGCTTCGAAGTCGCAATGCAGGTCGAGCACCATGTCGGCGTCGCAGGCCAGTCGTTGCAGGGTCAGGCGCTGGGATTGCAATTGGGTGTCGGCAGTCTGTCGGGCCAGCGCTTCGCGCAGGCTGCTGCGGATCAGTTGCCGGTTGTGCTGCGGATCGTCACCGAGCTTGCCCTCGATCGCGTTGCCGACCTCTTCACTGAGGTCGACGAACCAGCGGTTGAAGTTCTGGCCGCTTTCCAGTTCGTAGCGGCCCAGTGGTACATCCATCAGCACCTGTTCCAGACCCACCGGGTTGGCGATGGGTACAAGCACGATTTCGCTGCGCAGGCGACCGGCGGCTTCCAGCTCTGCCAGGCGTTGCTTGAGGTGCCAGGCCACCAGCATGCCGGGCATTTCGTCGGCGTGCAGAGAGGCCTGGATGTAGATCTTGCCGTTGGCCGGTTGTGGGCCGAAGTGAAAACTGTGGATCTGTCGTGCGGTCCCCGGCAGCGGGGCCAGCAGGTCATGTTTCTGGTGGCGCATCTGTTGTTCCTGAAGCAGGTTGAGACCTAGTGGGTCGGCCCGAGGAAGGCCAGCCATCGGCGTTCGGCAAGGCGGAACAGGCCGACCAGTGCAAAAGTGACGGTCAGGTAGATCAGCGCAGCGATGCCGAACGACTGGAAGGTCAGGAATGTCGCCGAGTTGGCGTCCCGCGCGACTTTCAGGACGTCGGGGATGGTCGCGGTGAAGGCCACGGTGGTCGAGTGCAGCATCAGAATCACTTCGTTGCTGTAGTACGGCAACGAGCGACGCAGGGCCGACGGCATGATCACGTAGGCATACAGCCTCCAGCCTGTCAGGCCGTAAGCCTTGGCCGCTTCCACTTCACCGTGGGCCATGCTGCGGATTGCCCCGGCGAAAATCTCCGTGGTGTAGGCGCAGGTGTTCAGAGCGAAGGCCAGGATCGTGCAGTTCATCGCATCGCGAAAGAATGCGTCCAGTACTGGCTGGGCCCGAATGGTGGCCAGGCTGTAGATCCCCGTGTAACAGATCAGCAACTGGATATAGAGCGGCGTGCCACGGAACAGGTAGGTATAGAACTGCACCGGCCAACGGATGTAGAGGTGCGGCGACACACGGGCGATGGACAGCGGGATCGACACGATAAAACCAATGAAGATCGACGCGCTGAGCAGCCACATCGTCATGGCCAGGCCAGTGATGTTGTTGCCGTCGCTATAGAGAAAGGGTTTCCAGTATTCCTGCAGAAGTTCGATCATCGTACGGCCTCCCGGGTACCGGCGGAGTAACGACGCTCAAGCCAGCGCAGGATGATGTTGGACGCGCTGGTGATCACCAGGTAGATCAATGCGGCAAGCACCAGGAAGTAAAACAGCTGATAGGTGCTTTTGCCGGCGTCCTGGGCGGCCTTGACCAGGTCGGCGAG
This sequence comes from Pseudomonas sp. FW305-70, assembly GCF_058783925.1. Taxonomy (NCBI): domain Bacteria; kingdom Pseudomonadati; phylum Pseudomonadota; class Gammaproteobacteria; order Pseudomonadales; family Pseudomonadaceae; genus Pseudomonas; species Pseudomonas sp. FW305-70. Next base: position 16,832 of record NZ_JBYSYZ010000018.1, read on the forward strand.
GCCGATGATCGACACCAGGGCGGTGGCCTTGAGCATCACCATCCAGTTGTTGCCGATCCCCGGCAGGGCATAACGCATCATCTGCGGGAACACCACGATCCAGAAACGCTGGCCGCGCTTGAGGCCATAGGCGGTGGCCGCTTCAACCTGACCCCGTGGGACGGCGAGGATCGCGCCACGGAAGGTTTCGGTGAAATACGCACCGTAGATGAAGCCCAGGGTAATGACCCCGGCACTGAACGGGTTGATCTCGATGTATTCCCATTCCATGTAATCGGTAAAGGAGGTCAGCCAGGTTTGCAGGCTGTAGAAGATCAACAGCATCAGGACCAGGTCCGGAACGCCGCGAATGAGGGTGGTGTAGAACTGGGCAGGCACGCGCATCAGTTTGACTTTTGACAGCTTGGCACTGGCGCCGAGCAGCCCGAGCAACACGGCCACCAACAGCGACAACGCCGACAACTTGATCGTCATCCAGGTGCCTTGCATCAGCAGCGGACCGAAGCCCTTGAGGCTGAAGGCAGAGAGCCCCAGATTTTCTAATAGGTTTTCGAACATAAATCAGCAACCTGATCGGATGAAAAAAGCGCCCATCGCAAGATGGGCGCCGGGCATTATTTGCCGCTGTACAGATTCAGATCGCCAAAGTGTTTCTTCTGAATGGTGGCGTAGGTGCCATCATCGTGTAACGCTTTGATACCTTTATCCAAAAGTGCTTTCAGCTCGGTGTTACCTTTCTTAATGCCGATCGCGGTTTTGGCTGGCAGCAGTTCGCTGTCGACAGGCTTGCTGACTTCGTAGCCTTCACCTTTTGGTGACTTCAAGAAGCCCAGTTCGGCTTGCAGCATGTCCTGGATCGCTGCGTCGAGACGGCCGGAAGTCAGGTCGGAATACACCTGATCCTGATTCTGATAGGCCTGGGTTTTTACGCCGGCCTTGTCGAGAACGGCTTTGGCGTAGGCTTCCTGGATGGTGCCTTGCTCGTAGCCTACGGTTTTGCCCTTCAGCGAAGCGATGTCCTCGGTCAGGCCGGAGCCTTTCTTGAACACATAGGCGGTTGGGCCGGAGAACAGCTCGCTGGAGAAGTCGATGACTTTTTCACGGGCTTCGGTAACGGTCATCGACGAGATCACGCCGTCGAATTTGTTGGCTTTGAGGCCAGGGATCATGCCATCGAAGTCACTTTCGACCCACTTGCACTTGACCTTCAGTTCGGCGCAGATCGCGTTCCCCAGATCGATGTCGAAGCCTACCAGGCTGCCATCGGCCGCTTTCGACTCAAACGGTGCGTAGGAAGGGTCAACGCCGAAACGCAGTTCTTTGTATTCTTTCGCCATGGCGGAGCCAGCAGCCATGCACAATGCCAGTGCAGAAAGGGTCATCAATGCTTTTTTCATTATTCAATCCCTAAAACCAATATGAGCGCTCGTGGCGCAGAATTGTTGTTACTGGAAAGCGTAAGACCTGTTGAAAGTAGCAATTTCCGAACCAGAGTGCCGAACAAGCGTTTTAAAAGGTGTCTGGAAATAACCGGAGACAGATTTATGCACGAAAACGGGCGCAGGGAAATGGCCGCACCAGTTCGACTCAAAAAGAAAAATATTTGAGGATGAATAGAGGGGGTAGCTGAGCAGATTTGCAAACACCTGCATCTGGGGTTGCCAGCGGCAGATCGGCAGGCCAAAGGTCGACTCGGTGACTTGTTAGCTCTGAGGTTGGCGCGGGGCGAGAAGTTCTATCGGGCTTTATGAGCGGATGAAAACCAGTGTGGGAGCGGGCTTGCTCGCGAAGTCGATTGAACATTCAAAACAAGTGTTGAATGTTCAATCGCCTTCGTAGGAACGCCGCCCGGAGTAAGCTCGCTCACAGCGATCAGTGTTACTTGCCGGGTGTCAGTGTCAGACGATTCTTGCCATAGGCGTTGTCGAAGTTCTGCGGCTGCATCGGCAGGCTCATGTACTGGCCCTTGAGCCAGGGTTCGATGCTGTTGAGGTAGTTTGCACTGGCCGGGTTGCCGGACTGACCGGTGCCGTTCTGCGCCATCAGCGGTTCAGACTGGCCGAAGTCGACGATAAAGCGCATGGCGGGCGCCAGCGTGGTGTTGAAGTCCTGGCCCCAGGCGAACGCGGCGGTGTTGAGTGTGGTGTGATCGCCACCGGCCGGCAGCGGACCGCGTACCGTCTGGCCGCTGCCGTTCTTCCATTCATAGCGGTGCAGTTTGCCCCACTGCCAGGCTTTGTGATCGCCGCCCAACTGGCTGTCGCCGGCGCTGATCGCTGCAGCGAGGCTGCGCGCGAGGATGGCCGGTTTGTCTTCTTTCTGCGCGGTGCGCACGTCATCCCAGAACGGGCTGTCCTCACGCCCGAGCAAGTGATCGGCCTGGGCCGCGTAGGACAACTTGCCATCGGCGACAAAGGCCCTCCACGCCGGGCTGCTTTCCGGGCCCAGTTCGTCGAGGAAGATCTGCCGGGTGCTTTCCTGAAGGAACAGTTCGTAGATGGCCGCATCGGTGGAAGTCGGGCTGAGCTTGCCATCGAACGCCATCAAGCGGCTGTAGGCTTCGTGTGCCTTGGCGCGATCGGCCGTCGGCAAGGCGTCCATGGCTTGTTTGAGTGGCTGGGCCATGCCTGGCGTTTCGAACATTTTCTTCAGCTTGGCCGCGAAGGTCGTGGTCTGGTCGTACTGCATGGCGATCAGGCTGCGGCTGTCGTGTTTGCCTGCGCCGGCCAGTTCGGCCAGACGCTCGCCGCGCTCCGGAGCGGCCCAGGAATTGGACAGCTGCATGCCGTAGCCATGGGGGATGACCCGCTGATTGGCGGTGCCGAGCCAGCCTTGGGCCGGGTCCTGGTCGTACGGGTGCAGCATCGGGTCGGCATAACCGTCCCAGTCATATCGACCTTCCCAACCCGGTGAGGGCAGCAGGCCTTCGCCTTCGCGGCGGTTCGGGTAGCGGCCGGTGACCTGCCAGCCGATGTGGCTGGCGTCGGCAAACACCAGGTTCAGTGCGATGGCGCGGATTTCGCGGCTGGCATCCGATGCTCTCTCGGCGCTCTGGGCGCGGGACAGGTCGAAGAACGCGTCCAGGGTCTTGTCGTCGGTGAAGTTCGGCATCTGCAAGGCCAGGCCGAAACCATTGGCCAGCATGGTGCCCTGGGCGCTGTTGAGCAGCGGGCCATGGCGGGTTTCGTACACCGCTTCGCGAATCGGCCGCTGGCCTTTGACGAAATAGGTTTCGTTGCGCACGATCGCCGGCTGCCACTTCCCGGCGTTTTCGTAGGCAAGCCCGTTGCCCTGGCGCTTGATCTTCTCCAGGAACAGGTCCTGGTTGTCGCCCATCACGGACGCCATGCTCCACGCCACTTTACCGTTGAAACCACCGAGCACCATCGGCAGGCCCGCGATGGTCACGCCGGACGCCTGATACTTCGGTGCGCGAATCTGCACGTAACTGAACAATGAAGGCACGCCCAGCGGGCCGTGACTGTCACTGGCCAGCAGGCTCTTGCCGCTGCGGCTGCGTTGCGCGGCGATGGCCCAGTTGTTCGACGAGGTGGCGCCCAGCAGGTTCAGGTCCGACAGTTGTCCCGTGGCTTTGCTGAGTTCGGCCAGGCCCGGTACTTGCCCGTTGAGCTTGAGGCCCTGGAGTTTTTCGCTCTCGGCGACCGGCAGTTTTTCATCGGGGGCGGACGGCGTCAGCCACGCCAGTTTGTCGGTGGTGACGGTCTGGGCCAGTACCAGCGAGGAAATCTCTTCCGGCAGGTTGGTCGACTGGCTGAAGTTCAACAGGCAGAAAATCAGCGCCGAATCTTCCGGCTGCCAGTATTCAGGCCGGTAGCCGGTGGCCGCGAGGTCCGCCGGCAGTTTGTCGCGGTAGCGGAACAGGTAGGCGTTGACACCCCGCGCGTAGACTTCGAAGAAACGCTTGAGGCGCGGCGAAGAGGCCTTGTACAACTCGCCGGCACTTTTCTTCAGGTTGACCGCCCGCATGTAACGGTCGGCATCCAGCAGGTCCGCGCCATGCATCTCGGCCAATCGGCCCTGGGCCAGCAGGCGCAGGGTGACCATCTGCGTGATGCGGTCGCTGGCATGCACGTAACCGAGGGTGAACAGCGCGTCGTGGAAGCTGTTGCTTTCGATCAGCGGCATGCCCATGGCATTGCGACGCACCGAAACGTTCTGCGCCAGGCCCTTGAGCGGTTGCACGCCGGAGGTCGGCGGGAGGGTGTCCTGGGCGTTGAAGCTCTGACAACCGGTCAGGCTCAAGACGCCCGCCACTGCTGCGGCAACGCCGAACCGGGGTAGAAAATGAGTAAGGGCTGGCGAGGCCATGGCAAAGCTCCTGCGGGGGGTAGAGGCGGTGGGGCGCAATAAAGGCGCTACGTTAGTGAGCGGGAGGTGGCCGCGCAAGCGGGGTACAAGGTTATTTCGGGATTTGTCAAAGATCGGCGTATCCCGGTAGGAGCTGCCGAAGGCTGCGATCTTTTGATTCTCAACAGTGGCTTGCCAGCCGTAACCGGTGATGTTGAAGTGCGACACGGTCAACAACCCAGGAAAAAAACCGGCATGGAGCTCAAGGCAAACGCGGCCCTGATCATCATCGATCAACAAAAAGGCATTCTTCACCCCAGGCTTGGCCGCAGGAATAATCCTCAGGCCGAAGAGCGCATGCTGGAATTGCTCGGTCTTTGGCGACGCACCGCTCGGCCGGTGATCCATGTGCAGCACCTGTCCCGCTCGGAGGACTCGGTGTTCTGGCCGCAGCAGTCGGGCGTGGAGTTTCAGGAGCGGTTCGCGCCAATGGCCGGTGAACGCTTGATCCAGAAGCAGGTGCCGGATGCGTTTTGTTCGACGGGGCTGGAGACGCAGTTGCGCGAGGCCGGGATCGGGCAGTTGATCATTGTGGGTGTCGCGACCCACAACTCGGTGGAGTCTACGGCGCGCACCGCAGGCAACCTGGGGTTTGATACCTGGGTGGCCGAGGATGCGTGCTTTACCTTCGACAAGGCTGATTTTTTCGGCCATGCCCATAGCGCCGAAGAGGTGCATGCGATGTCGCTGGGGAATCTGCACGGCGAGTATGCGACGGTGGTCAGCGCTGCCACCCTTCTGATGGATGACTGACAACTAATGTGGGAGCGGGCTTGCTCGCGAAGAGGGCCTCAGCTTCAACATCGTTTTTGCCTGACACACCGCTTTCGCGAGCAAGCCCGCTCCCACAAGGGAACTGCATTCACAGCACAGGTCTGCTCGCGAAGACGATTCAACAGGCGAAGCAAGTCTTCGCCCGAAGCATCAAGCGCCGTGGCACTTCTTGAATTTTTTGCCGTTGCCGCATGGGCACGGATCGTTGCGGCCGACGTCTTTCAGGGCATTGCGCACCGGTTCCTGGTGGGCGTGGCCGCAGTTTGGACCGTGGACATGGCCGTGGTCGTGATCATGGTGGTGATGGTCATGATCGTGGTTGCAGTCAGGGCCGTGGACATGGGGTTGCTGGGTCATCGGTGTTGCTCCGGAATTAAATCGGCGGCGATTATCACGCCATTGCGCGCCAGGTGCACGTAGTGGGCGATGAATATACCGGTTTCCAGTTCACCTTCCAGACGATAGGGGATGGGTTGGTCGGATTTTTTCAGCAGTTTGGCCAGATCCCGGACCTTGGACCACAGGTTTGTGCGGATCGGCACCTTGAAGTAGGCACTGTGCCTGGGGCTGATGGTGAACCAGTGTTCGTACTCGCCGTCGGCCAGCAGTATGTCACCCAGGTGAACGCGGTACTCCAGACTGCGCACCGTCAGGTCACTGTCGTTGGGGTTGTCGATGCGAAAATGCAGGAGGAGTTTCTGCTCCAGCAGTTTGGCGCTGACCACTTCGACCTTCACCAGATGGACCTCGGGGTCCGGCAAGTCGTCGTCGAACCACGACGCACAGCCGCCAAGTCCCAGTGTCAGGAACAGGGTGAGCAGACAGCGTGCGCAGCGGCGGATGATCATCGTGGAGTTTCTCCCTTGAGTCCCAGTCTAGACCCAAAGGATCGCAGCCTTCGACAGCTCCTGCGTGGTGGGCAGTCATTCCATGGACTAGCTGCTGAAGTAACCCGCACAACATTTCTTGAACTTCTGTCCACTGGCACACGGGCAGGGGTCATTGCGCCCGAGTTTGAGTGGCACGGTCGGGTCGATGAAATACCAGCGCCCGGTGTTCTGTACGAACGATGAGCGCTCTCGATGGCTGTGCTCGCCACTGCTGTCGTGCCACCGCGCGGTGAAGGTCACGAAAGCGTGTTCAGGCTGGCCACCCAGCACTTCGGAGCTTTCCACCTCAAGGCCCAGCCACGTGCTTTGCGCGCTCCAGTCGCTGATCGATTGACGGTCCAGGCCGGCCTGTTGGGCGGGCAGGGTGGTGGCCACCAGATAGTCGACCAGCCCCAGCACGTAGGCGCTGTAGCGCGAGCGCATCAAGGCTTCGGCGCACGGCGCCGGGTGTCCGGCATGGTAGTGACCGCAGCAGGCATCAAGCAGGGTGCCGCTGCCGCAAGGGCAAATGGATGTACTCATTGCATTACCACCAGTATTTCCCGAAGTTTTCCGGATTGGCCCAGAAGCGCGAGTTGAGCCAGTCGGGGACTTGTTTGTATTCAAGCAGATCGTAGGTAAACAGGGTCAAGACCTGTTCGTCCCGTTGAAAGCGTTCGCTGGCTTGCAGGGCCAGGGAGAAAAAGTCCGTTTCCTGCCAGCCACAAGCCGGCAGGTCCGCCAGCACGGCGATGCGGCTGGCGTTGAGGTTGCGGATGCCGCCCAACAGGTTGAGGCCGTCGCGCTTGGGCAAGTGCTCCAGGCAATCGACCACCAGGGCCAGGTCGAATCGGCGGGCCGCCAATTCGTCGGGCAATGGGCCAGGGGCCGCGAAAGCCACGCAGCTGTCCGGGTGCGCGAGTTTGAATGCTTCCAGTGCCGGGAATTCGCTGGCGCCGATCAACAACAGGCGCGCGGGGGCATATCGGTCAAGTAACGCGGCCAGTGCCTGCTGCGGCGTGCGTGAAGAAATACCTGCAATCATCGAAGATCCTCAATCAGATCTGCCAAGACTAGCCTGCCCGGACGTTCGGGCCTAGAGCGGCTTGGCGACAAATGCGCCAAGCTGCCGTTAATGCCTGAATAAACAGCATGGCCTATTGCTGGCGGAGTTTAATACTCGGGTCTTTACTACCTGAATCGGTTCTAAGCCGATCCTTCAGGAGAAAACTAGATGAGCATAGTTCGGACAGCATTACCCTTGGTTCTGCTAACCAGTGTGTTGACTGGTTGCGCAGGTTTGCAGAAAACCGACTGGCCGACCTGTGCGGCGGTTGGTGGTGTCGTGGGCGCGGGCCTCGGTGCGACCGAAAGCTCGGCATGGGCAGGGTATGGTGCTCTGCTCGTCGGCGGTACGGCAGCGGCTTATTGCTGGGTGCACGGTGATGGCGATGAAGACGGCGACGGTGTGCCGGATAGTCGCGACAAGTGCCCGGGCACGCCTAAAGGCGTTCAGGTCGATGCCAACGGTTGCCCACCACCAGCGCCTGTGGTTGAAGAAGTGGTTGTGGTCAAGGAAGAAACCATCGTCATCCGCGATGTTCACTTCCAGTTTGATAAAGCCACGCTTACCTCGTCCGATAAACAGGTCCTCGACAAGATTGCCACTCGCCTGAAAGCCGAAGCCCCGACTGCTCAACTGACCGTAACCGGTCATACCGACAGCGTGGGCAGCGACGCCTACAACCAGAAACTGTCGGATAAACGCGCCCACTCGGTGGTTGAATACCTCATCGATCAAGGCGTACCTCGCAGCAACTTCGTGTCGGTGGTCGGTGCCGGTGAAAGCCAGCCGGTAGCGGACAACAAAACCGCTGACGGTCGTGCACAGAACCGTCGTACGGAAATCAAAATCCAGCGTTAAACGCCCCTCGCATCCGCGCCTTGTGCAGTCGCGGATGCGGGTCTTTACTCCTGTGTAACCGGTATGGGCCGGTGACACAGGAGCTTTCAATATGATCGTTCTCACAAGGACCGTCTTGCCGGTTCTGCTACTTGGCAGCCTCTTGACCGGCTGCGCGACCCACAGCGATGGCACTGCCCCCCTCAATCAACGCACCTGGCCAATCTGCAGCCTCATCGGCGGCCTGGTCGGCGGTGGTCTGGGCGCAATCGAGAGTGGCGCCTGGGCCGCGGGTGGTGCAGCGCTGGGTATCTTGTCCGGCGGCTTGATTTGCTATGCCCAGGATGGCGACGAAGATGGCGACGGCGTTTTCGACCGGCGTGACCGTTGCGCTGATACTCCTGCCAATACCCTGGTCGACCATCGCGGTTGCCCGGTGCCGCTGTACCCTGACCGCGTCCAGACCGAGCCTGCGCAAACCCAAGTCATTACGCTGAGCGATGTGATGTTTGTCTTCAATCAATCCGACTTGACCCCGACGGCCAAGAGTGAACTGGATGCGATGATGAGCCAGTTCGAGGATGCCGATGTGGTCAGCATCAAGGTGGTCGGCCATACCGACAGCGTGGGGTCGGATGCCTATAACCAGGCCTTGTCGGAGCGACGCGCCAGCAGCGTGGCGGAATACTTGATCAGCCAGGGTGTGGCGCCGAACAAAGTCACCAGCGAAGGCAAGGGTGAAAGTCAGCCGATTGCCGACAATGAAACGGACGAAGGTCGTGCGAAAAACCGTCGCGTGGAACTGCATATAAACCGCTGAGCCAAGAGATAGAGCCGTCGAGCGATAGTTGTCAGCGCTGCGACGGCCGTTCGGCGCCTTCATGAAGATTTTTCCGTTGCCCTCTGGCTTATCCCGCGCGGAAGCCGTTACTGTGCGCCCAAACAATAATTCTCATCGGGGGAGCGTATGAAAGTCTTATGGGGGCTGGGGCGGTTGTTGACCCTGCTGTTCTGGTTGGTGGTGCTGGTCAATCAGCTCACGCCATTTGTCTTTCCGCTGCACCTGTTGGTCAATCTGGCCGGCGGCCTGTTGGGGTTCATCCATCTTCTGGAAGCACTGTTGTGCTATCGCAGCCTGCGAGGTCGCGCCCATCCCTGGCTTGACCGCCTGAAGATCGTCATTTTCGGTGTATTCCACCTGCAAACCATTCCAGCCCCCGGCGCTTCGAAGGCTTCCCATGCGTAAACTCTGTCTGCTCGCTGCACTCATCAGTCCATTGGCCAGCGCACAGGTGGTGAGTGTCGAACCCAACTCGCTGATGCGCTTGCCCAACACCGCCAGCACCCTGCAACTGGAACGCCTGGAAGTGGCCGATTACGGCACCTTGCTGATTCCTTCGAACGTCACCGAAGTTACCGTGGGTGAGTTGCATCTTGGACGTGAAGCGCGCATCGCCATTGTGCCGGGAGAGCAGGCGCTGGCGCTGAAGGTCCGTCGCGCTGATTTGTCCGAAGGCAGCCAGATCACCGCGCGTGGCGCGCCCGGGACCTATCAGAAAGCCGCCCGCTCCGGGCGCAATCTTGATTTGCAGATCAGGACACTGAATGCACCGCAATTGTTGGTGGACGCACGAGGCGGCGCAGGCGCACCGGGATTTGTCGGCCTGGATGGCGCCAACGGTCAGGACCCTGGCTGCACCTGGGGCCAGGCCGGTCGCGGTGCCGATGGCAGTGATGGCAGCAATGGTCAACCAGGCGCGCCGGGTGCGTTGGTCAGGCTGGCAGTGCCCCACGACTTTCCGGCAGACCGGATCAAGGTGCAGGTGGCTGGCGGTGCCGGTGGCCTGGCCGGCCCGGGCGGCAAACCGGGGGCTGGCGGCAAGGCCAAGGGCTGCCTGGTCTACAAGGCCGATGGCGGCAAGAGCGGCAAACCTGGCGCCGACGGGCAGCCGGGGTCTGAAGGTGCGGCGGGTTCGGTGACTGTGCAGCGGTTATAAGAGACGCCAAGAACCCGTGGCGAGGGGGCTTGCCTGTGGCGAGGGGGCTTGCCCCCGTTGGGCCGCGAAGCGGCCCCAATTCCGGCAATCGCAATACTGCTGAAAGTTAGCGGTTTCTGGTTTTACGACTGCTTCGCAGCCGAACGGGGCGGTGCGGCGATCCGACAAGCCCCTCGCCACAACAGCATCTCCGGCCACAGGTACTTCACAACATCGGCCGAGCCGCCGCAATCGCCACCACAGCCAACCCCACCAACAGATTGATCCCCACCAACCGGCGAATCCGCCCCAGCACGCCAGCACCCGCCGGCCAATCCTGTTCGGCCACGGCGGTGCGCAGCTCCGGCAGCATCAGCGCCTGAATGCGGATAAACAGCGCGGTCATCACCACATACAGGCCCATCATCACTTGCACATAGCGCGGTGCGGCTTCAAAGCCGTTGAAGTGCATATGCAGCATGCCCACGCCGCTGACCGGCAACAGCACCACCGCCACCCAGACCCAGCGGAAAAAACCTTGAAACACTTCTACCCACAACTTCAGCCGGGCAGGGCCTTCAAGTGCCGTGATCGCGGCGGGGCGCAGGACCATCCAGGCGAAAAACATGCCGCCGACCCAGACCAGGGCCGCCAGTACATGCAGGCTATATATGAGGCTAAAAGGTGTCATTCGGATACTCCGTTCTGCGCAGGATTCATTAGCGGGGTATGATAGCCGTCGATCCGAACCACTGAAAATTTATCCAGCGTTTTTTGCGCCCGACAATCCATGATCAGCACCGAACTCAAAACCACGATCCAGGGCGCCTACTCGCGTTTTCTCGAAGCCAAGAGCCTCAAGCCGCGCTACGGCCAACGCCTGATGATCGCCGAAATCGCCAAGGTCCTGGGTGACATCGACACCGACGACGAAGGCCGGCGCAGTGGCGACCCCGCGATTGTCGCGGTGGAAGCCGGCACCGGTACCGGCAAGACCGTGGCCTACAGCCTGGCGGCGATCCCCACGGCCAAGGCCGCCGGCAAGCGCCTGGTGATCGCCACGGCCACCGTGGCCCTGCAGGAGCAGATCGTCTACAAGGACTTGCCCGACCTGATGCGCAACAGCGGGTTGAATTTCAGCTTCGCCCTGGCCAAGGGGCGCGGGCGCTACATGTGCCTGTCCAAACTCGACATGTTGCTCCAGGAAGGCCACGCGCAGACTGCCACTGCGCAACTGTTCGAAGAAGAAGGCTTCAAGATCGAGGTCGACGAGGCCAGCCAGAAGCTGTTCACCAGCATGATCGAGAAGCTCGCCGGCAATAAGTGGGACGGCGACCGCGACAGTTGGTCCACTGCCCTGGAAGACGCCGACTGGGCGCGCCTGACCACCGATCACAGCCAGTGCACCAACCGTCATTGCCCGAACTTCGGCCAGTGCGCTTTCTACAAGGCCCGCGAAGGCATGGGCAAGGTCGACGTGATCGTCACCAACCACGACATGGTCCTGGCCGACCTGGCCCTGGGCGGCGGCGCCGTACTGCCGGACCCGCGCGACACCATCTACGTGTTCGACGAAGGCCATCACCTGCCGGACAAGGCCATCGGCCACTTCGCCCATTACACGCGCCTGCGCTCCACCGCCGACTGGCTGGAAACCACCGCCAAGAACCTCACCAAATTGCTGGCCCAGCACCCGTTGCCGGGCGACCTGGGCAAGTTGATCGAGCAGGTGCCGGAGCTGGCGCGGGAGATCAAGACCCAGCAGCAGTTCATGTTCACCGCGTGCGAGCAGATTGCCGATTTCAAACCCGGCGAAGACGTCGAAGGCCGCGAGCGCCCGCGTCACCGATTCGTCGGCGGGGTGATTCCCGAGCACATGCGTGAAATGGGCATCGAACTGAAGAAAGGCTTCGCACGGCTGACCGACGTGTTCACCCGCCTGACCGACCTGCTCAAGGAAGGCATGGACGGCGAGGTCAACATTGGCATCGCCAGCAACCAGGCTGAAGAGTGGTACCCGCTGTTCGGCAGCCTGCTGTCGCGCTCTTCCGGCAACTGGGAGCTGTGGACCGCCTTCACCGTCGAAGACCCGGAAGACAACCCGCCCATGGCCCGCTGGCTGACCCTGGCCGAAAGCGGATCGCTGTTCGACATTGAGGTCAACGCCAGTCCCATTCTCGCGGCGGAAATGCTTCGCCGTAATCTGTGGAACGTGGCGTATGGCTGCCTGGTGACGTCGGCGACCTTGACCGCCCTCGGTACCTTCGACCGCTTCCGCATGCGCGCCGGCCTGCCGAAAAAAGCCGTGACGGCGGTGGTGCCAAGCCCCTTCCATCATGCCGACGCCGGTGTGCTGCGGGTGCCGAACCTGAACGCCGATCCCCGTGATGCCGCGGCACATACCGCCGCGATCATTCGTGATCTGCCGGAACTGGTCGAGGGCTCGCGGGGCACGCTGGTGCTGTTTTCCTCGCGTAAACAGATGCAGGACGTGTTCGATGGCCTGGACCGCGACTGGCGCAAGCAAGTGTTCATTCAGGGCAACCTGTCGAAGCAGGAAACCCTGAACAAGCACAAGGCGCGGGTCGATGGCGGGGATTCCAGCGTGCTGTTCGGCCTGGCGAGCTTCGCCGAAGGGGTCGACTTGCCTGGTGCCTATTGCGAGCACGTGGTCATTGCCAAGATTCCATTCTCGGTACCCGATGATCCCGTTGAGGCGGCGCTGTCGGAATGGATCGAAGCACGGGGCGGCAATCCGTTCATGGAAATCTCCGTACCGGACGCTTCGCTGAAACTGGTCCAGGCCTGCGGTCGCTTGCTGCGCACCGAAGAAGACCGCGGCACCATCACCTTGCTCGACCGGCGCCTGGTGACCCAGCGCTATGGCAAAGCCATCCTCAACGCGTTGCCGCCGTTCCGTCGAGAAATTTCCTGAAGCACCGGTGGGCAGTTTTGCCCACCGCGTTGTCTATCTCTCTGCCACCGCTTTTTCACTGGCCCATTGAGGTCGTTAGGGAGAATTTCGTTCTCATGATTTGCCGTTCGTTGCCTGCCGTATTTGCCCTGTTGTTCGCAACACCGCTGTTGGCCGCCCCCGCCAGCCAGCAGACGCTGTTCAACTTTGTGCGCCCCGCCGACGTGGTCCAGGTGGCGACACAGGACGCCAGCCTGCCGCAATCCAACGCCGAGCAAACCCCTGAAGGCGAAGTGTTGCGCCGGGTGACCTTCAACCCGGTCGCCCGGCCGACGTTGCGCCTGACCCCGCAAACCGGTGCCTGGGACTGGTCGCAGTCAGGCGTCATGAGCCTGCGGATCCAGAGCGCGATGAACTGGGCCTTGACCCTGTACGTGACCATCCAGAGCAACGACGGCAAGACCCTGGTCAGTCGCGTCGATTTGCCAGCCGGGCCTGCGCAAACCCTGTTGGTGCCGCTGCAAGCGACATCACCCCTGAGCCAGGGCATGAAGGCCGGCCCGCCGATGCCGATGACCGTTGAGGGCCAGCGTGTGTTGCTGGCCAGCAGCACCGGTGAGCTGGATCGCAGCCAGGTGGTGTCCGTGACGTTGTCGATGGACCAGCCCAAAGCCGCGCAAAGCATCCTGTTGGAGCGCTTTGGTGTGCAGGACGGCGAGTCGGTCAGCCAAGTCGTGTATGGCGGGTTGGTGGATGCGTATGGCCAGTCGACCCGGGCCAAATGGCCGGAAAAAGTCAGCAGCGACGAGCAGATGAAAAGCGCCGCCGCCAAGGAACAGCAACAACTGAAAACCTGGCTCGCTGAGCGTCAGAAGTCTTCGCTGGACAAATTTGGCGGATTGACCAAAGGCCCGTCGTTCAAGGCCAGCGGCTTTTTCCGCACCGAAAAGCGCAACGGTCGATGGTATCTGGTGACGCCTGAAGGCCATCCGTTCTACTCCCTTGGGGTCAATACCCTGGCCCCGGATGTCAATCAGACCTATGTGGCCGGTCGCGAGTGGATGTTCGAGTCCCTGCCCAAGGCTGACGAGGCGCTGGTCAGCCACTACGGCGAAGGCGACAACCGCGGCGGCAATGGTGCCGATCAAGGGCGCGGCTACAATGCCGGGCGCTGGTACGACTTCTACGGTGCCAATCTGCAACGTCTGTATGGTGATCCTTGCGCGTTGGGCAGCGAAACCAAAGCGGGCGTCGCCGCAGCGGCCAAGGCGGATGCGGTTGAAGCGACAGCGACCAAGGCTGCGGAGCAACCCGTCGCTCCTGCAACCGCCGAGTCCGGCGTCGCCGAAGCCGCCAAGACTGAAGCGACGCTGGCAACAGCGGCAGAGCCAACATCTATCGAACCGTGCAAAGCGTTGTTCGACGAGCAGCGCTGGGCCAGTCACACCCTTGATCGCCTGCAGGCCTGGGGCTTCAACACCATCGGCAACTGGAGCGCCCCGGTACTGGGCAACGCCGATCGCGTGCCATATACCTTGCCGCTGTCGATCGTCGGTGACTACGCCAGCATCAGCACCGGTACCGACTGGTGGGGCGGCATGCCCGATCCGTTCGACCCGCGTTTTGCCATGGCCACCGAGCGTGCAGTGGCGATTGCCGCCCGCGATCACCGTGATGATCCGTGGCTGATCGGTTACTACGCCGACAACGAACTGGCCTGGGCCGGTCCCGGGGATGATCCGAAAGCCCGTTATGCCCTGGCCTACGGCACCTTGAAAATGACCACCGACGTGCCGGCCAAACGTGCATTCCTCAAGCAACTGCGGGACAAGTACCGCAATCAGGCGGGCCTGTCGAAAGCCTGGGGCATTGATCTGCCCGCCTGGGAGTTGATGGAAGATCCAGGGTTCGTGCCACCGCTGCCGAGCGCCGAGCACCCGGAAATCGAAGCCGACTTCAAATACTTCCAGAAGGTCTTCGCCGACACTTACTTCAAGACCATCTCCGACTCTCTCAAGTGGCACGCGCCAAACCAGCTGCTGCTCGGTGGCCGTTTCGCCATCAGCACGCCGGAAGCCGTGGAGTCCTGCGCCCAGTATTGCGACGTGCTGAGCTTCAACATGTACACCCTGCAACCCCAGGACGGTTACGACTTCGCCAAACTGCGCAGTCTCGACAAACCGGTGCTGATCAGCGAGTTCAATTTCGGTTCGGCTGATCGTGGGCCGTTCTGGGGCGGCGTCACGCCGTTGGCGAAAGAGGAGGACCGTGGTGCGGCGTATGCCAACTTCCTCAAGCAGGCAATGAGCGAGCCGTCGATTGTCGGTGTGCATTGGTTCCAGTACCTCGATCAACCGGTCACCGGGCGCCTGCTTGACGGTGAAAACGGTCACTTCGGGTTGGTGGGCATCACGGATCTGCCGTTCCAGGGCTTTGTCGACAGTGTGCGCAAGAGCAACCTGGCGACGGTTGAACAATTGGGCAAAGAGGTCGGGAAGGCTGCAGTTGACGCCGACAAAGCCAGCCACGACGCCGAGGGTGGTCGCAAGGCCGAGGCCGGCAAGGGGCCGGGGAAGGGCGCGGGTGGGCATTCTGGCAATGGCCATTAATCGCTGAAACCGCGTCATCGCTCTTCGCGAGCAGGCTCGCTCCCACTTTGGAATGCATTCTCCTGTGGGAGCGAGCCTGCTCGCGAAGGCGTCATTAGCATCACCACTGCATTTCAAGTTGATGTCAAAGCGACCGCCCGGCCCAACCCTGTTCCCAAAACCCTCAAGGGCTGGAACAATGCCCGCCACTTTGTAGAGCGTTAATCCGGGGAGTTGCGGGTGCAGATTCAGGGTCATTACGAGCTTAAGTTCGAAGCGGTGCGAGAGGCTTTCGCGGCGCTGTTCGACGATCCCCAGGAGCGTGGCGCAGCGTTGTGCATTCAGATTGGGGGCGAAACCGTCCTCGATCTGTGGGCCGGCACTGCGGACAAGGATGGGGCCGAGGCCTGGCACAGCGACACCATCGCCAACCTGTTCTCCTGCACCAAGACCTTTACCGCCGTCACCGCGCTGCAACTGGTCGCCGAAGGCAAGCTGCAACTGGATGTGCCAGTGGCGCGCTACTGGCCAGAATTTGCCGCTGCCGGCAAAGCGTCCGTCACCTTGCGTCAACTGCTTTGCCATCAAGCCGGCCTTCCGGCATTGCGCGAGTTGCTGGCCCCCGAAGCCCTCTACGACTGGCAAACCATGGTCGACGCCCTGGCCGCCGAAACGCCGTGGTGGACGCCGGGCGAAGGCCATGGGTATGCAGCGATCACTTATGGCTGGCTGATCGGCGAGTTGCTGCGCCGTGCCGACGGTCGTGGGCCGGGGGAATCCATTGTCGCGCGGGTCGCCAAACCGTTGGGCCTGGACTTCCATGTGGGGCTGGCCGACGAAGAGTTCTATCGCGTGGCCCACATTGCGCGGGGCAAGGGCAATGTCGGCGATGCCGCCGCCCAGCGCCTGCTGCAAGTGACCATGCGTGAGCCAGCGGCCATGACGACCCGGGCGTTCACCAACCCGCCGTCGATCATGACCAGCACCAACAAGCCCGAGTGGCGACGCATGCAGCAGCCGGCCGCCAATGGCCATGGCAATGCCCGAAGCCTGGCCGGTTTCTACGCTGGTCTGCTCGACGGCAGCCTGCTGGAAAGCGAAATGCTAGATGAGTTGACTCGTGAGCACAGCCTCGGCGAGGACAAGACTTTACTGACCCGGACCCGTTTCGGCCTGGGTTGCATGCTCGATCAACCGGACGTTGCCAATGCCACCTTCGGCCTTGGCCCGCGGGCGTTTGGTCATCCGGGTGCCGGCGGCTCCATCGGCTTTGCCGACCCGGAGCACGATGTAGCCTTCGGATTTGTGACAAATACCCTGGGTCCCTACGTCTTGATGGACCCGCGCGCGCAAAAGCTGGTGCGGGTTCTGGCCACTTGTCTGTAAAGGCGGCTATCGGTCATCAGGGCTGGAACCCGATAGCCTTTTCAGTTTCAAAACATCAGTTTGTGCGGGCCGACGTGGCCTGATTTTTTTGACTTCATTCTTGTGGATATCCAATGTCATCCAATAAAACCCTCGCCTTGGCCCTGTGCTTCGCCATTACCGGTTGCGCACAGACTCCACAGAAAGACGCGACGGCACCTGTCGCCAAGACTGAAAGCGGCAGCCACTGGTACTGGCCGTTCGGTTCCGACGAAAGCGCCGGCAAGCCTGTGGTCAAGCCGGAGGTGAAACCTGAAGTCAAACCCGTGGCGGTGGCCAAGGTCAATGCCAAGGCCGAAACCGAGAGCGGCAGCAAGTGGTGGTGGCCGTTCGGCGGTAACGAGCAGAGCGCCTCGAAGGCCGTGCCGATGCCTGACCCGAAAGTCACCCAGGCCTGGCTTGACGACTACGAACCGCGTCTGCGCGAGGCGGTCAAGGACAGCAACCTGCAACTCGAGCGCCGCGAAAACGTGCTGGTGGTGACGGCGCCGGTCGAGGGCTCGTTCAACCCTGACCGCCCGGCCATGCTGCTGCCGGTCACGCTCGGTCCGTTTACCCGCGTTGCCAAGATCCTTGAAGCCGATCCAAAGACCGCTGTCTTGGTCCTCGGCCACAGCGATACGTCGGGCGCGGCGCCTGCCAACGTCAAGCTGAGCCAGGAGCGTGCCCAGTCCGTTGCGGCGATTTTCCGTCTCAGTGGTTTGCAGCGTGATCGCCTGATGCTGCGTGGCCTGGGCGGTGATGCGCCGCGTGCCGCCAACGACAGTGCGCAAGGTCGTGCGTTGAACCGCCGTGTGGAACTGCTGGTGACCCCGCAAAACACCATGGTCGCGCTGCTGAGCAAGTACAACATGCCGGCCCCAGCCCCTGTGAGCATGGTTGCAGCCGCTGACGTCAAGCCGGTCGCCAAGCCTGTGACACCGGCCCCGGCGACTAAGAAGGCTGCTGTTCCAGCGACGAAAAAAGCCCCGGCGAAAAAAGCGGCGGCCAAGAAAGCACCTGCGAAAACCGCAACGCCGGCGAAGAAAACCACGCCAGCCAAAGCCTCCACGGCTGACAAGAAAGTCGCCGCCACTGATACTGCAAAGCAGTGATCCGTTAACCAAAAGGAATGCGCCATGACCCAGGGCCTGGCTGATATGCGTCGTGACTACACCCGTGATGGCCTGACCGAGGCGCAAGCCCCGGCCGAGCCGTTTGCGTTGTTCCACCATTGGTTCGCCGACGCGGTGAAAACCGAACAGGCACCGGTGGAGGCCAACGCCATGACCCTGGCCACCGTCGACCAGGACGGTCGACCGCACTGTCGCATTCTGTTGCTCAAGGGCCTGGACGAACTGGGTTTCACCTTCTTCACCAACTACGAAAGCGCCAAGGGCCAGCATCTGGCCGCGAATCCGTTCGCGGCCATGACGTTTTTCTGGCCGGCGCTGGAGCGTCAGGTGCGCATTGAAGGGCGGGTGGTGAAGGTGACGCCTGAGGAGTCCGATGCCTATTATCAGGTCCGTCCTCTGGGCAGTCGCCTGGGAGCCTGGGCATCGCCGCAAAGCCGCGTGATCGCCGATCGTGGCGAGCTCGAAGCGCTGCTCAAGGACACCGAGCAACGTTTCAGCGACTCCCAGCCGCATTGCCCGGAACACTGGGGCGGTTATCGCCTGTTGCCGGAGCGCATCGAGTTCTGGCAGGGCCGCCCGAGTCGCCTGCACGACCGCCTCAATTACCGCCAGCAGGGCGCCGACTGGATTCTTGAACGTCTGGCACCCTGAGCAGTCTACCGATCGGGATAGTCTGCCGCAGCGGCCTCCAGCCACTTCGGCAGGTCTCGACGCTTGATCTTCTGCGCCTGCGCACTCGCCAATTGTTCGAGCATGAAGGCTTTTTTCTGCTCATCCTTGCCCGCCAGCGCTAGCGCCAGGTCGCGGTCCATCCAGCGCTTTATCCGCACGTACAGCCACCCGTGGAAGTACAGTCCAGCGACGGTAGTAACGAAAATGATAAAGTAGTCCATGAAAGTCCTTGGCCGGTGGGGCAGTTTCCGATTTTGCCGCTACTGTGCGAGTTCGTGAAGGCACCTTAACGGAGCCTGAATCAAAGCAATTTTACCCGGGCGGTGCCGTGACAAGCGTCAAGCTGCGGAGTTTAATGAACATCTGTTTCTTTGGAGTTGATGCTATGCGTAAGTCTGTTCTGCTGGTTGCTTCCTTTTCCACGATGGCGATGTTGCTCACTGGTTGCCAATCGAGCCTGACCGGTGACTCCTACTCCCGTGACGAGGCGCGTCGGGTGCAGACCGTTCGCATGGGTACCATCGAAGCATTGCGTCCGGTGAAAATCGAAGGCACCAAAACCCCGATCGGCGGCGCTGCAGGCGCAGTGGTTGGCGGCGTTGGCGGCAGCGCCATCGGTGGCGGCAAAGGCAGTATCGTTGCTGCGGTCATCGGTGCAGTCGCTGGCGGCCTGATCGGTTCGGCCGCAGAAGAGGGTATGACCCGCACCCAGGGCGTGGAAATCACCGTGCGCGAAGACGATGGCAGCATGCGCGCCTACGTTCAGGAAGTTCAGCCGAACGAAGTGTTCCGTGTTGGCGAGCGTGTTCGCATCGCCAGTGTGAATGGCACCAGCCGCGTTTCGCACTAAGCGCAAACACTGGATAAACAAAAACCCGATCAGGTGACTGATCGGGTTTTTTGTTTTCGCGGTTTATCAGGAGGCCAGACCGGAGCTCTTGCGACTCGCCATCGCGGTCACCCCATAACCGATCAGCGCGGCCAGAATCGAACCGGTCAGGATTCCCATGCGGTCCATCCCGGCGAAATCACTCACGCCCGGCTCGAAGGCCAGTGAACCGACGAACAGACTCATGGTGAAACCAATGCCGCAGAGAATCGCCACGCCCAGTATCTGCCCCCAATTGGCGCCTTGGGGCAGGGCGGCGATACCGGTTTTCACGGCCAGCCAGGTCAGGCCGAAGACACCCACAGTCTTGCCCAGCAACAGCCCGATGGCGATACCCATGGGAACGTGATGAGTGAAACTTTCGACGGTGACGCCGCTCAGGGACAGGCCGGCGTTGGCGAAGGCGAACAGCGGCAGGATGCCGTAGGCGACCCACGGATGCAGGGCGTGTTCCAGGGCCAGCAGTGGCGAAGGTTCGGCATTTTTTGTGCGCAGTGGAATGCAGAAAGCCAGGGTTACGCCGGCCAGCGTGGCGTGGACACCGCTCTTTAGCACGCAGACCCAGAGAATCAGACCAATGATCATGTACGGCCCGAGCTTGACTACGCCAAGCCGGTTCATCCCGATCAGCGCAGCAATACAGGCGGTGGCCAGCGCCAGGGACAGGGTCGACAGGGCACCGGAATAGAAGATCGCAATGATGATGATCGCGCCGAGGTCGTCGATGATCGCCAGGGTCATCAGGAACAGTTTCAGCGAAACCGGAACCCGTTTGCCAAGCAACGCCAGCACGCCAAGGGCGAAGGCAATGTCGGTCGCGGTCGGGATCGCCCAGCCGTTGAGGGCCGGTGGCGTGTCGCGGTTGAGGTACCAGTAGATCAGCGCCGGCACCACCATGCCGCCAATGGCCGCCGCGCCAGGCAGGACGATTTGCGACGGTTTGGACAACTGGCCGTCGAGGACTTCGCGCTTCACTTCCAGGCCGATCAGCAGGAAGAACAGCGCCATCAGGCCGTCGTTGATCCATAGCAGCAACGGCTTGGCGATTTTCAGTGCGCCGACCTGGGCCACCACCGGAGTGTCCAGCAGGCCGTTGTACAGCCACGATAGCGGTGAGTTGTTGATGATCAGAGCCAGAACGGCAGCGGCGATCAGTAACAGACCGCTGGCAGCTTCCAACTGAAAGAAACGCGTGAAAGTGCTACGCAGAGGCAAGGTCGCTCTCCATCTGTGAATTCAAAAGGTGTTACACCCTAACAAGTACCGTTAGTTGTTAAAACAAAAGTTATATTCTTTTTTGTTATATCCCGTTACAGGGCGATCCGTCGCCACCGAGCTGAGCCTAGCAGTTGCCGGACGTATTGGATCTCAGCTGTACCTGTGCCGGATGCAGGATTTTTCCTAAGCTGGTTGGATGGGCCTCGTACAAAGGCCAACTCCTGCCGATTCAACGAGAAAACCATCATGAGCGACAACCGACAGTGGTCCCGCGAGGCGATCCGGATCATCGAAGCTGATTATCAGCGCAGCGCCGACACCCACTTGATCCCCTTGCCGCTCCCGGGTTTTCCGGGCATCGAGTTGTATTTCAAGGATGAGTCCAGCCATCCCACGGGCAGCCTCAAGCACCGCCTGGCTCGTTCGCTGTTCCTGTATGCGCTGTGTAACGGCTGGCTCAAACCCGGTGCACCGGTCATTGAGGCTTCCAGCGGTTCCACGGCGATTTCCGAAGCGTACTTTGCACGCATGCTGGGCTTGCCGTTCATTGCGGTGATGCCGGCGACAACCTCAAAGGAAAAGATCGCGCAGATCGCCTTCTACGGTGGCCAAAGTCATCTGGTCGACGACCCGACCCAGATCTACGCCGAGTCCGAGCGTCTGGCTCGTGAGCACGACGGGCACTTCATCGATCAGTTCACCTACGCTGAGCGCGCCACCGACTGGCGAGCGAACAACAATATTGCCGAGTCGATTTTTCAGCAGATGCGATTCGAGCTGCATCCCGAGCCGAGCTGGCTGATTTCCAGCCCCGGTACCGGAGGCACCACGGCCACACTGGGCCGATACGTGCGTTATCGCCAGCATTGCACTCGCGTGCTGTGTGCCGATGCCGAGCGTTCGGTGTTCTTCGATTACTACCAGACTGGCGATGCCAGCCTGCGACTGGACCACGGTTCGCGCATCGAGGGCATTGGCCGGCCGCGTGTGGAGGCGTCGTTTCTGCCCAAGGTGATCGACGCCATGGTCAAGGTGCCGGATGCCCTGTCACTGGCGGCCATGCACTACCTGGCGGAACGCCTGGGACGCCATGTGGGCGGGTCGAGCGGGACCAACCTGATCGGCGCCCTGATGGCCGCTCAGCACATGAAAGCGGCAGGGGAGACGGGGTCGATGGTGGCGATTCTGTGTGACAGCGGCGAACGCTACGCCACGACCTATTACGATCCGCAGTGGCTCAAGGCCCAAGGGTATGAGTTGAGTGGTTTGATGGCTGCGGTCGCGGCGACGGTGGAGCGGGGTGAGCCGCTGCCGGACTCGGTTCTGCGCGCCAATATCTGACACACAGAAGATCAAACGTGGGAGCGGGCTTGCTCGCGAAAGCGGTGGATCAGCCAACACATATGTTGGATGGGAAACCGCCTTCGCGAGCAAGCCCGCTCCCACATCAGGCTGGTATCAGGCGTCGAGACCGAGGATATCCCGGGCCACTGCTTCTGCAATCCGAATCCCGTCCACACCCGCCGACAGAATCCCGCCCGCATAACCGGCACCTTCACCGGCCGGGAACAAGCCTTTCACGTTCAGGCTCTGCATCGACTCATTGCGGGTAATACGCAGCGGCGAGGAGGTGCGGGTCTCGATGCCGGTCAACACCGCGTCGTGCAGCGAGTAACCACGAATCTGCTTCTCGAACGCCGGCAAGGCTTCGCGAATCGCTTCGATGGCGAACGCCGGCAGTGCCAGCGCCAGATCACCCAGGGCAACGCCTGGCTTGTAGGACGGCTCAACACTGCCCAGTTCGGTGGACGGCTTGCCCGCGATGAAATCGCCGACCAGTTGCGCCGGGGCTTCGTAGTTGCTGCCGCCCAGCACAAAGGCGTGGGATTCCAGGCGTTCCTGCAGTTCGATACCGGCCAGCGGGCCGCCCGGATAATCGACTTCCGGCGTGATGCCGACAACGATTCCGGAGTTGGCATTGCGCTCGTTACGCGAGTACTGGCTCATGCCATTGGTGACCACGCGGTTCGGCTCGGACGTCGCCGCCACCACGGTGCCGCCCGGGCACATGCAGAAGCTGTAGACCGAACGGCCGTTCTTGGCGTGGTGCACCAGTTTGTAGTCGGCGGCGCCGAGTTTCGGGTGCCCGGCGTACTTGCCCAGCCGCGCGCGGTCAATCAGCGACTGCGGATGCTCGATGCGGAAACCCACCGAGAAAGGCTTGGCCTCCATGAACACGCCACGGCCGTGGAGCATGCGGAAGGTATCGCGGGCACTGTGGCCGAGGGCCAGGATCACATGCTTCGAATGGATCTGTTCACCGCCATTGAGTTCGACGCCGACCAGTTGGCCGTCTTCGATCAGCACGTCGGTGACACGCTGCTGGAAGCGTACTTCGCCGCCCAGGGCGCGAATCTGCTCACGCATGTTTTCCACCACGCCGGTCAGACGGAACGTACCAATGTGCGGCTTGCTGACGTAGAGGATTTCTTCCGGTGCGCCGGCCTTGACGAACTCGTGCAGGACCTTGCGACCGAGGAACTTCGGATCCTTGATCTGGCTGTAGAGCTTGCCGTCGGAGAATGTCCCCGCGCCGCCTTCGCCGAATTGCACGTTGGATTCCGGGTTGAGCACGCTTTTGCGCCACAGGCCCCAGGTGTCCTTGGTGCGCTGGCGGACTTCGGTGCCGCGTTCGAGGATGATCGGCTTGAAGCCCATTTGCGCCAGCAGCAGCCCGGCGAAAATCCCGCACGGACCGAAGCCGACGACAATCGGACGTGCGCTCAGGTCGGCCGGTGCCTGGCCAACCATTTTATAGCTGACATCCGGCGCCACGTTGACGTTACGGTCATCGGCGAACCTGTGCAGCACCGCCGCCTCGTCGCGAACTTCAAGGTCGATGGTGTAGATGAAGCACAGCTCGGAGGACTTTTTACGCGCATCGTAGCTGCGCTTGAACAAGGTGAAATCGAGCAGGTCATCGCTGGCGATCCCCAGGCGCTGCACGATGGCAGGGCGCAGGTCTTCATCGGGATGGTCGATCGGCAACTTGAGTTCGGTGATTCGTAACATGGCGGGATCCGGTTCGCGGGGCGCACAACTGCGCCAGGGCGTTTGAAACCCGCGATTATAAGCCGCAAAGGCGCAGGCCCGTGAGGCTTAAACGATCAGTCGTCGCGCGATCCGCCGAAATACCCGCAGCCGCGCTGTACCTGACCGTCGATGCGCAGCTCGGCGCTCATGTGCTGGATGCTGGCGGTGCTGCTGTCGACGCAGCGTTGCGGTGCAACCCACAGTTCGATGTGCTGGTTGTTGGCTTCGGTGCTGAGGTTGAAACGGCCATCGCCCAGTTGCTCTTCGACGTAAGGCAGGGCCAAGGGTGGCTGGCCGGCCCGGTCGATGACCATGCCTTTGCCGCTGACTTTCACGCTCCATTCCGGGCTGTGGCCGGCGGCACGCAGGATCAGCAGCTTGAAATTCGGATCGTCGCACGCGTTGCTCGAGCGCTCGACGCGGTACAACTGCTCCAGATCGAGTTGGCCGTCACCACTGCTGCCGGCCACAACCCGCCCGCGCACGTCGGCAAACAGCTTGCCCTGCTTGTCCGCCAGGCTGACGGCCTGCTGCAGGACGCTGGTACCGCCGGTGTCGTTGACCACGTAGCGCGCAGACTGGTTGCACGGCTGGAACAGCAGTTTGCCGTCCGACGCAATCAACTGGCCTTGCATGCGTGTCTGGCCGACATGGGAGGCGTTCTGCCGCTCACCCTCGAACAACTGGCAAGCGGCGAACAGCGGAAGCAGGGCAACGAGGACTAAGGAACGGGCAACACGCATCTTGGGGTCTCCTGACAAGTGCTGCCACGTTACTCAGGCTGACCGTTCATCACAAGGCTGGAGTGGGGCTCTGGCACAGGGAAGGGCGATTTGCGGCAACATCTTGTGAATTATTCCGATGCCGAGTGTCAGGATGCCAAAGGTAAGCTGCCGTTTTTTTGCAGGAAGCGGATATGAAACAGGCAATGGGCTGGAAGATCGGGTTGTTTCTGCTGGTGATGACGGGAGCCACGGGCAGTCACGCTGCCGAGATCAATTTGTCTTCGGCAACCGACTTCACCCGGATGGAGTTGCTGTTGAAGGACCACGACAGACTTCATTCGGTGCTGGAGATGAATGTCACGCTCAGTCCTGAGGCAGCTGAGCGTATGCATCGCATTACCCGTGAGTCGATAGGCCAGAAATTGACGCTGTCGATCAATGGCTGGAAGATTTCTACGGCGACGGTGCAATCGGCCTTGGGCTCGCAGTTCCAGGTGTCCATCCCGAAAGCCATCGCCAAAGACCTATTGCCCACGTTGGTTGATTGAGCTTGAACCGACTCAGCCTACGTGAAAGGTCTGACCCGTTTGCAGGCCTTCTACGCTTTTGGCGTAGGCCAAGGCCACATCTAGTGCAGGCACCGGCTTGAAGCCACGGAAGTACGGTGCGTATTTGCCCATGGCTTCGACGAGGACGTTGGGGCTGATCGAGTTCACCCGCAGGCCCCGCGGCAGTTCGATGGCGGCGGCGCGAACGAAGCTGTCCAGTGCACCGTTGACCAGCGCCGCCGAGGCGCCACTGCGAATCGGGTCGTGGCTGAGTACGCCGGTAGTGAAGGTGAACGACGCACTGTCATTGGCGAAGTCGCGCCCGATCAACAGCAAATTGACCTGGCCCATGAGCTTGTCTTTCAGGCCCAGGGCAAAGCTTTCTTCGGTCATCTCGTTGAGCGGTGCGAAGGTCACGTTGCCGGCGGCGCAGATCAGCGCATCAAACTTGCCGGTCTGCTCGAACAATTTGCGAATCGAGGCGCTGTCACTGATGTCCACCTGAAAATCGCCGCTGTTGCGGCCAATCCGGATGATTTCGTGGCGTTGCGACAGTTCCTTGTCGACTGCCGAGCCGATGGTGCCGTTTGCGCCGATCAAAAGAATTTTCATGGGGCTGATCCTCGTATGGGTTGAACGAGGTATCAGTTTAGGGTGGTTTTTTTCGTAGATAAGCGAGCTAATAGGCAACCTTTGGTTTTCAAATGGAAACAATCCATGAGCGAGATGGATGACCTGGCCGCGTTCGCCGTATTGATCGAAGCGGGAAGTTTCACCCTGGCGGCACAGCAGCTCGGTTGCAGCAAAGGCCAGCTGTCCAAGCGCATCAGCCAGCTGGAAGCGCAGTTTTCCGTGGTGCTGTTGCAACGTACCACTCGCCGCTTGAGCCTGACCGCCGCTGGCGCTGCGTTGTTGCCCCAGGCCCAGGCGCTGGTGGTGCAAGTCGAGCGGGCACGCCAGGCCCTGGCGCGACTGAAGGACGACATGGCCGGACCGGTGCGGATGACGGTGCCGGTGTCGCTCGGGGAAACCTTCTTCGATGGTCTGTTGCTGGAGTTCTCGACCCAGTATCCCCAGGTGCAGATCGAGCTGGAGCTCAACAACAGCTACCGCGAATTGTCCCGGGACGGATTCGACCTGGCGATTCGCTCTGACGTGGCTCTTGACCAGAGACTGGTCGCGCGCCCGTTGCTGGCGTGGCAGGAACTGACCTGTGCCAGCCCGGCCTATCTGGAACATTACGGTGAACCGCAAACACCCCAGGCGCTGGCCGAACATCGCTGCCTGCTCAACAGTCATTACAGCGGCCGCGAAGAATGGCTGTATCACCAGCAGCATGAGTTGTTGCGGGTGCGGGTGTCGGGGCCGTTCGCCAGCAACCACTACAACCTGTTGAAGGAAGCCGCACTGGTTGGCGCCGGTATTGCGCGCCTGCCCTCCTACTGTTTGCCAGCGGAGCTGGCGGACGGGCGTTTGCGATGGCTGCTACGCGACTATCAGACCCGCAGCATGCCGATGTACCTGGTGCATCCGTATCAGGGTGGTTTGCCCAAGCGTACGCAGGTGCTGGCGGATTATTTGATTGGCTGGTTCAAGCGTAGCGGGGAGGTGCTGGACCGGTTGTAATGGATTGCACAAAACCTGTGGGAGCGGGCTTGCTCGCGAATGCGGCGTGTCAGACAACAACCATATCGACTGACCCTCCCTATTCGCGAGCAAGCCCGCTCCCACAGGGATCTTCAACGTTGTGGAAAAGGTGTCAGGCATAAAAAAAACGGCCCGCAAAGGCCGTTTTTTTGTTCACCGCAAAGGCTCAACCACCGAGGTACGCTTCGCGCACTTTCGGGTCGGTCAGCAGCGCTTCACCAGTGCCTTGCATCACTACCCGGCCGTTCTCCAGAACGTAGGCACGGTCAGCGATTTTCAGTGCCTGGTTGGCGTTTTGCTCGACCAGGAACACCGTCACACCGTCCTTGCGCAGCTGTTCGATGATGTCGAAGATCTGCTGGATGATGATCGGCGCCAGACCCAGCGACGGCTCGTCGAGCAGCAACAGCTTGGGCTTGCTCATCAGTGCACGGCCGATGGCGAGCATTTGCTGTTCGCCGCCGGACATGGTGCCGCCACGCTGGTTGAAGCGCTCCTTCAGGCGTGGGAAAAGTCCGAGGACCTTGTCCATCTGTTCCTGATAGTCGCCCTTGGCAGTGAAGAAACCGCCCATCGACAGGTTTTCTTCCACGGTCAGCCGGGAAAACACCCGACGACCTTCCGGCACCACGGCAATGCTCTTGCGCATGATCTGCGAGGAGTCCTGGCCGACCAGTTCCTCACCCATGTAGCGGATGCTGCCACTGTGGGCCCGCGGCGAACCGCAAAGCGTCATCAGCAGCGTGGACTTGCCGGCACCGTTGGCGCCGATCAGGGTCACGATCTCGCCCTGGCGGACTTCGACGTTGACGCTGTGCAGGGCCTGGATCTTACCGTAGAAGGTGGAAACGTTTTCGAACTGCAGCATTTACGCTTCCCCCAGGTAGGCTTTGATCACTTCAGGATTGTCGCGGATCTGTTCCGGCGTGCCGTTGGCCAGGGGCGTGCCCTGGTTGATCACGACGATGTGGTCGGAAATGCTCATGACCAGTTTCATGTCGTGTTCGATCAGCAGGACGGTCACGTTGTGCTCTTCACGCAGCACACTGATCAGCGCCTTGAGGTCTTCGGTTTCCTTCGGGTTCAGGCCTGCGGCCGGTTCGTCGAGCATGAGGATCCGTGGACGGGTCATCATGCAGCGGGCGATTTCCAGGCGACGTTGCTGACCGTAGGCCAGGGTGCCGGCCGGACGGTTGGCGAACTCACGCAGATTGACCTTGTCCAGCCAGTACTCGGCGTATTCCATGGCCTCGCGCTCGCTCTTGCGGAACGACGGGGTCTTGAACAGGCCGGACAGGAAGTTGGTGTTCAGGTGACGGTGCTGGGCGATCAAGAGGTTCTCGACCGCGGTCATGTCCTTGAACAACCGTACGTTCTGGAAGGTCCGCACCACGCCTTTGAGGGCGATCTTGTGACCCGGCAGGCCTTCGATCGGCTCGCCGTCCAGCAGGATGCTGCCGCCGCTCGGCTTGTAGAAGCCGGTCAGGCAGTTGAACACCGTGGTCTTGCCGGCGCCGTTAGGGCCGATCAATGCCACCACCTGTTTCTCTTTCACGCTCAAGGCCACGCCATTGACCGCCAGCAAGCCGCCGAAGCGCATGCTCAGGTTTTCTACTTTAAGGATCTCGCGGCTCATTTGCGCAGCTCCATGTGAGGACGTTGCATGGGCAGCAGACCCTGAGGGCGCCAGATCATCATCAGTACCATCAAGGCACCGAACATCAACATGCGGTACTCACTGAACTCACGCATCATTTCCGGCAGCAGGATCATCACCACGGCAGCCAGGATCACGCCCAGCTGCGAGCCCATGCCACCGAGCACCACGATGGCGAGGATGATCGCCGACTCGATGAAGGTGAAGGACTCAGGTGTCACCAGGCCCTGGCGAGCGGCGAAGAAGCTGCCGGCGAAACCGGCGAAGCTCGCACCCAGGGTGAAGGCCGACAACTTGATGATGGTCGGGTTCAGGCCCAGCGCACGGCAGGCGATTTCGTCTTCACGCAACGCTTCCCAGGCACGGCCCAGAGGCATGCGCAGCAAGCGGTTGATGACGAACAGGGCGAACAGCGCGAGGAACAACGCAACCAGGTAGAGGAAGATCACCTTGTTGATCGAGTTGTATTCCAGGCCGAAGTACTCGTGGAAGGTTTGCAGGCCTTCCGCAGCCTTGCGTTCAAAGGTCAGGCCGAAGAACGTCGGCTTCTCGATGTTGCTGATGCCGTTCGGGCCGCCGGTGATATCGGTCAGGTTACGCAGGAACAGACGGATGATTTCACCGAAGCCCAGGGTCACGATCGCCAGGTAGTCACCGCGCAGACGCAACACCGGGAAGCCCAGCAGGAAGCCGAAAGTGGCCGCCATCAGGCCGGCAATCGGCAGGCAGATCCAGAAGCTCAGGCCGTAGTAGTGCGACAACAGCGCGTAGCTGTAGGCGCCGACGGCATAGAAACCGACGTAACCGAGGTCGAGCAGGCCGGCCAGGCCGACCACGATGTTCAGGCCGAGGCCGAGCATCACGTAGATCAGCACCAGGGTCGCGATATCCACCGCACCGCGAGAGCCGAAGAACGGCCAGACCAGGGCACCGGCGATCAGCGCGATGATGATCCAGCGTTGCGTGGTCGGCAGGGTCAGGAAGTTGCTGGCCTTGGCCGGAATCAGCGGCATGCCTGGCGACGAACGCCAGGCCGAGCTGATCTGCTGGTCGAACAGCACGCGCAGGAACATCAGCACCGAACACACGGCGATGGTGATCAGAGTGGCGTCGCTGGTGCCATGAACTTCGAGGTTGATGCCGACGATGGTCAGCTTCAGACCGAGTACCGGGTAGGCCACGGCCCACACCAGCAAGGCGCTGAACAGCGCCTGTTTAAGATTCCTAGTCATACCTTCTCAACCTCCGGACGGCCCAGCAGGCCGGTTGGCCGGAACAACAGCACCAGAACCAGCAGGCCGAACGCCACGACGTCCTTGTACTGGTCGCCGAAGATATCGGCACCAAAGGCTTCCGCCACACCCAAAACGAGCCCGCCGAGCATGGCGCCCGGAATGCTGCCAATACCGCCCAGTACCGCTGCGGTGAAGGCCTTGAGGCCGACCAGGAAACCGGCGTTCGGGTTGATCACGCCGTATTGCATGCTCAGCAGCACGGCCGCGATGGCCGCCAGCGCGGCACCGATGACGAAGGTCAGGGCGATGATGTTGTTGGTGTTGATACCCAGCAGGTTGGCCATCTTGATGTCTTCGGCGCAGGCACGGCAGGCGCGACCCAGGCGAGAGCGGGAGATGAACAGCGTCAGGCCGAGCATGGCGACCAGGGTCACCACGAACACCACGATTTGCATGTAGGAAATCAGCACTTCATGTGCGCCACCTGGGCCAAAGGCAATATTGCCCGGAATCAGGTTGGGAATGGATTTGTCCTTGGAGTCTTGCGCCAGCAGAACGGTGTTCTGCAGGAAGATCGACATGCCGATGGCGGAGATCAGCGGGATCAGACGGTTGCTGCCGCGCAAGGGGCGGTAGGCGATCCGTTCGATGCTGTAACCATAGGCACTGGTGACAACGATGGTTGCAAGGAAAGCGGCGGTCATCAACAGCGGAACGCTGTCGAGTCCCAGCATGGCCAGCCCGGCGATGGCGATGAACGCCACGTAGGAGCCGATCATGTACACCTCGCCGTGGGCGAAGTTGATCATTCCAATGATGCCGTAGACCATCGTATAGCCGATGGCGATCAGGGCATACGTGCTGCCAATGGTCATGCCATTAACCAGCTGTTGGAAAAAGTGATAGATGTCAGGCATTACAGCGCTCCTAAAAACCTGATACGCATTTCACTGGTGGAGTCATTTTCCCGCCCGAGCCCCGTGGATCTGCATCCACTTCGAATTCGGGGTTTGCCAGCGAACCGCTGATGACGGTTTTGAGATTTTCAGGTGGGGAGACTGGCGGATCACGCCAGCGCGGCCCAAGTACGTTCGTAAAACAAAGCCCACGGCACGCCGTGGGCTTTATTGGCAGTCAGTCAGGCAACGCCTTACTGAGGCTTGGCTTCAGTTTTTGGTTTGCCGAAGTGCCACTCGTAAACCACAAATTTGAAGTCCTTCAGGTCACCTTTCTCGTCGAAGCTCAGGTCGCCGGTAGGGGTCTTGAAGGTGCCTTTGTGGATGGCTTCAGCCACTTTGGCGGAGTCTTCGGACTTGGCAGCCTTGATACCGTCGGCAATCACGGTCACAGCCGAGTAGGCCGGGAACACGAATGGACCGCTCGGGTCTTCTTTCTTGGCTTTGAACGCATCAGCCAGGGCAACGTTGGCCGGATCCTGGTCGAAGGATTTCGGCAGGGTCACCAGCAGACCTTCGGAAGCGTCCTTGGCGATCTGCGAAATGGAGTCGTTACCCACGCCTTCCGGACCCATGAACTTGGCTTTCAGGCCTTTTTCCTGAGATTGACGCAGGATCAGACCCAGCTCAGGGTGGTAGCCGCCGTAGTAGACGAAGTCGACATTGGCTTGCTTGAGCTTGGCGATCATCGAGGAGAAGTCTTTGTCGCCGGCGTTGACGCCTTCGAACACGGCAACCTTGACGCCTTTGCCTTCCAGGGTTTTCTTCACGGCGCTGGCGATGCCTTCACCGTACTGCTGTTTGTCGTGCAGGACAGCAACGATTTTCGGTTTGACGAAGTCGGCGATGTAGTTACCGGCGGCAGGGCCTTGGGCGCTGTCCAGACCGATGGTACGGAAGACCATTTTGTAACCACGGGCGGTGATGTCCGGGCTGGTGGCAGCCGGGGTGATCATGATCACGCCTTCGTCTTCGTAGATGTCCGAAGCCGGTTGAGTGGAGCTGGAGCACAGGTGACCAACCACGAACTTGACGCCGTCGTTGACGACTTTGTTCGCGACCGCCACGGCTTGTTTTGGATCACAGGCGTCATCGTATTCAACGGCTTCGAGTTTCTTGCCGTCTACGCCGCCTTTGGCGTTGATCTGCTCGATGGCCATTTTGGCGCCACTGAACTGCATGTCGCCGTATTGGGCTACAGGACCGGTTTTAGGGCCGGCGATGCCGATCTTGATGGTGTCAGCTGCGAACGAATGGCTGGCAACCCCGGCCAGAACCATAGCGGCAAACAGTTTGGAAATCTGCTTAGTAGCCTTAGTCATAGTGCTCCACTCTTACTGTTGTAGTTTTTATAGTCCTGGCGCCGTTGGCAGCAGAACCGGGTCAGATATCTACGACATCCCCCGGAAATGCCCCCCGGCAACTGTACCGGTACAGTGTAGAGCGCCGATTGTCAGCCTGGGAAGGCAGCGCCGAGGGGCAAAACCTGCAAGTGTCGCTTTATTGAAAGAAAAAGACAGAATTGCGGCGGGGCGTTGAGAGGCTTATAGCCGGATTCACTGCATTCCCTGGCTTTCCTGCGCTTTTCATTTCGGTCACTCAATTGCATCCGGGTTTTTCTGCCAGTCCACCGACGTTATCATCTGCGTCGATTTCTTTTCCGGACAGTCCCATGAATCAAGAACCTAGCACCCTCTATGCCAAGCTGCTTGGTGAAACCGCATCTATTACCTGGAAAGAGTTGGAGCCGTTCTTTGCCAAGGGTGCCCTATTGTGGGTCGATCCTGGCCTGGATCTGATCGCCGCCGCCGAAGCCGTGGCCCAGGATGAAGGGGAGAAAGTGGCTGCCTGGCTGGCTGCCGACAAGCTCGCCAAGCTGTCTGAAACGCGGGCGCTGGATCTTTTTGAACGTGATCCGCAGCTGTGGGCCGTGGTTGTTTCGCCGTGGATTCTGATCCAGGAAAGGGCGCAGGTTTAAACGGCTGCACCGGCTTGGTGCGCTCTCTTCAGGCAGGAAAGTGTGTAGCCGAGTAGCGTGATGGCAGGTTGCCGTAGAGAAAGGCCACAGCCTAACGGTGACGTAAACGTAACGGGAACAGTTGAGCGAGCAACTGAACGGCTGCTCAATTGTTTCTGGATGTTGATTTGTGTTGTTTTCAATACCGCTTTCGCGAGCAAGCCCGCTCCCACATTCGACTGCGTTCTTCCTGAAGAACACCGTTAAATGTGGGAGCGGGCTTGCTCGCGATTGGGGACGACGCTTAGTAAGCGGTCTTGCCCGTATGGTTATTCAGCGAAATAACCTTGGTCTTGCCGATGCGGTGACGATAGATCTCGCGCAGGTATTTGATCGATTTCTTCACGCAGTCCCGGGACAGGCGGATGTCGTTGATCGAAACGAACTTGTCCTTGTCGTTGATCAGTTCACGGTACTTCTTCTCGTACATCGGCTTGATCGCGTACCAGTTGGTATCGAGGATCTTCGCCGGATTCTCGAATTCGTTGAGCAACTCGTCGATCCGGTCTTCATCGAACTGTTCGTTGATGATGAAGTCCAGGATCGAGTTATCCAGAGTCTCGTCGAAACGGTACGGATTCTTCGCAAAGCAGCGCTTGATGAAGGCCACGATCAACGTCAGGAAATCGTCCGACAGGCACGGGCTCTTGGCAATCAGGGTGGTCAGGGACAGGTTGGCCGAGGCACCGATCACCAGCGCGTAGCGCTTGAGCGTGGTGTTGGGGAACAGGCTGTTGAGGTGGGTCTTCAACCGGTTCAGGTCCATGTAGGACAGCTTGTAGTCCTTCGGCAAGGAAACGATCGACACTACCGACGAGCAATTCTTGAAGAAGTGCAGGTCGTGCAGGGCTGCCGCGTCGTAACCCGAGTTCTTGTACTGCTCCAGCGACGCGCGATAGCGCTTGGACTCGATCGGCAACAGGCTGATGCCTTCGATGGCCTGGGTGACCTTGTTGAAGTGCGGCAGGTCGATCGAACGGAAGAACAGGTCGTCGATATTCAGGCGCGCCGGCTCTTTCTCGAATACCTTGAATTTGTCGCTGCTCGGCGGCGGGGTTTCCGGCACCACGGACTCGGCATAGGCAATCGCAACCGGGCCGGCCAGGCTCATGAACAGGTCGTTGGCGTCCAGGCGGATGGTTTCGCCGATGTCGATGCCGGCCCGACGGAAATAGTTCTGGTCGTAGTCGGTGGTGACTGCCTGAGCCGTCAGAATGTTGAATATCTGCTGCGAGATGTACTGGTTGGCGTGCTTTTCCATGGCATTGACATCAATGTTCTGGATATTGCCGTCATCGTTCTCTTCGGCGTAACGCATGATGTCGTTGGAAATCAGCATCATCGCGTTCCATGGGCGGATGCGACCCATGACGCTGGCTTCGCTGCTGTCTTCGTTGGCGAAGTTGTAGGAAAAATCCCACTCTTCCGACAGGTATTTGCACAGCAGGCGGCCGGCGTTGATGTGCAGCGCCTCGGACATTTCACTGCGGTGGTCGGAAATGTTCGGCAGTACACAGATGCCGCTGGTGAAGATCGGCTCGAAGACGAAGGAGTGGCCGCTCTTGCTGTCGTGCTCGTCCATCGGTTTGGTGTCGAACGTCTTGTTCATGTACGAGTGCTGCTGGGCCAGGCCGAATTCCGAGGCCATGCCGGAGCCGGTACCGCCGCCGGCACTGAAGATCGAGAAATACAGGCGCGACTGGTTGGCCTTGATGCCGCAGCTGTCGATCAGGTACGAGTGAATCATTTTCCAGTCAGGGCTGGAGAAACGCTGGGTGTCCTTGTTCAGGATGATCTTGGCCAGGTACTGGCCGAGGATCGGCGCGTTACCGGCGCCACCGGCGTGGACTTCCGACAGGTCCATGATTTTCATTTTGCTGTAGTCGCGCAGGAAACCGCTTTTCTCGCCCTTGCGCGAGAAGCGGATGCGTCCGGCGATGTCTTTGTCCAGGTCGCCAAGCATCACCAATGGCTCGACCAGAAACACCGGTTTGGTGTTCTTGTTCTGACCCAGGCGCAGGTTGTTGCGGATCCACTGGGCCGGGCTGTAGCCCTTTTCGGCAAAACGCTTGTCCGGTGACAGGCGATCTTCGTTGTTGAATTCGTTGAGGTAGAACTTGCGGGCGTTGTACACCAGTTCTGCCACGTCCAGCGCAATGTTCGAGCCGCAGCGGCCCAGGCCGATCAGGCACACCGAGGGGAATTCCTGGTCGCTGTGCTGCTCGCTGTCGCCTTCCAGATGCGGTGGACGCGGGAACACCATGTCGCGCAGGCCGTCGAGGTTGTCGAGGATGCGGTCGGTGTTGGTTTCGGTGAAGTAGAGGTATTGCTGGGTCGCCAACGGGCGGGATTGAATCAATGGCTTCGGTGATGACGGGCTGTTGGCCGCGGGGCTCAACGTCAGATCGGTTACCGCAGTGGCCGGGTTGTTTTTAGAAGTCATTGTTCGCCATCTACCTGGGCTGATTGGTTGGCCGACTGACTGTCGTCGAACCGTCACGGAATAGAGTCGCGTCTTTTTTCAGCGCGTACCTGGACCATGCCTTGGTCATTGACCTGAGCATTGCTCGGGGGGAATCCTTTCCCAAGTCATGATGAATCGGCCAGTATTTGGCGATCTTTAATCAAAAGGAGGCTAAATGATGTCAACGCTACCTTCACTAGGGTTTGCCGGGATCGGCCTGATGGGGTTGCCGATGTGCCGGCGGCTGCTGGCCGCGGGTTATCCGCTGGCGGTATGGAATCGCAATCCGGAAAAGTGCAAACCACTGGTCGAGGCTGGCGCACGCCAGGTCGCCAGCCCGGCCGAACTGTGCCAGCACGCTGACGTGGTGATGTTGTGCCTGGCGGATACGGCGGTCGTTCGCGAGGTAGTGTTTGGTCCGGCAGGCATTGTCGAGGGGGCAAGAAAAGGCCAGCTGCTGGTGGACTTTTCCAGCCTGGAGCCTAACGCCACGCGGGAGATGGCCGCAGACCTCGTCGGTAGAACCGGCATGCACTGGCTCGACACGCCGGTGTCCGGTGGCGTGGTCGGTGCAGAAGCCGCAAGCCTGGCGATCATGGTCGGCGGTGACGCACAGGATCTGGAACGGGTCCGGCCTGTCTTGTTGAACCTGGGGCAACGTGTGACACACATGGGCGGTGTCGGGGCAGGGCAGGTGACCAAGGCGTGCAATCAGATGATCGTCGCCTGCAATGCATTGGTGATCGCCGAAGTGGTCGCGCTGGCGGAACGTTCCGGAGTTGATGCAAGCCTGATTGCCGAAGCGCTGGCTGGCGGTTTTGCCGATTCCAAACCCCTGCAGTTCCTGGTCCCGCAGATGGCTGAAAACCGTTTCGAACCGGTCAAGTGGCACGTGCGTACCTTGCTCAAGGATCTGGATGCCGCGGTGAAGTTTTCCCGTGAGCAGGGCTCGGCGACACCGATCAGCGGTCTGGCGGCGCAGTTGATGCGCCTGCACGGGAGTCAGGGTTTCCTTGAAAAAGATCCGTCTACATTAGTGCAGATGTACCGTGAGCCAGACCCAGCGCCGTGACCGTGTAGGCGTGCTTGCGCTGGTTGATTTCGTTCAGCACCGGGAGTAACTCGGTCAGCGGTACCGGCCGACTGAGCAAATAGCCCTGAACGAAGTCACAGCCATGGTCTTCCAGGAACTGGTATTGCTCGAAGGTTTCGACCCCTTCGGTGACCACTTGCAGTTGCAGGGTATGGGCCATGACGATAATGGCCTGGACAATTTCCATGTCCTGGGTCGCCTTGGGAATGTCCTGGATGAAGGAGCGGTCGATTTTCAGGGTGTTGAGCGGTAGGCGCTTGAGGTAGGCCAGGGATGAATAGCCGGTGCCGAAGTCATCGATAGACAGCGATACGCCGAGGGCGCGTATCTGCCGCAGCAACACCAGTGTGTTGGCGATATTGCCCATCAAGGCGTTTTCCGTGACTTCCAGCTCCAGCCGATGGGGCTCCACACCGGCGGCCCGCAACGCGTACTCGATCTCATCGGCCAGTTCTTCGCGCGCCAGGTTCAGGGGTGAACAATTCACGGCGATCTTGAGGTCTTCACAGCCTTGGCGCGACAGCTCGCCCAGATCCTCGCAGGCTTTGCGCAGCACCCAGTTATCCAGCTCGGCGATCAGGCCGTTGGCCTCGGCGATTGCGATAAAACGATCCGGTACGAGGAAGCCGTGGACCGGGTGTTGCCAGCGGATCAAGGCTTCGAGCTTGCTGACCTGACCGGACTTGAGGTCATAGATCGGCTGGTAATAGAGCATCAGGCCGGTGTCTTCACGCAACGCGTGGCGCAACTCCTCTTCCAGTTGCAGCTCAAGCGTTGCGCGGGTTTTCAGGTTGGCACTGAAAAAACTCAACCCGTTGCGGCCGCTGCCCTTGGACTGATACAGCGCGAGGTCGGCGTTCTTCAACAGTTCCTCACACGTCTTGCCGTCCTCCGGAAACAGGCTGATACCGATGCTGGTGGTCATCACCATGCGCCTGCCGGCCAGTTCGATGGGCTCCTTCATTTTCAGCATGATGCGTTGGGCCAACTTTAGCGCTTCGTCACGATCATGCAGGTCGATGAGCAGGCAGAACTCGTCGCCGCCAAAGCGTGCGACCACATCCTCGTGACTGCGAACCGAGCTCTTGATGTGCGCGGCAAGCACTTTGAGCAGTTCGTCTCCGGCATCGTGGCCAAGGCTGTCGTTGATCCGCTTGAAATGGTCGATGTCCAGGAACAGGACTGCCAGCATCCCGCCCTCGTTGGTTTTCTCGATGAGTTTTTCGGCGAAGATCTGGTTGAACCCGCGACGGTTGATCAGGTTGGTCAACGCGTCGTAGTGCGCCACCTGTTGCAGCGACATGCGCGCCTGATCCAGTTGGCTGAGCAGGGAGTTGACCCGCTGCAGGTCGTGGTCCTTGTGTTGCAGTTTCTTGTCCGCCAGTGCCGCGCTGATGCTGCTCCCGATGATCAGCAAGGCGATGACTGTCACGGTCAGCGCCAGTTGCAGGTGGCTGTGTTCGCCGGTTTGCGCTGGCAGGCTGTCGCTGGGCAACACCAGATTGAAGGCGGCCATGGCCGTGAGGTGCATGCTCAGGATGCCTGCCCCAAGCAGCAGGCTGGCGCCGTATTTGAAGAGCTGATGCAGCATCCCGGCGCCGTTGCGCAGATACCATGCCAGCAACAAGGCTGCCAGCGCGGCACCGATCGCGATCGCGATGGAAAGGGCAAACAGGCCCGGATGGTAGTAGACAGAAGCGCTGGAGTGCATGGCCGTCATGCCCACGTAATGCATGGTCGCGATACCCAGGCCGATCCCGATCGATGCCTTGAGGCACTGTCGAAAACTCAGCTCGGGAAGGCTTAGGGTATGCATGGCCAGCCACGCGGCGAGCAGCGCGATGGTTAGCGAGAACACCGTGACGGGCAGTTGGTAGTGAAGGTCGACAGGCGCCTGGAATGCCAGCATCCCGACGAAGTGCATGGCCCAGATACCGCCCGCCAGGCAGCCGCTGCCCACCCAGCGCCAGCGCGTTTGGGACGCGGTTTTTTCAGCGTGGGCCACCCGTTCGGCCATGTCCAGTGTCGCGAAACAGCCGACACAGGCGACCAGATAAGCCAGCAGCACCAGAAAAGGGTCATGTGTGCAATTGAGTATGACCAGCCCACTCTCTGGTAGCTCGGTAATGAAATGCAGACCAAGCCACTCCATAGCACGCCCCATCGTTATTACTCAGGCCGGAGCAAGAGCGCCAGCGAATGTCATGGAGTATAGAGGGCATGGATGGAGCGCAAGGGGTGGTGGCATATCGATATCAAATATTTTGACATTAACCTGATAGCGATTGGTGCTATTACTCAGGCCATTTGCTTCTGAGGCGTCTCGAACACCGGTTGCAGGGCCGGCAAGCCGAATGCGGCACGGGCCGCGTCGCAATCGGGATTGGCCTGACCATCGACCCATGAAGCCTCGAACTCGCGGCAGGTGCTGGAGCGTTTTTCGTAAATCGAGCACTGCACCGTACTGCCCACGTCTCCGACCAGGCTGGTGCAGCGCACGGGTTTGCAGCCGGTGCCGATCATCGCGACCCGGCTGGGGCTGATCTGCTCGACAAGCTCATCGGGTACCGTTCCCCCGGAGGAGGCGCACTCACCCCAGAAGAATGACACGCGAAAATGAGAACAGCAGGCACCGCAGTTCAGACACGGACTGGCTTCGGACATGGGCGATTATCGTGAGGAGGAGTGGAGACACAGGGGGGAATCAAGGCCGCTATTCTAGGCTTCGGCAACGGCTTGGGAAGGGGGGGTGAGAGGTATTTTTCATCGACCGGACGAGCTGCGAAATACCCGCCTTGCGAAAGCTCCTACGGGTTGCCTCCCATGGGCAGGTATCAGCCTGGCGAATAATGAAAGACAGGTGCGTCCAGCCTGTCTAGATTGCAAAGTCCGGGGGCAGTGACGCCCCAAAAACAATAAAAGAGACGGACCCATGCAGAACTCGACCCAAGCGGCCAATGCCTGGCGCATCCTGTTCCTGTTGTTCCTGGCCAACCTGTTCAATTTTTTTGACCGCACCATCCCGGCCATCATCATCGAGCCCATTCGCATGGAATGGCACCTCAGTGATTTCCAGTTGGGGATCATCGGTACGGCATTCACCATCGTCTACGCCATTGCCGGCTTGCCGCTGGGGCGCATGGCCGATACAGGCTCGCGCAGCAAGCTGATGGGCTGGGGACTCGCGGTGTGGAGCGGGTTGACAGCCGTCAACGGCATGGTGGGCAGTTTCTGGAGCTTCCTGATCGTGCGCATGGGCGTCGGCATCGGCGAAGCCAGTTACGCGCCAGCCGCCAACTCGTTGATCGGCGATTTGTTTCCGGCTCACCGCCGGGCACGGGCCATGGGCATCTTCATGCTGGGGCTGCCGTTGGGGCTGTTGCTGGCGTTCTTCACCATCGGCGCGATGGTCAAGGCCTTCGATAGCTGGCGCGCACCGTTCTTTATCGCGGCGGTGCCCGGGCTGGTCCTGGCGATCTTCATGTTTTTCATCAGGGAGCCGAAACGCGGCGCCGCCGAGAGCGTTCAGGTTTCGCAGGAAAAGATCGATCGACCGATCCGTCGTGTACTGGCTGTCCCAACCTTCCTGTGGCTGGTGATGGCCGGCCTCTGTTTCAACTTCGCCACCTATGCCTGCAATTCGTTTCTGGTGCCGATGCTGCAACGCTACTTCCTCATGCCGTTGCAGGAAGCCGCAGTGGCGACCGGGGTTATTGTCGGTGTGACCGGCTTGGTCGGCCTGACCCTCGGTGGCTGGATCGCGGACAAGATTCACCAGCGGGTCGCTAACGGGCGGCTATTGTTTGCCGCCTTCAGCCTGGTGATTTCGACGGTCTGCACCGCGTGGGCGCTGCATTCCGGGCGAATCGAGATAGGTGTGTTCGTGGCCGTATTCAGTGTTGGCTGGCTGTTCGCCTACAACTTCTACACCTGCGTGTACACGGCGATTCAGGACGTGGTCGAACCGCGCTTGCGGGCGACGGCAATGGCGCTGTTCTTTGCCGGGCTGTACCTGTTGGGCGGTGGCCTGGGGCCGGTGGTGGTCGGGGCCTTGTCCGATCACTTTGCCCACACGGCGATGCTTGCCGCGGGTGCCGAGCAGATGACCGAAGCGTTCAAGGCGGTTGGCCTGCATGACGCGATGTACCTGATTCCGGTGGCGCTGTTGCTTACCGTGGTGTTTCTGTTCCTGGCTTCGCGGTGTTTTGTGCGCGATGCCAAGCGGATGAAGGAAGGGTTGGTGGCGGTGGGTGAGCCTGAAGGTTCTGTGGTGACTGCCTGATCGCTTTCGCGGGCAAGCCCGCTCCCACAGGTTTAGTGTTGTTCACGAGATTTGTATTCGACACTAACAATTGTGGGAGCGGGCTTGCCCGCGAAGAGGCCATTAGCAGCACTACTGAAATTGAAGTAAACAAAAAGGCCCGCATCGCTGCGGGCCTTCTTTATTTGTGAGTCGGGGAGGGGATTAACCCGCCACCAACACCCGAATCGCTTCCAGTCGCAACGCAGCCTTGTCGAGCATGGCCAGGCCTTGCTCGCGTTGTTTGC
Source organism: Pseudomonas sp. FW305-70 (assembly GCF_058783925.1). Lineage (NCBI taxonomy): Bacteria > Pseudomonadati > Pseudomonadota > Gammaproteobacteria > Pseudomonadales > Pseudomonadaceae > Pseudomonas > Pseudomonas sp. FW305-70. The sequence continues at coordinate 57,526 of NZ_JBYSYZ010000018.1, forward strand.
GCAGGGCCACCAGTTCGCTGTCGCGTACGGTCGGGTTGACCGCTTGCAGCGCGGTCAGACGTGCCAGTTCTTCTTCGGTATCGGCAGCCAGGCGACGCTGCGCCTCGGCGACACGTTCAGTGTGGCGCGGCAGGATCTTCGCCTCACCGGCGTTGATTCGCGGCGTCAGTTGGTCACGCTGGGCCTGGATGAACTTGTTGGCGCTGGCACGGGGCACGCTTTCGAGCTGATCGTTCAAGGTTTCGAACGACACGCGGGCCGACAGGTCGTTGCCGTTGGTATCGAGCAGGCAGCGCAGGGCGGCCGGCGGCAGGTAGCGGCCCAGTTGCAGCGAGCGCGGGGCAACCACTTCGCTGACATACAACAGTTCCAGCAACACGGTGCCCGGCTTCAGCGCCTTGTTCTTGATCAGCGCCACGGCGGTGTTGCCCATGGAGCCGGACAGCACCAGATCCATGCCGCCCTGCACCATCGGGTGCTCCCAGGTAATGAATTGCATGTCTTCGCGAGACAGCGCCTGGTTGCGGTCGTAAGTGATGGTCACGCCTTCGTCGTCACCCAGCGGGAAGCTGGCGTCGAGCATTTTTTCGCTCGGCTTGAGGATCAGGGCGTTTTCCGAATGGTCTTCGCTGTCGATGCCAAAGGCGTCAAACAGGGTTTCCATGTAGATCGGCAGCGCGAACTGGTCGTCCTGCTCAAGGATATCTTCCACCAATGCATCGCCTTCGCCCGCGCCACCGGAGTTCAACTCCAGCAAGCGGTCACGACCGGTGTGCAGCTCGGCTTCCAGGCGCTCACGCTCGGTGCGGGCTTCGTCGATCAGCGCTTGCCACTCGCCATCGTCGGCTTCTTCGAGCAGCGGCAGCAGGCGCGGGCCGAACTGGTGCTGCAAGGCGTTGCCGGTCGGGCAGGTGTTGAGGAATGCGTTCAGCGCTTCGTGGTACCACTGGAACAGGCGCTCTTGCGGGCTGGTTTCCAGGTATGGCACGTGCAATTCGATGATGTGCTTCTGGCCGATCCGGTCCAGTCGACCGATACGTTGTTCCAGCAGGTCCGGGTGGGACGGCAGGTCGAACAGCACCAGGTGATGGGAGAACTGGAAGTTGCGGCCTTCACTGCCGATTTCCGAGCAGATCAGCACTTGCGCACCAAACTCTTCGTCGGCGAAGTAGGCGGCGGCGCGGTCACGCTCGAGGATGTTCATGCCTTCGTGGAACACCGTGGCCGGGATGCCGGAACGCACGCGCAGGGCGTCTTCCAGGTCCATGGCGGTTTCGGCGTGGGCGCAGATCACCAGCACTTTGGTGCGCTTGAGCATCTTCAACTGGTCGATCAGCCATTCGACGCGAGGGTCGAACTTCCACCAGCGCTCTTCTTCGCTGGCGTCCGGCTGGGCCTGGAAGCTGACTTCCGGGTACAGCTCGGCGTGATCGCCCAGCGGCAGTTCGAGGTATTCGTCCGGGCACGGCAGCGGATACGGGTGCAGCTTGCGTTCCGGGAAGCCTTGCACCGCGGCGCGGGTGTTGCGGAACAGTACGCGGCCGGTGCCGTGACGGTCGAGCAATTCGCGCACCAGGCGCGCGCTGGCTTCGGTGTCGCCATCGTTGACGGCGGCCAGCAGGGCTTCGCCTTCGTTGCCGAGGAAACCGTGGATGGTCTTGTGGGCTTGCGGCGACAGGCGTCCCTGATCCAGCAACTCCTGAACGGCTTCGGCCACCGGGCGATAGTTTTCGCTCTCGGCACGGAAGGCTTGCAGGTCATGGAAACGGTTCGGGTCGAGCAGGCGCAGACGGGCGAAGTGGCTGTCCTGGCCCAGTTGTTCCGGGGTGGCGGTCAACAGCAGTACGCCAGGAATGGTTTCGGCGAGTTGCTCGACCAGCGAATATTCAGGGCTGACCTGATCTTCATGCCACACCAGGTGGTGAGCCTCGTCGACCACCAGCAAGTCCCAGCCTGCCGCGAACAGCGCGTCCTGGGCTTTCTCGTCGTCCACCAGCCACTCAAGTGCGACCAGCGCGAGTTGGGTGTCTTCGAACGGGTTGCTGGCATCGCTTTCGATGAAACGCTCTTCGTCGAACAGCGCGACCTGCAGGTTGAAACGACGACGCATCTCGACCAGCCACTGGTGCTGCAGGTTCTCCGGAACCAGGATCAGCACACGGCTGGCGCGGCCCGAGAGCAACTGGCGATGGATTACCAGGCCGGCTTCGATGGTTTTACCCAGGCCCACTTCGTCGGCCAGCAGAACCCGCGGCGCGATACGGTCGGCGACTTCACGGGCAATGTGCAACTGGTGCGCGATCGGTTGCGCACGCACGCCGCCCAGGCCCCAAAGGGAGGACTGCAACTGACGGCTAGTGTGTTCCAGAGTGTGATAACGCAGGGAGAACCAGGGCAGCGGGTCGATCTGCCCGGCGAATAGACGGTCGCTGGCCAGGCGGAACTGGATGAAGTTCGACAGCTGGGTTTCCGGCAGGGTGACCACTTCGTTCTGCCCGTTGAGGCCGTGGTAAACCAGCAGGCCATCGATGTCATCGACTTCGCGGACGGTCAGCTTCCAGCCTTCGAAGTGAGTGATGGAGTCACCCGGCGAAAATCGCACGCGGGTCAGAGGCGCATTCCGTAGCGCGTACTGGCGGGTGTCGCCAGTGGCCGGGTAGAGCACGGTCAACAAGCGGCCGTCCTGTGCCAGAACGGTGCCTAAACCCAGCTCGGCTTCGCTGTCACTGATCCAGCGTTGCCCCGGTTGATACTGCTGCGCCATGCTGCCTGACTCCCACCTTGAAAAAGCCGGCTATCTTAACGGAATGAGGGCTTCAGGGCCAAAGGACTCTCAGAAAAACTCACAGTCAAACGTTAGCCCACCTGTGCATGACGCGCCGCTCAGTGCACTAATGAGTGCCAATTGGGTCACAGTTTGCGACCGATGGCTCAAGTCGCCATCCCCGCAGCCGACAGCCTGCTGACAGGAGACCGAAAACCATGCTGCCACCGATGCTTCCCTTGAGTGCCGTGCCGATCACTTCACAGACTGATCCGATCCGCCAGCGCCCGGATATTCCACCGGTGGTGCCGGTGCAGGAAAGCTCCAGTGAAAGCACCATCGACCTGCAAAAGCGCAATCCTGAAGAGGACGGGCTGGTGCTGCGCGAGGAGCAGCGGCGCAGGCAGGAGCAGGAACGGCGTCGCCACGAGGCTGATAATGATCCCGAGGCGCACCTGGCGATTCCCGGCGATGAACTCAATGCCGACAACACCGTGCCGGTGGCGCCGCTGATGGAAGATCAGCCGCGGCAGGGGTTGTGGGTCGACATCGAGATTTGAGCACACGGCTGGTCAGCGCGGCCGTCAGGCCGCATTATTGGCGCAGGGTTGCCGAACGCTACGGTGGCTGAAACTCATTTCAAGCGATGCACTGACTGCCATGAGCCAAGACGACAAACTGATTGACCTCAACGCTGAGCGCGCCAAGCGTGTTCATGACCTCAATGACAAACGACTCAATGAAGTTCGCCAGGCGTTCGAACAAGCCATGCCGTTGGGCAAGGTGAAGAAAAAGCCGAAAAACAAACCGAAAAAACGCTGACCCTCCTCCCCCGCATTCATTGATGCGGGTCAAACCTTTCCCTTCCTCTTGCCCAGTCTCGGGCGACATTGATCCCGGTCAATATTCTCTCCTGCCCGTTTGGTTAACTTAGCCCTATCGCAACAGGGCAAGTGCAGGAGACGCGTCATGTTTTTCGACAACGTGGTGATCGCCGGAGTGCTGACTGTCAGCCTCATGTTTGTATTTTTTGCAGGTTTCGGACTTTTTATCTGGAAGGATTCGCACAAGCGGAAATAACCGTGGTTCTTTCTGGATGTAATGAGCACGCAAGGCATTTTGGGCAACTTCGGTTGCCCTTTTTTTTGCCTGTAAAACTCTATCGATACACGCAAACCCTGTGGGAGCGAGCTTGCTCGCGATGAGGCCATAACATTCAGCATCTATATTGACTGCAAGGCCGCTATCGCGAGCAAGCTCGCTCCCACAATGATTTGTGGTGTGGCGACAATTATGGCAATAAAAAAGGCGCGTTCCTTGCGGAGCGCGCCTTTTTCGTTTGGCTGCTTATCAGCTGCCAAGTGCCTTCGAGGCCAGCCAGAACAACCCGGCCGACAGGGCCACGGTGGCTGGCAGGGTCAATACCCAGGCCAGCAGGATGGTTCTGACGGTGCCGCTTTGCAGGCCGCTCTTGTTGGCGACCATGGTGCCCGCCACGCCCGAAGACAGCACATGGGTGGTGGAAACCGGCAGGCTGAAGATGTTCGCCATGCCGATCAGGCTGGCGGTGGTGATCTGCGCCGACATGCCTTGGGAGTAAGTCATGCCTTGCTTGCCGATCTTCTCGCCAATGGTCAGTACCACGCGTTTCCAGCCGACCATGGTGCCCAGGCCCAGGGCCAGTGCAACCGCCAGAATCACCCAGAACGGGGCGTATTCGGTGGTAGTGGTCAGGTCTTTGCGCAACTTGTCCAGGTCAGCCTTTTCACGGGCCCCGAGAGTTGGCAACTTGCTGACTTTCTTCGCTGTATCGTCCAGGCAGAGCAGGTAGCGACGGACTTCGATACGGCTTTCCGCCGACAGCGAATGGTAGTCGGCTACACCCTTGAGGGTGCCGAGCAGAGCGGTGATGGTCGGTTCGGTCTGTTGCGGGTTGCAACGGAATTTCTCCGGCAGATCGCCATCCAGGCTCTTGCCCAGGGCCAGGAATTCACCCAGGGTTTCGGAATTGCGCTGGTAGAACTGGCTCAGATGCAGGGTCGCGTCGCGAGTCCGCTCGATCTGATAGGTCGTGCTGTTCAGGTCGAGGACGAACTGGGCCGGCACGATACCGATCAGGACCAGCATGATCAGGCCGATACCTTTCTGGCCATCATTGGAACCGTGCACGAAACTCACGGCCATGGCCGAGATCACCAGTACCAGGCGATTCCAGAACGGCGGGTGTTTCTTGTCGTCGATCTTGCGGCGCTGTTCCGGTGTCTTGTGCATCTTCGACAGCGGGCGCCACCATTTAAGGCCGATCAGGATCAGCGCGGCGATCAGGAAACCGGCCATTGGCGAGAACACCAGTGACATGCCGATATCGATCGCCTTTTGCCAGTTCACCCCGTCGGCCAACGGAATTTCGTTGATCAGGGCGTTGGCCAGGCCGACACCGAGGATCGAACCGATCAGCGTGTGGGAACTGGAAGCGGGAATACCGAAGTACCAGGTGCCCAGGTTCCAGGTAATGGCGGCGGCGAGCAATGAGAACACCATGGCCAGTCCGTGACCGGTGTTCACATTGATCAGCAGTTCTACCGGCAGCAGGTGGACAATGGCATACGCCACGCCGACCCCGCCCAGCAGCACGCCGAGGAAGTTGAACACCCCGGAGAAAAACACCGCCAGGTGAGGCGGCATGGCTTTGGTGTAGATAACGGTGGCCACCGCGTTAGCGGTGTCATGAAAGCCGTTGATGAACTCGAAGGCGAGGACAAAGGCCAGGGCGAGCAAGAGGCTCACAAGCACCCAAGCATCCAGTCCGCTGAATAAATCGATCATGAAGGTTTTCTGACCCGGTCATAAGGGGGCGCGATTATGCCAGAAAAGACTGCTAATCAATGCACTAGCTGCTCATCGGTAACATTCTTCAACGAATTTTTTTGCCGCGGCACCCAAAACCCAAGGGTTTTGCTGTGTTTTTTAACTTATTGATTTTGCTAGAAAAGATCGCCATAGCAAGGGAGGCGCACGGCTGAAGGATGGGGTCGAATGCCTGTGCGAAATATCTGAGAAATACATCAGATATCAAAATCTGCCTTCATCCGGGGAGGGCAGTGGCCGCTGCCCGCTCGTAGCGGGCGCGCAAGGCGACCTCCATACATCCCGCTTTTAACAGGTGCAGAGGCAGGTCCTTGTAAGGATCAGGCCGAAGCAGTCATGGCTCTTCGGCTTTGAGTTCCTTTTCCATTTTTTCAAGTTCTTGCTGGAAAACCTGATCCTGAACGGTGGCGCGTTTACGCCAGGGTTTGCGTTCCGGTTCGGGTTGAGCGGCGTAAGTGGTGACTTCTCCGCCGTAAACTTCCTTGTAGCGTTGTTCCTGGCGCTCTAGTTCCGCGCGCAGTTCGTCTTTCGTCACAGTGCTACCTGATTGAGTTGAGATAAATTCTGGTGAAAACGCGCTGCATCAAATCGATTGATCACGTCCGTCGAATGACAATGCCCGTCAAGGCATCGTTTTGGCAACAACCGGGATCAATACTTCCATGTCACAGGCGGCCACGGCACCAGAGATAAATAGCTGACGTAGCTTCAGTTTCCTGTTTCAGCAAGCGCACGGGCAAGGCGGTGCAATGCAGATCTGGCGCTTGCAACGAGCAACGGCGATGGAACATCGCATTGCCGGGCAGCAGGTCCGGCAAGTAAAAAAACCGGAGCGCTACTGAATTGTATTATAGCGGCCTATTTGAAGAACACTATATCCAAAGAGTTAAAAGCGGGTCTTGGGCGGGGCAGTTTTGTTGTGCGAAACTTTACATTCCACTAGAACGTCCACTGATCCCTGATTGCTGCGATGCCTTTCTGACGCCATTAAGTCGAACAAGTTACGGTATTTAGAATGCCTCATTAAGGCCCTGGGGCGATCGGCTGTAAACGCGTTCGTGATTCAGCGAAAAACAGATATCAGCGCACCCGGTGATTGATACGGTAGATTGCGATTATCGGTCGAGCGTTCGATAATCGCCCGGAGTTGGCGGGCCGGGCTTGAGCGTCAGGCGGTAGCCCTTTGTAATAGTCGCTGATCCGAGTGGGTAAAAGGACCTTGTATGAACGATCAAATGCGCAATTCCTTCGCTTCAGTGGCTCCCCCCATCGTTGCCTCACCGGCCAAACGGATCCAGGCACTGACCGGCGACCCGGATTTCATGACGTCCCTGGCCCGTGGCCTGGCTGTGGTGCAGGCGTTCCAGGAGCGCAAACGGCACCTGACCATCGCCCAGATCAGCCACCGCACGGAAATTCCCCGCGCCGCCGTGCGCCGTTGCCTGCACACCCTGATCAAACTCGGCTACGCCACCACCGACGGCCGCACCTATTCGTTGCTGCCCAAAGTACTGACCCTCGGCCATGCCTATGTGTCATCAACGCCGCTGGCGGTGTCCGCCCAGCCTTATCTGGACCGCATGAGCGAACAGCTGCACGAGGCCTGCAACATGGCCACGCTGGAAGGTGATGACATTCTGTACATCGCCCGCTCCGCGACCACCCAGCGCCTGATTTCGGTGGACCTGTCGGTGGGTGGGCGCCTGCCGGCCTATTGCACGTCGATGGGACGGATCCTGCTGGCCGCGCTGGATGACACGTCGCTGGGCGAATACCTGGAGCACGCCGAACTGCAGGCCAAGACGAGTCGCACGATTCACACCCCCGAGGCATTGCTCGAATGCCTGCAAGAGGTGCGACAGCAAGGCTGGTGCATCGTCGACCAGGAGCTTGAGCAGGGGCTGCGCTCGATTGCCGTCCCGGTGTACGACGCCTCCGGCCAGGTGGTCGCGGCCCTCAATGTCAGCACCCACGCCGGGCGAGTCAGTCGTAACGAGCTGGAACAACGCTTCCTGCCCGGCCTGCTGAGTGCCAGCCGCGACCTCAGTACCCAACTGTTCACCTAAGCTGTTCGATAAACGCACAGAGTTGCGTCTGGCGAATTGACGCTGTTTCCTGTGGATCATTACTGTCGCGTCTGCGTCAGCCTCCGCTGGCCCCTTTTCGACTGTGATCCACGGAATAAAAATAATGAACCAGCCCCAGTCTGCTGTAGGAAACTGCCTTGACGTGCAGTCCTTCATCAATGCTCAACCCATTTCGCGCTACCAGTGGCGTGTAGTCATCCTGTGTTTCCTGATTGTCTTTCTCGATGGCCTCGATACCGCGGCCATGGGGTTCATTGCGCCGGCTCTGTCGCAGGATTGGGGAATCGATCGCGCCAGCCTCGGCCCGGTGATGAGCGCGGCTCTGATCGGCATGGTCTTTGGTGCACTGGGCTCCGGGCCATTGGCTGACCGCTTTGGGCGAAAAGTCGTACTGGTCGGGGCGGTGTTGTTGTTCGGTGCCTTCAGCCTGGCTTCGGCCTACAGCACCAACGTCGAGCAATTGCTGGTATTGCGCTTTTTAACCGGGTTGGGCCTGGGCGCCGGCATGCCGAACGCCACGACTCTGCTGTCGGAGTACACCCCGGAGCGCAAGAAGTCCCTGCTGGTGACCAGCATGTTCTGCGGTTTCAACCTTGGCATGGCTGGCGGTGGCTTTATCTCGGCCAAGCTCATTCCGGCCTTTGGCTGGCACAGCTTGCTGCTGATCGGTGGAGTCCTGCCGCTGATCCTCGCCGTCGTTTTGCTGTTCTGGCTGCCGGAGTCGGCGCGTTACCTGGTGGTGCGTAACCGCGGTACGGATAAAGTGCGCAAGGCACTGGCGCCGATTGACCCGACGATGGTGGCCCAGGCGTCCAGTTTCAGCGTGCCGGAACAGAAGACCGTGAAGGCGCGCAATGTGTTTGCGGTGATCTTCTCCGGTACCTACAGCGTCGGCACCCTGCTGCTATGGCTGACCTACTTCATGGGCCTGGTGATCGTCTACCTGCTGACCAGTTGGCTGCCGACGCTGATGCGTGACAGTGGCGCGAGCATGGAGCAGGCCGCCTTCATCGGCGCGCTGTTCCAGTTCGGTGGCGTGCTCAGTGCAGTGGGCGTGGGCTGGGCGATGGACCGGTTCAATCCGCACAAGGTCATTGGCACTTTCTACCTGCTTGCCGGGGTGTTTGCCTACGCGGTGGGGCAGAGCCTGGGCAACATCACAATACTGGCGACGCTGGTGCTGGTGGCGGGAATGTGTGTCAACGGTGCGCAATCGGCGATGCCGTCACTGGCGGCACGGTTTTACCCGACTCAGGGGCGGGCCACCGGCGTGTCGTGGATGCTCGGGATCGGCCGCTTCGGCGCCATTCTCGGGGCGTGGATGGGCGCGACGCTGCTGGGGTTGGGCTGGAACTTCGAGCAAGTGCTGACGGCGCTGGTGATTCCGGCGGCGCTGGCGACTGCGGCCGTTGTGATCAAGGGCATGGTCAGTCATGCGGATGCGACATGACCGCCTGATCTGGAATCTCGTGTTGGTTTGAGGACCCATTCGCGGGCAAGCCCGCTCCCACAGGGATACGCGGTCACCTGTGGGAGCGGGCTTGCTCGCGAAGCTTTTGATCTGGATTGTTAGTCGAGCAACAATATGTTCGATTATCGAACGGTTACTCGATTATCGGATTGTTTGGTGTTTTGCACAGGCTTAACCTTCAGTCATTCCGGCGCTGCGCATCGGCGCCTTCTTCCACTGTCGGTTAACAACAAACGGGAGCCTGCCCCAATGGCTGAAATTCTTTCGCTGCACGACGCGGTGAAGCAATTCGTGAACGACGGCGATACGGTCGCACTCGAAGGCTTTACCCATCTGATCCCGACTGCCGCGGGCCACGAAATCATTCGCCAGGGCAAGAAAGACCTGACCCTGGTGCGGATGACCCCTGACTTGATCTACGACCAGTTGATCGGTGCCGGTTGTGCCCGCAAGCTGATTTTCTCCTGGGGCGGCAACCCGGGTGTCGGCTCCCTGCATCGCCTGCGTGACGCCGTCGAGAAACAGTGGCCACACCCGCTGGAAATCGAAGAGCACAGTCACGCCGACCTGGCCAATGCCTACGTCGCCGGTGCTTCCGGCCTGCCGTTCGCGGTGCTGCGAGCCTACGCCGGTTCCGACCTGCCGAAGGTCAACCCGCTGATCAAGTCCGTTACCTGCCCGTTCACCGGCGAAGTGCTCGCCGCCGTGCCTTCGGTGCGCCCGGACATCACCGTGATCCATGCACAGAAAGCCGATCGCAAAGGCAACGTGCTGCTCTGGGGCATTCTCGGGGTGCAGAAAGAAGCCGCACTGGCCGCCAAGCGTTGCATTGTCACCGTTGAAGAGATCGTCGACGACCTCAATGCACCGATGAACGCCTGCGTGCTGCCGACCTGGGCCTTGAGCGCGGTTTGCCACGTACCTGGCGGTGCGCATCCGTCCTACGCCCACGGTTACACCGAACGCGACAACCGTTTCTACCAGGCCTGGGACCCGATTGCCCGCGACCGTGAAACCTTCACCGCGTGGATCAACGAATACATCCACGGCAGCGCTGACTTCAGCGAGTTCCAGGCCAAACTGGCCGCCGCTTCGGAGGCGAAGTAATGACTTACACCACCAATGAAATGATGACCGTCGCCGCCGCTCGCCGCCTGAAGAACGGTTCGGTTTGCTTTGTGGGCATCGGCCTGCCATCGAAAGCGGCCAACCTGGCGCGCCTGACGTCTTCGCCTGATGTGGTATTGATCTACGAATCGGGTCCGATCGGTGCCAAGCCGAGCGTATTGCCGCTGTCGATCGGTGACGGTGAATTGGCGGAAACCGCCGACACCGTGGTCCCGACCGGCGAGATTTTCCGCTACTGGCTGCAGGGCGGACGCATCGACGTCGGTTTCCTCGGCGCGGCGCAGGTTGACCGTTTCGGCAACATCAACACCACAGTGGTCGGCGATTACCACGCGCCGACAGTGCGTCTGCCAGGCGCCGGTGGCGCGCCGGAGATTGCCGGTTCCGCCAAGAGCGTGTTGATTATCCTCAAGCAGTCGGCGCGCTCCTTTGTCGACAAACTCGACTTCATTACCTCGGTCGGCCACGGCGAGGGTGGCGATTCGCGCAAGCGTCTCGGCCTGCCAGGCGCCGGTCCGGTGGGAATCATTACTGATCTGTGCATCATGGAGCCGGAAGCCGGCACCCATGAGTTCGTGGTCACTGCACTGCACCCGGGCGTGACCCGCGAGCAAGTGGTCGCCGCCACCGGTTGGGCAATCCGTTTTGCCGACAACGTTGAGCAAACCGCCGAGCCGACCGACGTCGAGCTGACCGCGCTGCGCGATCTCGAAGCCCGTACCGCAGCGGCCCACGGCCAAGCCCCCGGAGAAGCGTGATGCGTGACGTTTTTATCTGCGACGCGATTCGTACCCCCATCGGCCGTTTCGGTGGTGGTCTGTCGACGGTGCGTGCCGACGACCTGGCCGCCGTGCCGATCAAGGCCTTGATGGAGCGCAACCCGTCGGTGGACTGGAGCGCCGTGGACGAGGTGTTCCTCGGCTGCGCCAACCAGGCTGGCGAAGACAACCGCAACGTCGCGCGCATGGCGCTACTGTTGGCGGGGCTGCCGCAAAGCATTCCCGGCGTGACCCTCAACCGCCTCTGCGCTTCGGGCATGGATGCCATCGGCACCGCGTTCCGCGCGATCGCCAGCGGCGAGATGGAGCTGGCGATTGCCGGCGGCGTCGAGTCGATGTCCCGCGCACCGTTCGTGATGGGCAAGGCCGACGCGGCGTTCTCGCGCAACATGAAACTCGAAGACACCACCATCGGCTGGCGCTTCATCAACCCGCTGATGAAAGCCCAGTACGGCGTGGACGCGATGCCGCAGACTGCCGACAACGTCGCTGACGATTACAAAGTCTCCCGCGAAGACCAGGACGCCTTTGCACTACGCAGCCAGCAGCGCACCGCCGTCGCGCAAGCCGCCGGGTACTTCGCCGAAGAAATCGTCGAAGTTCGGATTGCCCACAAGAAGGGTGAAACCGTGGTCAGCCAGGACGAGCATCCTCGCGCCGACACCACCCTGGAAGCCCTGACCAGACTGAAACCGGTCAACGGCCCCGATAAAACCGTCACCGCCGGCAATGCCTCGGGTGTGAACGACGGGGCCGCCGCGTTGATCCTGGCCTCGGCCGAAGCCGTGAAGAAACACGGCCTGACCGCCCGCGCCAAAGTGCTGGGCATGGCCAGCGCCGGTGTTGCACCGCGGGTGATGGGCATCGGCCCGGTGCCCGCGGTGCGCAAACTGACCGAGCGCCTCGGCGTGGCAGTCAGCGATTTCGATGTGATCGAACTCAACGAAGCCTTCGCCAGCCAGGGCCTGGCGGTTCTGCGTGAACTGGGGATCGCCGACGATGCCGCCCAGGTCAACCCGAACGGTGGCGCTATTGCCTTGGGCCATCCGTTGGGCATGAGTGGTGCGCGTCTGGTACTGACGGCGTTGCATCAGCTGGAAAAGACCGGCGGCAAGAAAGGACTGGCGACCATGTGCGTCGGTGTCGGCCAGGGTCTGGCTTTGGCAATCGAACGGGTCTGACACACCCTGTCGGCTAACAAGAACTGAGGAAAGAGTAATGACTGACAAGCCTGGTTACCGTCGCCCGCAGGAGGGTACTCAGCCGGAGTACCTGCATCCGACCTATCAATCCACCAACCTGCGCTCGCCGTCCAAGCCGTTGGTGTTTCTGCCCCATTCGTTGTCGGAAATCACCGGGCCAACCGTCGGCGCCGAGCGCGTCAACGAGAAGGACAATGACCTCACCGCTCAGCACGAAGGTCAGCCACAGGGCGAGCGCATCATCATTCACGGCCGCGTGCTGGACGAAAACGGTCTGCCGGTTCCGGGGATTCTGGTGGAGATCTGGCAGGCCAACGCCGCCGGTCGCTATGCCCATGCCCGTGACCTGCACGATGCGCCGCTGGACCCGAATTTCACCGGCACCGGCCGTACCGTGACCGACGCCGATGGCTGGTATCAGTTCCAGACCATCAAGCCCGGTGCGTATCCGTGGGGCAACCACCACAACGCCTGGCGCCCGGCGCACATCCACTTCTCGCTGTTCGGGCCGAGCATCCTGACGCGCCTGGTGACGCAAATGTATTTCCCGGGCGACCCGCTGCTGGCGTACGACCCGATCTACAACTGCGTGCCCGATACCCGCGCCAAAGAGCGCTTGATCGCCTCGTTCGACCTGGAAAAAACCATCCCGTCCTATGCCCTCGGTTATCGCTGGGACATCGTTTTGCGCGGCCGCGACGCCACGCCGATGGAGAAATAAGATGACGCTGACTGCGACCACGTCCCACACCGTCGGGCCGTACTACCACATCGGCCTGACCTGGCTGAACCGCGAAGACCTGACCGTCGAACAAACCCTGGGCGAGCGCGTGGCGATCACCGGGCAAGTGCTCGACGGTAATGGCGACATCGTCAACGACGCGATGCTGGAAGTCTGGCAGGCCAACGCCGCCGGTAAGTATGACCATCCGGAGGACGACCAGGAAAAACCCCTGGACCCGAATTTCGAAGGCTTTGGCCGGGTGCCGGTGGATGCCGAAGGGCGTTTTCGTTTCACGACCATCAAGCCGGGAACGGTCGAGGGGCTCAAAGGCACGACTCAGGCACCGCACCTGGTGGTACTGGTGTTTGCCCGTGGTCTGGTGAAGCACCTGCTGACACGGATCTACTTTGAGGGGGAGGCGGCCAACGTGAACGATCCATTGCTGGAATGCGTGCCGGCCGAGCGTCGCGGTACCTTGCTGGCCCGGAAGGATGCGTCGGGTGTGTATCAGTGGAATGTAATTCTGCAAGGCACTGATGCGGAGACGGTGTTCTTCGATTATTGAATGAACACCGCCGCTCCCACAGTGGATTTGTATTGCCGATCTATCTGTGGAACGGGGCTGTTACAAGGCGTGTCTAGACTCTGACTGCCCCCATTGAGTGAAAAACAATGACAACGACCACCGCTATACACCGGTGAGGAGCGCAGCAAGCGGATCTTCGCCATCGTCGCTGCCTCGTCCGGCAATCTGGTCGAATGGTTCGACTTCTTGCCGAAACAGGCGAAGTATCTGCATCACGATCTTTGATCTTCATGCGCGGGTCGCAAAGGCCCGCGCCTTCAGGAACTGCTTATGAACCAGCGACCGGGCAATCAATTGTTCGATGCCTATTTCACTACCCGCGATATGCGTGAAGTGTTCTGCGATCAGGGCCGGGTCCAGGCCATGCTCGATTTCGAAGCGGCACTGTCCCGGGCACAAGCGCGAGTCGGCTTGATACCATCGAGTGCAGTCGCGCCGATTGAGGCGGCTTGTAGCGTCGGGCTCTACGACTTTGCGGCGTTGGGTGAGGCGATTGCCACGGCGGGTAACTCGGCGATTCCGTTGGTCAAGGCGCTGGGCAAGCAGATCGCTGCGCAGAATGCGGAGGCCGAGCGTTACGTACATCTGGGCGCGACCAGCCAGGATGTGATGGACAGCGGCCTGGTGCTGCAATTGCGTCGTGCGCTGGAGCTGATCGAAAGCGATCTGGCGCAGCTGGGGCAGGTCCTCGCGTCCCAGGCCCGGCAATACGCGACCACACCATTGGCCGGGCGCACCTGGTTGCAGCATGCGACGCCGGTGACCCTCGGCATGAAAATCGCCGGTTGGCTGGGGGCGGTGACCCGCAGTCGCCAACGCCTGGCTGAATTGAAACCGCGTTTGCTGGTGCTGCAATTCGGTGGTGCGTCCGGCACCCTCGCGGCACTTGGCGAGCAGGCCATGCCCATTGCCCAGGCGCTGGCCGAAGAACTGCAACTGACCTTGCCCGAGCAACCCTGGCACACCCAGCGCGATCGTGTGGTGGAGTTCGGCGCGGTGCTCGGGTTGATCGCCGGCAGTCTTGGCAAACTCGGTCGCGACGTCAGCCTGCTGATGCAAACCGAAGCCGCCGAAGTGTTCGAACCTTCTGCGCCGGGCAAGGGCGGTTCCTCAACCATGCCGCACAAGCGCAATCCGGTGGGCGCGGCGGTGTTGATCGGCGCGGCGACGCGTGTACCCGGTTTGCTCTCGACACTGTTCAGCGCCATGCCCCAGGAACACGAGCGCAGTCTCGGACTGTGGCATGCCGAGTGGGAAACCCTGCCGGAGATTTGCTGCCTGGTGTCGGGCAGCCTGCAGCAAGCGTTGCTGATCGCCCAGGGACTGGAAGTGGATGCCGGGCGCATGGCGCACAACCTCGATCTGACCCAGGGCCTTGTGCTCGCCGAAGCGGTGAGCATCGTCCTCGCCCAACGGGTCGGCCGCGATACCGCACACCATCTGCTCGAACGCTGCTGCAAACGCGCGGTGGCCGAACAGCGTCACCTGCGTGCGGTGCTCGGCGACGAACCGCAAGTGACCGCCGAGCTGTCGGCGGCTGAACTCGATCATCTACTGGACCCTGCCCATTACCTCGGCCAGGCCCAAACCTGGGTCGAGCGGGCGGTGGCCGAACATTCTGCATTGACTGCCTGAAGGAGAATTGCTGTGGCTTTTGTACAACTCGCCGAGGGCGAACTGCATTATCAACTGGATGGACCGGTCGATGCGCCGGTGCTGGTACTGTCCAACTCTTTGGGCACCGACCTGCACATGTGGGACACGCAAATCCCGGCGCTCTCCAAGCATTTTCGCGTGTTGCGTTTTGATACTCGCGGCCATGGCCAGTCATTGGTCACGCCGGGGCCTTACAGCATCGAGCAACTGGGCCACGACGTGCTCGCCTTGCTGGATGCCTTGCACATCGAGCGCGCGCACTTCTGTGGCTTGTCCATGGGCGGACTGATTGGCCAGTGGCTGGGGATCAATGCCGGCGAGCGCCTGAACAAGCTGATCGTGTGCAACACTGCGGCGAAAATCGGCGATCCGTCAGTGTGGAATCCGCGTATCGAAATGGTCCTGCGTGATGGTCAGACGGCCATGGTTGCCTTGCGCGATGCCTCGATTGCCCGCTGGTTCACTCCGGACTTCTCTGCCGCCAACCCGGCGGCGGCCAAGCAGATTACCGACATGCTCGCGGCCACTTCGCCCGAAGGCTATGCGGCCAATTGCGCGGCGGTGCGTGATGCCGATTTCCGCGATCGGTTGTCCTCGATCAAGGCGCCGTTGCTGGTGATTGCCGGGACCGAAGACGCAGTGACGCCGCCATCCGGTGGGCATTTCATTCAGGAGCATGTGCGCGGGGCCGAGTACGCCGAGTTCTATGCCGCGCATTTGTCCAACGTCCAGGCAGGCGATGCGTTCAGCGAGCGCGTGCTGGCGTTTCTGTCGGCTGATTGAGGGGATTCTCGTGGACGAAAAACAACGTTATGACGAGGGCATGAAGGTCCGTCGCACGGTCCTTGGAGACGCGCATGTCGACCGCAGCCTGACGACCCTGACCGAGTTCAACTCGGAGTTTCAGGAGATGATCACCCGCCACGCCTGGGGCGACATCTGGACCCGCCCGGGCCTGCCGCGCCATACCCGCAGCCTGATCACCATCGCCATGCTGATCGGCATGAACCGCGAGGGCGAACTCAAACTGCACCTGCGCGCTGCCGCCAACAACGGCGTGAGCCGTGGCGAGATCAAGGAAGTGATCATGCAGAGCGCCATCTACTGCGGCATTCCGGCAGCCAATGCGACCTTCCACCTGGCCGAGTCGGTGTGGGATGAGTTGGGGGTCGAGTCGCGGGAGTAAGCGGTAAAACGGTGAACAACCTGTGGGAGCGAGCTTGCTCGCGATGGCGTCGGCACATTCACTATTGATGTCGCCTGATACACCGCCATCGCGAGCAAGCTCGCTCCCACATTTGTTTTGTGTTTACAGCAAACTGATCGGATAGCTGATGATCAACCGGTTCTCATCGAACTCGTTATTGCTGTAATCCCGGCGCATGGTCGAGTTGCGCCATTTCAGATTCAAGTCTTTCAGCACGCCGCTCTGCACGGTGTAGCCCAGTTCCGATTCACGTCCCCATTCCTTGCCGTCGGTGATGTTGCCGGTGTGCACATTGTCGCCGCTGATATAGCGGTTCATCAGGGTCAGGCCCGGTACGCCAAGGGCGGCGAAGTTGTAGTCGTGGCGTACTTGCCAGGATTTCTCCCGGGCATTGTCGTAGCTGGAGTTGTAGCTGTCGTTGGCCAGGGTGCCGCCGCTGGTGCCGTTGACCCGCATCCAGGCGCTGTCGCCGGTGAGTTTCTGCAGGCCGACGTAGAAGGTGTGGCCGCCGTATTTGGCCGAGAACAAACCGTACAGGGTTTTGTTGTCCAGCTCGCCGGCCCGGGCGCTGCCGTCATCCTTGCCGTAGAAGAAACCCAGGTTGGCGCCCAGGGTCCAGTCGCCAAGCGGTTGGCTGTGGATCAGGTTGACGAATTGCTGGCTGTAGATGTCCTTGAGCTCGGCGTTCCACAGACCAATCTGGGTGCGCTTGTCATTGAACACGTACTCACCGCCCTGGAAGTTAAAGCGGTCGGAGGTGAACGCAGCTTTGCCGGTCATCGACATGTCGTTCATGCTGCTGTCATCGCGCGGGCTGTTGGCGCGGAACTGGCCGCCGTACAACGTTAGTCCGTTGATTTCTTTCGAGGTGATCTGACCGCCACGGAAGGTTTGCGGCAGCGAACGACCATCGTCCGAACGCAGGATCGGCAGCACCGGCATCCATTCGCCAACCTTCACTTCTGTCTGGGACAGCTTCGCTTTGAACGCCACGTTGGTGCGGCCGAAGTTGTCCGCCGGGCGGCCGTCATGGTCCAGCGGCAGCAGTTGCGTACCGCCGGTGCCTTTGCCGCCGTCGAGCTTCACCGAATACAAACCCAGCACATCCATGCCGAAGCCGACAGTGCCCTGGGTGAACCCGGATTTGGCATCGAGGATGAAACTCTGCGTCCACTCCTCAGCTTTGCCCTGGGCCTTGGTCGGGTTGGTGAAGTTGCGATTGATGTAGAAGTTACGCAGGTTCAGGTTGACCTTGGCGCCCTCGACAAAACCCGATTCCTCGGCGCTGGCGGGCAGGGCCGCGCAGGCCAGGGCAATGGCAATCAGGCTGGGAACGAAGTACGGCGCGGGAGTAGGCGTCATGGGCTCGGGTCTCTCTAATTCTTGGGGATGAAACGCGGTGATGCCGCAACCCGGGGGTTGCAGACGAACAGTCGAAATCATGAAAAGCGAAGCGAATCAGCCGGGGAGGGCAGGGCGCGGGGGCATGGTGTCGAACCTGTTGTTATTGGTCTTGTGCGACGAATGGTGCGGGGAATGTACTGGATGGTTCAATCAGCGAAAGCAGGTTTTGGGCGATTATCGAACGAAAGTGTGTTCGTGCGAATCAGTATTTGTTTCGATTTTTCAAGTTTCATGTGTGGGGGCTGTTGTCAACCATTAGACCTGATAGTTGTCGTGAGGAATTTCATGAGTTAGGTTTTTATCGTGTTGTCCAAGTGTGATTAACTAACGCTTTAAATAGGAAGTTGCCATGAAGATTCCAAGGTCGAAGAATGGATGGCCAGTTATTGATAGGGGAGATGTACCGCCTGTATCGGGAAGATTGAATGGAATTCTCAAGGTGCAAGGCGAAGAAGCTATTAATGTTACAGCGACGGGTTTATATTTTTATTGGTTCAAGGACCCCGCCTATTTTTTTCTGCTCGCAGAGGACAAAGAAGAAATCGGGATGGAGTTGGCTCTCATCGGTGGCAAGCTTGAGGCTGGCAAATCATACGATATTAGTATGGCTCCTGGTGATGTGGAGGCGACGTTCCTTTGGGATGGGTCTACGGGACATTCTCAATCGGACAAGCTCGGGGAGCTAAATGTCAGATTCATTACTCCGGTAGGTGATTTTGAGGAAATCGAAGGGTATTTTAGTTTTGAATATACAGAGATGGGTGTTGGATTTGAGCGGAAAGTAGAATTTTCGTGTCAGAGGTTTTCGTTCAAAGTGCCAAAATAAATAATGTCGTGAAAGTGCGGGTTTTTGATTTGTTCGGTATGTTGAAGTTGTGAAGTTGATATGAGTAAGTGTGTTGGCTGCTCAAGGCGAGTGCCAATAAATACCCGCGCCATGGAGCACATATAGCTCAATGGCGTGGGTTTTTTCGTATTGCCAGATCAGAACATCTTCATCTTCGGCGCTTCTTCCTTCAACGGCTCGTTCTTCGCCGTCTGTTCGTTCCAGCCACCACCCAGTGCCTTGTACAGGTTGACCTGACTGATCAGCTGCGCCAGGCGATCGGTGATCAGATTCTGTTCGGAGTTGAACAGCTGACGCTGGGCATCGAGGAACGTCAGGTTGCTGTCGACACCGATGCGATAACGACGCTCGGCCAGGCGGTAGTAGTCCTGGTTGGCGCTGACCAGATTACGCTGTGCCTGTACCTGGTCGGTATAGGTCCCGCGTGCGGCCAGGCCGTCGGCGACTTCCTGGAAGGCCGTTTGAATGGACTTCTCGTAGTTCGCCACACCAATGTCTTTCTGGATCTTCGAGTAATCCAGGCTGGCGCGCAGGCTGCCGGCGTTGAAGATCGGCAGGTTGATCTGCGGCTGGAACAGCCAGGTACCCGAACCGCCCTTGAACAGGCCGGACAGGTCCGGGCTCAGGGTCCCGGCGTTGGCGGTCAGGCTGATGCTCGGGAAGAACGCTGCCCGTGCCGCGCCGATGTTGGCGTTGGCCGCCTTGAGGTTGTGCTCGGCCTGGAGGATGTCCGGACGACGTTGCAGCAAGTCCGACGGCAGGCCGGCCGGTACTTCGGCCAACAGATCGTCGTTCAACGGTTTGGCCGCTGGCAGGTTGGCCGGGACGCCGGTACCCAACAGCAGTACCAGGCTGTTTTCATCCTGGGCGACCTGGCGGGTGTAACGGGCCAGTTGCGCACGGGCGTTTTCCACCGAGGTCCGCGACTGCGCCAGGTCCAGGGCCGAGGCGACACCCACTTCGTTGCTGCGCGCGGTGAGCTTGTAGCTCTCCTCGAACGCGGCGAGGGTGTCCTGGGTGACTTTCAGCAGTTCCTTGTCGGCCTGCCAGGTCAGGTAGGCGTTGGCGACGCTGGCCACCAGGCTGAGCTGCGTGCTGCGCCGGCCTTCTTCGGTGGCGAAGTACTTCTGCAACGCTTCCTCGTTCAGGCTGCGAACCCGACCGAACAGGTCGAGTTCGTAGGCGTTGACGCCAACCGTTGCCGAGTAGGAACTGGTGATGCCGGCTTCGCCGGTCTGCGACGCGTTAGCCGGAAGGCGCTGACGGCTGCCGGTGCCGTTGGCCGAAACGGCCGGGAACAGATCGGCACGGGAGATGCGGTACTGAGCCGCAAAGGCGTCGATGTTCAGGGCCGCGACACGCAGGTCACGGTTGTTTTCCAGGGCGACCTGGATCAGCTGTTGCAGCGCCGGGTCGTGGAAAAACTGCTTCCAGCCCTGCTCGGCAGCGGCTTGCGCCGGTGCCTGGGCCGGCGAATACGCCGGGCCCTGCGGGTATTGCCCCGCCACCGGTGCTTCGGGCTGCTGATAATCAGGTATCAGCGAGCAGCCACCGAGCACGAAGGCGGCGACTGCCAGGGAGAGTAGCGACTTGCTCATTAGCCAGCCTCTTTAGGAGTTTCAGTAGCGTCATCCTGGTCGGCAATCTTACGCTGGCCAATGGACGACACGGTGACGAAGAACAGCGGGACCCAGAAGATCGCCAGCACAGTGGCCGTGATCATACCGCCGATCACGCCGGTACCGATCGCATGCTGGCTACCCGAACCTGCGCCCGTGGATATCGCCAGTGGTACCACGCCCAGAACGAAGGCGAGGGAGGTCATGATGATCGGTCGCAGACGCATGCGGCAGGCTTCGATTGCCGCGTCGCGCAGGCTACGCCCCTGTTCGTGCAGTTCCTTGGCAAATTCGACAATCAGAATGGCGTTTTTCGCCGCCAGACCGATAGTCGTCAACAGGCCTACCTGGAAGTACACGTCGTTGGACAAACCGCGCAGGCTGGTGGCCATCAGTGCACCGATGATCCCCAGCGGCACCACCAACATCACCGCGATCGGAATCGACCAGCTTTCATACAGCGCCGCCAGGCACAGGAACACCATCAGCAGCGACAGGGCGTACAGCGCCGGCGCTTGCGAACCGGACAGACGTTCCTCGTACGACAGGCCGGTCCAGGAAATACCGACACCGGCCGGCAGTTTCCTGGCAATGGCTTCGACTTCGAGCATGGCTTCACCGGTGGAGTAACCCGGTGCCGGGGCGCCGAGGATTTCCATCGCTTCCACGCCGTTGTAGCGGGCCAGTTTCGGCGAACCGTAGATCCACTCGCCCTTGGCGAATGCCGAGAACGGCACCATGGTTCCCTGGGCGTTGCGCACGTACCACTTCTGCAAGTCTTCAGGGCCCATTCGAGAGCCTGGCTGGCCTTGCACGTAAACCTTCTTCACCCGACCACGGTCGATGAAGTCGTTGACGTAGCTACTGCCCAGGGCAATCGACAGGGTGTTGTTGATGTCGGCGATCGTAATGCCCAGGGCACTGGCCTTCTCGTCATCGATTTCCAGTTGGTATTGCGGTTCGTCGTTCAGGCCGTTCGGACGCACCTGAGACAGGATCTTGCTTTGTGCGGCCATGCCAAGGAACTGGTTGCGCGCTTCCATCAGTTTTTCGTGGCCGATACCGGCGCGGTCCTGCAGGAACACGTCGAAACCGGTGGCGTTACCCAACTCCAGTACCGCCGGTGGTGCAAAGGCGAACACCATGGCATCGCGGAAGGTGAAGAAGTGCTGCTGGGCACGGGCCGCCACCTTGAACACGTTGTTGTCGGCGTTACGTTCGTCCCACGGACGCAGCATGATGAACGCCATACCCGAACTCTGGCCACGGCCGGCGAAGTTGAAACCGGTCACGGTAAACACCGAGTTCACCGCATCGCCTTCGCCGCCATCCTTGCCCGGGCGCAGCAGGAATTCACGCATTTCATCCACGACCACCTGGGTACGCTGGGCTGTGGAGCCGGCCGGGGTTTGCACCTGGGCGAACAATACACCCTGGTCTTCTTCCGGCAGGAACGCCGTTGGAATGCGGGTGAACAGCCAGATCATGCCCACCACGATCAGCAGGTACGCCAGCAGGTACGGGATCTTGCGCTGCAGGATATTGCCGACACCACGTTCGTAGCCGCGCACGCCGCGGTCGAAATTGCGGTTGAACCAGCCAAAGAAACCGCGCTTGGGTACGCCGTGCTCGCCTTTCGGAATCGGCTTGAGCATGGTGGCGCAAAGCGCCGGGGTGAAGATCAGCGCAACCAGTACCGACAGGGCCATGGCCGAAACGATGGTGATCGAGAACTGCTTGTAGATCACACCGGTGGAACCGCTGAAGAACGCCATTGGCAGCAGAACCGCCGACAGCACCAGGGCGATACCGACCAGTGCGCCCTGGATCTGACCCATGGACTTCTTGGTGGCTTCCTTCGGTGACAGGCCTTCTTCGCTCATCACCCGTTCGACGTTTTCCACCACGACGATGGCGTCGTCCACCAGCAAGCCGATGGCCAGCACCATACCGAACATGGTCAGGGTGTTGATGCTGAAACCGGCGGCCGCGAGGATCCCGAATGTACCGAGCAATACCACCGGCACGGTCATCGTGGTGATCACGGTGGCGCGGAAGTTTTGCAGGAACAGGAACATCACCAGGAACACCAGCGCGATCGCTTCGACCAGGGTGTGAACCACACCTTTGATCGACTCGGTCACCACCGGCGTGGTGTCGTACGGGAACACCACTTCCATCCCTTGCGGGAAGAACGGCTTGAGGCTGTCGATGGTCGTGCGCAGGGCCTTGGCGGTATCGAGCGCGTTGGCACCGGTGGCCAGTTTCACCGCCAGGCCGGAAGCCGGGGCGCCGTTGAACTGGGCGTTGATGCTGTAGTTCTCACCCCCCAGGCCGACTTCGGCAACATCTTTGAGGCGAACCTGGGATCCGTCCTTGTTGACCTTGAGCAGGATCTTGTCGAATTGCTCCGCGGTCTGCAGGCGGGTCTTGCCGATGATCGTCGCGTTCAACTGGGTGCCGGGCAGGGCAGGCAGGCCGCCGAGCTGACCGGACGAGACCTGGACGTTTTGCGCCGCGATGGCGGTCTTGACGTCGATCGGGGTCAGGTTGTAGTTGTTCAACTTGGCCGGGTCGAGCCAGATACGCATGGCGTACTGCGAACCGAACACCTGGAAGTCACCGACACCGGCGGTCCGCGAGATCGGGTCTTGCATGTTCGACACGATGTAGTTGGACAAGTCGTCCTTGGTCATGCTGCCGTCACGGGACACCACGCCGATCACCAGCAGGAAGTTCTTCACCGCCTTGGTGACGCGGATACCTTGCTGTTGCACTTCCTGCGGCAGCAGCGGGGTGGCCAGGTTCAGCTTGTTCTGCACCTGAACCTGCGCGGTATCGGAGTTGGTGCCTTGCTCGAAGGTCGCGGTAATGGTCATGGTGCCGTCGGAGTTACTTTCCGACGAGACATAACGCAGGTTGTCGATACCGTTGAGCTGTTGCTCGATCACCTGAACCACGGTGTCCTGTACCGTTTGTGCCGAAGCACCCGGGTAAGTCACGGAAATGGCGATCGCCGGAGGCGCAATGCTCGGGTACTGGTTGATCGGCAACCGCAGGATCGATAGTGCCCCGACCAACATGATCACCAGGGCAATCACCCAGGCGAAAATCGGACGGTCGATAAAAAATCTCGACATGGTTTACTCCCCTTTTCCGCCAGAGGCTTTATCAGCTGTCTGAGCGGGGGCCGGGCTCTTTACGGCTACGTTGGTCGCTTCACTGGCCTTGACTTCGATGCCGGGTTTGACGAATTGCAGACCTTCGGTGATCAGGCGATCGCCGGCCTTCAGGCCATCTTCGATCAGCCACTGGTTGCCGACGGTGCGGTTGGCCTTGAGTTGACGCAGTTCGACCTTGTTGTCCGGGCCGACAACCAGAGCGGTCGGGGTACCCTTGAGGTCGCGGGTCACGCCTTGTTGCGGGGCCAGAATCGCCGCGCTGTTCACACCGGCCAGCAACTTGGCGTGCACGAACATGCCCGGCAGAAGGGTGTGGTCAGGGTTCGGGAAAATGGCGCGCAGGGTGACGGAACCGGTGGTCTGGTCAACCGAGATTTCGGAGAACTCCAGCTTGCCGTCCAGCTTGTACTCGCTGCCGTCTTCCAGGGTCAGCTTGACCGAGGCTGCGTTGTCGCCGGCTTTTTGCAGGCGACCGCTTTCCAGCTCGCGGCGCAGTTGCAACAGCTCGACCGAAGACTGCGTCACGTCGACGTAGATCGGGTCGATTTGCTGAATCACCGCCATCGCATCGACTTGGGCATTGCTGACCAGCGCGCCTTCGGTCACCGAGGAGCGGCCGATGCGGCCGGTCAGCGGGGCATAGACCTTGGTGTAGCGCACGTTGATCTGTGCCGTTTGCAGTGCGGCTTCCGATTGCAGGCGATTGGCCACGGCGGTGTCGTATTCCTGACGGCTTACAGCCTGCTCGTCGACCAGTTGCTTGTAGCGGTCGGAAATCGACTTGGTCGAGCGCAGGTTGGCTTCGGCGCTTTTCAATGTCGCTTCATAGACCGACGGATCGATCTGATAGAGCTGCTGGCCGGCCTTGACGTCGCTGCCTTCCTTGAACAGGCGCTTGAGAATGATGCCGTTGACCTGAGGACGGACTTCGGCAATGCGGAACGCACTGGTACGGCCAGGCAGATCGGAGGTCAGGGTGAATGATTGCGGTTGCAGAGTCACGACGCCGACCTGAGGCGGTGGGGCGGCCGGCGCAGCCTCTTCCTTTTTGCATCCGCTGAGTAGCGATGCCAGGGCGACGGCGGCGACCAGAGCGGTAACAGCTGGCTTGAATTGCATGAAAATCCTCGGGTCAGGCGCGCAACGTGCGCACTAGAAAGGTGGAAGGTTGAAATATGGTTGCCGAGTGGATAAGTAGCTTGCTAAGTAATATACTTACGTACATGGTTGTTTGTAAATACCCAGGCTGCGTATCAAGGTCGTTACAAAGCCCGTTACACAAGCCGTTGAAAGGCTGGAATTGTAGGCCGGGGACGAACCCCCAGAACGTTCGCCCCACTTTTATTCAGCTGATGTTCAGACATCGCTGAAGCACCCTGATTGAGGTTGTACTGCCATGGTCCGTCGTACCAAAGAGGAAGCTCAGGAAACCCGCGCGCAAATTCTCGTGGCGGCCGAAAAGGCCTTTTACGAGCGAGGCGTGGCGCGTACGACCCTGGCGGATATCGCCACCCTGGCCGGCGTCACTCGTGGGGCCATTTACTGGCATTTCAGCAACAAGGCGGATCTGGTGCAGGCCATGCTCGACACCTTGCATGAGCCGCTGGAAGAAATGGCCAAGGCCAGCGAGAGTGAAGACGAACTCGATCCCCTGGGCTGCATGCGCAAGCTGCTGATTCATTTGTTTCATCAAATTGCGCTGGACCCGAAAACCCGACGCATCAATGAGATTCTTTTTCATAAGTGCGAATTCACCGATGAAATGTGCGATCTGCGCCAACAGCGTGTGTCAGCCAGCCTCGAATGCAACGTGCGAATCGGTCTGGCCCTGAGCAATGCCGTCAATCGAGGGCAGTTGCCGGAAAACCTCGACACCGCTCGCGCCGCGATCAGCTTGCATGCCTATATTGACGGCATCCTGTACCAGTGGTTGCTGGCCCCCGACAGTTTTGAATTGCACACCGAAGCGGAACGATGGGTCGATACCGGGCTGGACATGCTGCGCTTGAGCCCCAGCCTGCGCAAATGAAACAAAATGAAAAACTGGCTCCCGGCAAGTCAACCGTTGAAATCCCCCCGAGGATCATTTTGCCTCATGCGCCTTTTTGTAATGGGGTGCTTTTATATATGGGCTCGTGTCAGGTTGACAGCTATCAAGCTACATAATTTGTAGGGATTTTGTATCGAGCTTGCATGGGGCATGAACTTCGAACGGATACCACCGCTCGTGAAAAAGAACCCCGGCTTTGCGAGTCGGGGTCTGGAATGTGGCGAAAAAAGACATCAGTAAGCTGGTCTGATACATTTTTTCATCGGCGTATTTTTTGTCTGATCGATATTAACCGACTATCAGGTCGACGCTAAAACTGAAGGGCGCCTCTTCATTCTTTTTCGCGATGTTGGCCGTGACTTTATATGGGCTGCTGCTGTTTCCGGATCGCGTTATTGTTTTTGTCCAGATTGGATTCAGGGTTGGATGCAGGAATCCGTAACCCACTGAAACTGTCAGCTGAATAGCTAACGTGCAAATTAATCCATCTTCGGTGATGTAAGAGAACTCTTGCAGGATCGGAGGGAACTTCCTTTTTTTGTAATGAATTCCATTACTGGAGAAGTCCCGAAAGTATGGAAGTTCGAGAGTTTGCTCATCGTTCATTTCGATTTCGAAGTCTGACAGCGACGTTCCGGTCAAATCCCAGCCTGCTTTCAAGAGCCGGATCGGGCCATTTGTGTTGTTGGAGATGTTGATGGTCATTACGGTGTACTTTTCAGGGAATGTGCTGGCTGAGGCAGAAAAGCTGAAATCTCCAGATTCATATTCTGTTTGTGCAATGATTTGGGGCGCATGTATCGGGCCGTTGTTGTCCATGCTGTTAATCCTTTAAAGTTTTTTAGGGGCTTTCCATAGCGCTCGATATGTTGTGACGAGGCGTTGTGAAGTATTAAATTGTTTTTTTGAGTTTGTCTGGGTTTTAGTTGTAAGTTTGTATGCAAGTGGGTGTGGGTGTGGGTGTGATACTGGTTTGAATGGCAGGTAAGTTGTCAGGGGTTTAAGTCTGGCAAGCGGGTTTTAGCTTATTTAAAGCAAAAAAAGCCCGGCGTCCGAAACGCCGGGCTTTTTGAGTTTGCGCAGTCTTACAATGTTGGATAGTCGATGTAACCAACCGGGCCCTTGGCATAGAACAGCTCCGGGCGTGCTTCGTTAAGCGGTGCATCGGCCTTCAAGCGTGCCGGCAGGTCAGGGTTGGCAATGAAGGGTACGCCGAAGGCGACTGCATCGGCCTTGCCGCTGGTGAGCAACGCGTTGGCGCTGTCCTTGGTGAAACGCTCGTTGGCAATGTAGGGGCCGCCGAAGGCTTCCTTGAGTTGTGGGCCGAGGCTGTCGGCACCTTCTTTCTCGCGCGAGCAGATGAAGGCGATGCCACGCTTGCCCAATTCGCTAGCAACGTAGGTGAAGGTTTCGGCCAGGTTGTCGTCGCCCATGTCATGCAGGTCAGCGCGTGGCGACAGGTGCACACCTACACGGCCGGCGCCCCAGACTTCGATGGCGGCGTCAGTCACTTCCAACAGCAGGCGGGCACGGTTTTCCAGGGAGCCGCCATAGTTGTCGGTGCGCTGGTTGGTGCTGCTTTGCAGGAATTGGTCGAGCAGGTATCCGTTGGCGGCGTGGATTTCCACACCGTCGAAGCCGGCGGCCTTGGCGTTCTCGGCACCGACGCGGTAAGCGTCGACGATGTCAGCGATTTCAGCGGTTTCCAGGGCGCGCGGCACCGGGAAGTCGGCCAGCGGACGAACCAGGCTGACGTGGCCCTTGGGCTGGATGGCACTCGGGGCGACCGGGGCTTCATCGTTCAGGTACAAACCGTGGGAAATACGACCCACGTGCCACAACTGCAGGAAGATCTTGCCGCCCGCGCCATGAATGGCCTTGGTCACGTTGGACCAGCCACGTACCTGATCGTTGGACCAGATGCCCGGGGTGTCCGGGTAGCCGACGCCCATCGGTGTCACCGAAGTGGCCTCGCTGAGGATCAACCCGGCGGACGCACGCTGCACGTAGTACTCGGCCATCAGCGCATTAGGTACGCGGCCTTCGTCGGCGCGGCAGCGGGTCAGCGGTGCCATGATGATGCGGTTGGCCAGCTCGAGGTCGCCCAGTTTGATTGGATCGAAAATAGTCGTCATGAAGTACAACCCTCGTGAGGTTTCAGGTGATTAGTGGGTAGCAGGAGCCAGATCGGGATTGCCGCTCTGGCGGAAAGTAATCAGGGTCACCAGCAGGGCGAGTACCGCCAGTACGGCTGCCGCGAGCGGCACGCTGGTCAGGCCGAAGCCGTGGGCGATCACACTGCCGCCGACCCAGGCACCCAGGGCGTTGCCGATGTTGAAAGCGCCGATGTTCAGGGTCGACACCAGGTTCGGTGCGGCTTTGCCGAAGGTCACCACGTTCACTTGCAGCGCCGGTACGGCGGCGAAGCACGCGGTGGCCCAGAGGAACAGGGTGATTTCGGTCGGGATCAGCGCGACGCTGGTCCAGGTCAGCACGGTGGACACCACGGCCATGGTCACGAACACACCGATCAGGGTCGCGGCCATGCCTTTGTCGGCCAGCTTGCCGCCGATGATGTTGCCCACCGTCAGGCCCAGGCCGATGAGCATCAGGGTCCAGGTCACGCCACGGGGCGAGACCCCAGTGACTTCGCCCAGCAGCGGTGCGACGTAGGTGAACAGGGTGAACACCGACGCGGCGAACAGTGCCGTCATGCTCAGGGACAGCCAGATGCCAGCGCCCTTGAGCGCGGCCAGTTCGGCGCGCATGTCGAGTTTTTCTTCATCGCGCTTGGCCGGCAGGAAGCGGATCAGACCGATCAGCGCAATCACACCAATCACGGTCACGGCCCAGAAGGTCGAACGCCAGCCGGCTTCCTGACCGAGGGCGGTGCCTAGCGGTACGCCGAGGACGTTGGCCAGGGTCAGGCCGGTGAACATCAGGGCCACGGCCGAGGCACGTTTGTTCGCAGGCACCAGGCCGGCAGCCACCACCGAACCGATGCCGAAGAAGGCACCGTGGCACAGGGCGGTGACCACACGGGCAAACATCAGCACGTTGTAGTCGCCGGCCACTGCGCAGAGCAGGTTGCCGATAATGAAGATGCCCATCAACGCCACCAGGGCGGCCTTGCGCGGCAGCCTGGCGGTGGCCAGCGCCATGAACGGCGCGCCGATGGCCACGCCCAGGGCGTAACCGGTCACCAGCCAGCCGGCACCGGGAATCGACACACCGAGGTCAGCCGCCACGTTGGGCAGCAGGCCCATGATGACGAACTCGGTGGTGCCGATGGCGAAGGCACTCAAGGCCAGGATGAGTAGCGAGAGGGGCATGTCTGATTCCTTTTCGGCTGACTGACGTGGGGGGGCGCTCTCAATTGGTTTTCCCGGCGTTTTGTGAAAACCAATTGAGAACGCCCCCACAGGGTCAGAGCTCTTTACTGAAGGTTTTGAGGAACTCCTGAATGGTTTCCTCATTGCGTTTGAAAAAATGCCACTGGCCGACTTTGCGGCTGCTGATCAGGCCGGCGCGTTGCAGGGTCGCCAGGTGTGCCGACACCGTGGACTGCGACAGGCCGCAACGTTGATCGATCTGCCCGGCGCAAACGCCGTGTTCGTTGCTGTGGGACTGGTCGGGAAATTCGACGGTCGGGTCCTTGAGCCAGTGCAGGATTTCTCGCCGTACTGGGTGTGCCAGGGCTTTTATTATTTCGTCGAGATTGATGGTCATGATGTGGGCTCGTGATGTTTAAAACGCTATATCGCGATGAGGCGAACTTTAAATCGGTATTTCGCGATATACAAATATGATTTGGCTCTGACCCGCTCACATTTCGGTATATCGAGTTATAACGATACGTTGAGTGTAACAAGACAAGGGGGCAGTGCTAAGCTGCGCCCATGAACTATCTCGCACATCTTCACCTCGGTGGCCAGCGTCCCGGCCAATTGCTCGGCAGTCTGTATGGCGATTTCGTCAAGGGGCGGCTGCAAGGGCAGTTCGCTCCGGACATCGAAGGGGCCATCCAGTTGCACCGCAGCATCGACGTGTTCACCGATCGCCATCCGCAGGTGGATGTCGCGTTGTCGCGTTTCTCCCTGACCCGTCGTCGCTATGCGGGGATCGTGCTCGACGTGTTTTTCGATCATTGCCTGGCCCGGGACTGGAGGCTGTATGCCGACCGGCCGCTGGAGCTGTTCACCTCGGACGTGTATCGCGTGCTGTCCAGCGAGCGGCAACTGCCGGAGCGGCTGGCGAAAATTGCGCCGCACATGGTGGCCAATGACTGGTTGGGCTCGTATCAGGAATTTGAAGTGCTGGAGCAGGTGTTGCGCGGGATCTCGCGGCGCCTGACCCGGCCGGAGGAACTGGCGGCGGCGATGCAGGAGTTGCGACGGTTGTATGAACCGTTGAGCGAGGACTTTCGGTTGTTCTATCCGCAGTTGCAGGATTTTGCGCGGAACTATCCAACACCCTAAAACCCCTGTGGGAGCGGCGGTTCGGCGCTCCGACTTGCTCGCGAAGGCGTAGTGTCAGGCGACATTGATATCGGCTGACACTACGCCTTCGCGAGCAAGCCCGCTCCCACATGGGATCTGTGTTTATGCTGCGATAGCAGGACGCATCGGTGCTCGCTGAGGTTCAACGACAGTCCCAAACAACGCCTTCTGCACCGCCTGCTGCGCCTCGAACGCCAGTGCCGCGCGCTCCCGACCTTCACAGGCGATTGGCTTGAGCAGATGAATCTCCACGCCGCCACGGTCATTGGCGAACAGACGCATCAGGTGCGAGAGCAGATCATCGTCGCCAATGAACGGTGCCAGCGCGCAAGGCTGGTCGTCACGCACATAACGGATCGCCACCGGCTGCAGCGCCACTTCGGAGTCGATGGCGGCGGACAGCAGGCGACCATGGAAGGTGCGCAGCGAACGGCCATCGGTGGTGGTGCCTTCCGGGAACATCAGCAATGGGTAGGCCTGTTCCAGATGGCGGGTCATCTGCTTGCGGATCAACTGGCTGTCACCCGAGCCGCGACGGATGAACAGGCTGCCGGCTTTGGCCGCCAACCAGCCGGCCACCGGCCAGGTGCGCACTTCGGCCTTGGACAGGAACGACAGCGGCGTGAGCATGCCCAGCAGCGGAATATCGGTCCAGGACACATGGTTGCTGACCCAGAGCATCGGTGTCTTCGGCAGCTCGCCGTGGACGGTCACGTCAAAGGGCAGGGCGTTGCCCAGGCGGGCCATGAAAAAGCGCGACCAGCGCTGACGGCGGGCCATCGAATGGGCCAGGCCCAGGCGTTCGAACACGCCGAACACACTGGCCATGCCCAGGCCCAGCGTCACCACCATCAGCACTCGCGCGATTCGCGCGTACACCCGCAACCGGCTCATTACACAGCCGCCTTGAAGTGTTTGGCGTAGCGCGGGCAAAGTTCATCGCGCTTGAGCAGGATGAATACGTCGGCGACCTGGAAGTCTTCGTCCCAGCAAGGCTCGCCGCAGATCTTCGCGCCCAGGCGCATGTAAGCCTTGAGCAGCGGTGGCATCTCGGCAATCACGTTGGACGGGATGTCCAGGCTTGGCAGCGGGTTTTTCGGCTCGGCGCGCAGGTGTTCGGTGCACAGGTAGCGTTCGCGCAGACGCTGCATGATCGCGTGGGCCTGTACGCCGCCATCCTGCATCGGAATGCTCGCGCAACCCATCAGGTAGCTGTAGCCGCCCTGGTTCAGGACTTCGGCCAGTTCGCCCCAGAGCACGGCGATGGTGCCGCCGTTGCGGTAGGCCGGGTCGACGCAGGTGCGACCGATTTCCAGGATCGGGCCTTGCAGGTGCACCAGACCGTGGAGGCTGAATTCTTCTTCGCTGTAGAATTTGCCCAGGCTGCTGGCAGCCGTGTGGTCGAGCAAGCGGGTGGTCGCCACCAGGCGCCCGGTGTTCAGGTCACGCACGCCGATGTGGGCGCAGTGAACGTCGTAGTCATCCATGTCCAGACCCCGTTCAGCACCCTTGAGCTTGGCGTTGAATTCGCCGCTGAACACGTTGAAACGCAAGGCCTGGGCTTCCTGCAGTGCCTCGGCGCCCACCAGGCGTTCGGCTTGCAGGCGGCGTTCGTTGGCGGTGTCGCTGATGCGGGCGATCTGAGTCATGGCGAATCTCCGTGCGGGCTGCTCACCCGTCTTTGGGCTACAGCGAATCGACTTTCTTTGTCTAGCCGTGTTGTGCAAAGTCAGGCTATGTAGCCCCGGTGTCATCGCCATTAAGCTTTGGTGATGCTTATATGACAGCCCACGAGGAGCCTCTTATGCCCTGGCAAACCCTGTTGAACCGCCGTGATCGCTTGCCCGCCAACCCGGACCTGGCCGAAGGTTTCGCGACTTTGTTGCAGCAGTTGGGCACGGTCACACCGTTTGAATTGGCCGTGCTGGGCGGGCGGCTGATGGCAACGCCGGGGCTGGCGTTTCTGATGGGGTATCAGGCGGCATTGCGCATGCTCTGGCCGAGCGCGCCATTGAGCCTCGGCGCCTTGTGCGCCACGGAACAGCGCAGCCTGCGACCGGCCGACATGCAAACCCGCCTGAGCGGTTTGCGTCTGAGCGGACGCAAGGATTTCGTCACTGCGGGCGATGCCGCCGACTGGTTGCTGGTGGCCGCACGCTGCGAGGAGCCCGGCGCCGACCCGCGCTTGAGCCTGGCGGTGATCTATCGCGATGAACCGGGCGTGCGGGTGGAAAAACTGGCGCCGATCCCGTTGATGCCAGATATCAGCCACGGCCGGTTGTTTCTGGATAATGCCTTGTGCGAATTGCTCGCCGGGGACGGCTGGGATGCATACGTCAAACCGTTTCGCACGCTGGAAGACATCTATGTACTGAGCGCCATGACGGCGTGGCTGTATGGGGTCGGTCAGGAATGCGATTGGCCGCAAGGCTTGCAACTACGTTTGCTGGCGGTGTTGGCCGGATGTGCGGAAACCAGTCGCCAGCCACCGACCCATCCGGCCGGGCATGTGTTGCTTGGCGGATTGTTTGCGCAGTTCGAAGGGCTCAAGGCTGAGGTGAATGAGGCGTTGGCTGAAGGGCCTCAAGAGTGGGCGGCTATGTGGCAGCGGGATCAGGCGGTGATGGAGTTGGCGGGAGGGGCGCGGGGGAAGAGGTTGGCCAAGGCATTGGCGGAATCTTCGTTGAATTGACTGGCCCCTTCGCGAGCAAGCCCGCTCCCACAATGGATCTTTGGTGTGAGTGAGATCCCTGTGGGAGCAAGCTTGCTCGCGATGGCGGCCTGATTGACAACATGAACTTCTGAACTGTCATCAACCTCGACTAGGCTCAGCAGGTTCAATCTCCGAGCCCCCGCCATGTCCAAAGGCTTGTCCCTGATTTTCCTGCTGTTGCTCAGCCTCACGGCCCAGGCTGAAAACTGGCCCGCCGAGCAATGGCCGACCGCCCCGACGCCGACCGGCCCGGCGCTTCAAGCTTTGGAGGCCTACGCCTTTCCGTCCCGCGATGACAGCACTCGCCAGGGCATCCGCACCGATGCCTTGTTGGTGATCCGCGACGGCCAGTTGATCTACGAACGCTACGCCGGCCCGACGACGGCCGAGACTCCGCACCTGACCTGGTCGATCAGCAAGAGCCTGATGGCCGCCGTCCTCGGTGTGGCCTACGGCGAAGGCTTGTTCAAGCTCGACGACCCTGTGGCGAAGTTTTATCCGCCCCTGCAAAAACATCCCGACATGACCATGGCCGACTTGCTGCACTGGGCCTCGGGCCTGGACTGGCAGGAGGACTACGAATACGCACCGCTGAAATCTTCGGTGGTGGCCATGCTCTACACCCGCGGGCGCCACGACATGGCCGGGTTCACTGCGGCGCATGCTGCGTACGCCGCGCCGGGTCAGGCCTTTCGTTACTCCAGCGGTGACAGCAACCTGTTGTCCGCCGCGCTGAAAACCATTGTCGGCCCCGACCGCTATCCCGACTATCCATGGACTGCAGTGTTCGAACCGCTGGGCATTCGCCACGCCGTTTGGGAAACCGATGCCACCGGCACGTTTGTCGCGTCGTCCTATGCCTACCTGACGGCACGGGATCTGGCCCGGGTCGGTCTGTTGATGGCCCGCGAGGGGCGCTGGGGAGACAGGCAACTGCTGCCAAAGGACTGGGTGGCGTTCAACCGCGAGCCGTTCGCTCACTATCATGCCCATGAAGACGATGCCGTCCCCGGCGGCCAGTGGTGGCTCAATCGAGCCGTAGAGGGCGCCGCAAGACCCTGGCCCGATGCCCCCGCCGATACCTTCGCTGCTCTGGGTCATTGGGGACAGGCGATGTATGTGATCCCCAGTG
This sequence comes from Pseudomonas sp. FW305-70, assembly GCF_058783925.1. NCBI lineage: Bacteria > Pseudomonadati > Pseudomonadota > Gammaproteobacteria > Pseudomonadales > Pseudomonadaceae > Pseudomonas > Pseudomonas sp. FW305-70. The sequence continues at coordinate 91,444 of NZ_JBYSYZ010000018.1, forward strand.
AACAGCTGGTGATCGTCCGCTACGGCGATGACCGCGACGGCAGTTACCGGCATAACGAATTGCTCAGGCTCGCGCTCAAGGCCTTTGCCGGGAAGGTGCAGCCATGACCGGGTTCATCCGTCGTCGACCGGTCAGTTCGCTATTGCTGATTGCACTGATTGCCTTGCTCGGCTGGATCTGGCACGAGCGTGAGGCGCTGTGGGCGTTCCCCGGCATCATCAGCGCCTACACCGCCAAGGAATACTGTTCGTGCCGCTACGTGATGAACAATGACACCGAGTACTGCCACGGTTATGTGAAACAGTGGCTGCCCGCCAGCGGCTTTACCGATGACCCGGCCGGCAAGCGTGTCACGGTCAGCGGCATGGGCCGCAGCAACGGCGCGGTGTGGGTCAGCGAGCGCCAGGGCTGCCGCTTGCAGCCCTGATATCCCTTCAGGTTCCACTCTGTGGAACCACATTCGATTGTCCTGGCGCGCGACTCGCGGTTATCTGGCGGTGAGCGCGACCTGCCTTTGACGTGTCGCGAAATCACTGCGAACAACAAGAACGGGACTACACCCGGCCCGAGGACAATCGTCATGATCCGATATCAGCACATCCTTGCCTGGCTCAACGACGTGGCCAGCGATCTGCACGCCACCCGCCAGGACATTCACGCCCACCCGGAACTCGGCTTCGAGGAAAACCGCACCTCGGCGCTGGTGGCCAAATCCCTGGCGGATTGGGGCTATGAGGTGCACACCGGCATCGGCAAGACCGGTGTAGTCGGCGTGCTGCGTAATGGCAGTAGCCCGCGCAGACTCGGTTTGCGGGCGGACATGGATGCGCTGCCGATCATCGAGAACACCGGCGTAACCTACAGCAGCCAGCATCAGGGTTGCATGCACGCCTGTGGGCATGACGGCCACACCACGATGCTGCTGGGCGCGGCGCGCTACCTGGCGGCGACACGCCAGTTCGACGGCACCCTGACGTTGATTTTCCAGCCTGCCGAAGAGGGCCAGGGCGGTGCCGAAGCGATGCTTGCCGATGGCCTGCTCGAACGTTTCCCCTGCGATGCGCTGTTCGGCATGCACAACATGCCGGGGCTACCCGCCGGCCATTTGGGTTTTCGTGAGGGGCCGATGATGGCCTCGCAGGATTTGCTTAACGTGACCATCGAAGGTGTCGGCGGCCACGGTTCGATGCCGCATCTGGCGGTCGATCCGCTGGTGGCGGCGGCAAGCGTGGTCATGGCCCTGCAGACCGTGGTCGCGCGCAACATCGATGCGCAACAGGCGGCGGTGGTCACGGTGGGCGCGTTGCAGGCGGGGGAGGCGGCCAACGTCATTCCACAACAGGCAATCCTGCGCCTGAGCTTGCGGGCACTGAATGCCCAAGTGCGCGAACAGACCCTCGAACGCGTGCGCGCAATCATCGAAGCCCAGGCCCGGAGTTTCGGTTGCAGTTCGCGCATCGAACATCGTCCGGCCTACCCGGTGCTGGTCAACCATGCAGCCGAAACCGAATTCGCCAGGCAAGTCGGCGTTGATCTGGTCGGTGCCGATGCGGTCGATGGCAATACCCCCAAACTCATGGGCAGCGAAGACTTCGCCTGGATGCTGCAACGTTGCCCCGGCGCCTACCTGTTCATCGGCAATGGCGTGTCGCGGCCGATGGTCCACAACCCCGCGTATGACTTCAACGACGACATCCTGCTGACCGGTGCCGCGTACTGGGGCGCACTGACCGAGAGCTGGCTCAAGCCAGCCTGATTTCCTCACTTTCTACTGCCGCCGGACCGGGTGCGCGCTGCCGTGCCCGCCGTTACCCAACAGGTTTTTGGAGAGTTCCCCCATGCAGACTTCGAGCACAGGCGTTTCGCGCACCCGGCAGGTGGTCGCCGCGGTTATCGGCAACGCGCTGGAATGGTATGACTTCATCGTTTACGGCTTTCTGGCCAGCATCATCGCCCGGCAGTTTTTCCCCTCTGACGACGAATACGCCTCCTTGCTGATGGCTCTGGCGACTTTCGGCGTCGGCTTCTTCATGCGTCCGGTGGGCGGCATCCTGCTGGGGATGTATTCGGACCGCAAAGGGCGCAAGGCGGCGATGCAGATGATCATTCGCCTGATGACTGTCTCCATCGCACTGATTGCGTTTGCACCGAACTACGCCGCTATCGGCATGGGTGCGCCACTGTTGATCGTGGTTGCGCGGATGCTGCAAGGCTTCGCCACGGGCGGCGAATACGCCAGCGCCACGGCGTTCCTGGTGGAAAGCGCACCGGCGCACCGCAAGGGCTTGTACGGCTCGTGGCAATTGGTCGGGCAATGCCTGGCGGTGTTCTCCGGGGCGGCGATGGTCGCATTGTTCACCCACCTGCTGTCCCCTGAGGCACTGGAGAGCTGGGGCTGGCGGATTCCGTTTGTGCTGGGTTTGCTGATCGGCCCGGTCGGGCTGTGGATTCGCAAGCACATGGAGGAACCGGAGGCGTTTCTCGAAGCACGCAAACAGGCCAAAGGCGCGAGCCCAAGCCTGATGCAAGTGCTCCGCGAACACAGGCGCAGCATTCTGGTGTCCATGGGCCTGGCCTGTGGCGCGACCGTGTCGTTCTACGTGGTGCTGGTGAACATGCCAACCTTTGCCCACAAGAATCTCGGCCTGCCGCTGGATCAGGTGTTGCTGGTGCAAATGCTCGCGGTGGCGCTGATGACCGTGATCATTCCGTTGTCTGGCGCACTGTCGGACCGACTCGGCCGGCGTCCGGTGTTGATGGCCTTCACCCTGGCGTTTTTCCTGATGGTTTATCCCTTGTACGTGTGGGTAGCGGCGGCGCCATCGGTGGAGCGTTTGCTGGTGATGCAACTGTTGCTGTGCAGTGCGATCGGCGGTTTCTTCGGCCCGGCTCCGACCGCGCTGGCCGAGCAGTTCCCCATCGAAGTGCGTTCCACCGGTGTGTCGGTGGCTTACAACGTCGCCGTCATGGTCTTCGGCGGGTTCGCGCCGCTGATCGTCACTTGGCTGAGCAAGGTCCTGGCGACTCCAGTGGCGCCATCGTTCTACGTGTTGTTCGCCTGCTTGCTGACGTTGCTCGGCACCTACTGCATGCAAGAAACACCACGGGCAAAAAGATCCGTTGAACTCAATCTTGGGGTGAAACCTTGAGCAGCAATCCGATTGTTGAAATGGACGCCGATGCGCTGTCCCAGGCCATTCATGGGCGGCAGGTGTCCTGTCGCGAGGTGATGCAGGCGTATCTGGCGCAGATCGAACGCTTCAATCCACAGGTCAATGCGCTGGTGTCCCTGCGCCCGGCCGAGGCATTGCTGGCAGAGGCCGACGAGTGTGATCGCCAACTCGACCGGGGCCAGTCCCGAGGCTGGATGCACGGCATGCCGCAGGCGGTCAAAGACCTGGCGGCCACCGCCGGTTTGCGCACCACGATGGGCTCACCGCTGTTCGCCGAGCAGGTTCCGCAATACGACGTCATCAGCGTGGCGCGGGTGCGCGACTGCGGGGCGATCATCATCGGCAAGAGCAACGTCCCGGAGTTCGGCCTCGGCTCGCAAACCTACAACAGCGTGTTCGGCACCACCACCAACGCCTACGATCCGACCTTGATTGCCGGTGGCAGCAGTGGCGGGGCGGCGGTGGCGCTGGCGTTGCGCATGCTGCCGGTGGCCGACGGCAGCGACATGATGGGTTCGCTGCGCAATCCGGCGGCGTTCAACAACGTCTATGGATTGCGTCCGTCCCAGGGGCGTGTGCCGTTCGGGCCCGGACCTGAGATGTTCATCCAGCAACTGGCCACCGAAGGACCGATGGGCCGCACGGTCACCGATGTTGCCCGTTTGCTCGGCACCCAGGCCGGGTACGATCCGCGCGTGCCGTTGTCGCTGACTGAAGATCCGGGGATATTTCACCAGTCGTTGCAGCAGGATTTCAGGGACGTGCGGCTCGGCTGGCTGGGGGACTACAACGGCTACCTGCCGATGGAGCCCGGCGTCATGAGCCTGTGTGAATCGGCGTTGCAGGACTTCGCCGCACTGGGTTGCAAGGTCGAGGCCTGCCAGCCGGATTTCTCAATGGAGCGCCTGTGGCAAACCTGGCTGGTGCATCGCCACTGGCTGGTGCAAGGCAGCCTCGGCGGGTTGTATGCCGATGCGCAAAAGCGCGAACACCTCAAACCCGAAGCCCGATGGGAAGTCGAGGGCGGGTTGCGTCTGACGGCGGCGGATGTCTATCAGGCCTCGGTCAGTCGCAGCGAGTGGTATCGAGCGCTGAACGAATTGTTCGATCGTTACGACTTCCTGTTGTTGCCCACCGCCCAAGTGTTTCCTTTTGATGCACAAACCCCTTGGCCGCGCGTTGTTGGCGGGCACGCCATGGACACCTACCACCGCTGGATGGAAGTGGTGATCGGGCCGACCCTGGCCGGGTTGCCGAGCATGAGTGTGCCGGTGGGATTCAACCCCGCCGGACTGCCGATGGGCCTGCAAATCATGGGGCGGGCTCAGGCTGACCTTGCGGTTTTACAACTGGCGTATGCCCATGAGCAGTTGACTCAATGGGTCAAGCGCTGCCCGCCCGGTTGTCTGCAAAATGCATGAGCCCAGCGGACAGGCCCGCATCTTGCTGCGCAAAGTGATCATCCATCTGCGCTTAGGGAGATCGAACCTATGGAGAGCAAGGCAGAAACCGGTAGCGTGCGTTCCGTCGAGCGCGCCCTGGCGATTGTCGAGTTGCTGGGTGAGCATCAGGCTTTGGGGCTGGAGGAGTTGCATTACCTGACGAGCCTGCCCAAGGCCACGGTGTCGCGCATGTTGCTGACCTTGCAGGAGCAGGGCTGGATCTATCGCGGCCTGAGCGACCGGCGTTATCGCTTGTGCGCCAAGCGCCTGTTTGGTGACAGCCAGCAGCGCTTCAAGCGGCGTCTGGTGGAAAACGCCGCGCCGCTGTTGCTGGCGTTGAGTGAGCGCACCGGGTTGGTGGCGGACCTGTCGTGCTTTGACGGCGAGCGGATCGAAGTCATGGAAAGCGCGATCCCCACGGTGCTGCGCAAGCGATACCCGAACAACTGCCAGATCGTCGGCCAGCACGCCAGCCTGTTCCATTCGGCCATGGGGCGGGCCTGCCTTGGCGAGCTGGACAGCCATGAAGTGGAGCGTCTGGCCAGCCGTGAGCGAATGACGGACGAGTCCCTGTTCAGCACCACTGAGCAGGCATTGCATCAAGGCTTCGGCCAGCGCACCGAGGGTTACTGGGAATATCCGGTGCGCCTGCCGTTCCTGATTCGCGCGGTGGCCCTGCCGATCCGCACCGATGGCCGCCTGGTCGGCAGCATGGCGCTGCACTGGCCGATGGATCAGGCGCCGGTGGAGCGAGTACTCAACCTGCACCTCAACAGCCTGGCCACGACCATTGGCGATGTGCAGCAGGCGATGGCCTGATTTGGAACTTGTGGCGGTTTAGAGACTCAAGGCAACACATTTCTTGCAACCTGTGGCAGGCCGGTTAAGGTTCAGCACAGGTTTCTCTGCCTTACGAGTCTCTATGTTCAAGCGCTCCGCCCTCCGATCCCTCGTTTTTCTGCTGCTGACGGGTGCTGCATTGTCGGCCCGCGCCGACTGGTACCTCGATGGCGAATCTTCACGCCTGTCGTTTGTCAGCACCAAAAACGCCAATGTTTCCGAAGTGCAGCGCTTTTTGGTGCTGCACGGCAAGGTCGATCCCCAGGGGCTGGCGCAGGTGGAAGTCGAACTGGAGTCGATCAACAGCGGCGTCCCGTTGCGCGATGAGCGTATGCGCAAGGAGCTGTTCCAGGTCGAGCGGTTCCCCGACGCCTTGATCACCACGAAAATCGATCTGCGCCCGATCAACGACCTCGCTCCCGGTGCGCAGCTGGAATTGCGCCTGCCGCTGATGGTCGACCTGCACGGCAAACAACACCAATACCAGGCCGAACTGCTGGCCACCCGTCTCGATGACCGGCGCTTCCAGGTGGTGACCCTCGAACCACTGGTGATCAACGCCGAGGATTTCGATCTGGCACCGGGTCTGGAAACGTTGCGCAAAATGGCCGGCCTCTCGGCCATCAGTCTTTCGGTGCCGGTGGGTGCGGTGCTGATTTTCACGGCGCGTTGACATGGCCGGAGCGATTTTTCCCTGGCGCGAAGGCAACCACTTCGAACTGCTGATCGATGGCCCGCAGTTTTTCCCGCGCATGCTGGTGGCGATTGCCCGGGCTGAAGAACAGGTGGAGCTGGAGCTGTATCTGGTGGAGGCGGGCGCCTGCGCTGAAGCCATGGTCCAGGCATTGGTGCAGGCCGCCGAGCGCGGTGTGCGGGTGCGCTGCCTGTTCGATGATTACGGCAGCCTCGCCTTCACCCTGGCCTTGCGCCAGCGGCTGATGGCCGCCGGGGTGGAGCTGCGTTTCTACAATCGTCTGAGCTGGCGGCGCTGGGTCGGCAACTTCTACCGCGACCACCGTAAATTGTTGCTGGTGGACCAGAGTCTGGCCGTGGTCGGGGGCACGGGCGTCACCGATGAGTTCTGGACGCCGGGCGAAGACGTCAGCGAATGGCACGAAGTGATGGTGGAAATCACCGGCCCGCTGGTGCTCGATTGGCAGCTGCTGTTCGACCGCCAGTGGATCGCCAACCGCCATCGTCGCGCCTGGCGACCGGCCTCGCATTTCGGCTTGCCGCGCTTACCTCGTGTACCGGCCAGTGGCGAGGGTATGGGCCGGGTGGCCTATGCCGATGCCCGTCAACACCGGGACATTCTGCAATCGCTGGTGCGCGCCCTGAACAGTGGTCACCGACGGATCTGGCTGGCCACGCCGTACTTTCTGCCGACCTGGAAAGTGCGCCGTTCCCTGCGCCGGGCGGCTGCCCGCGGCGTGGATGTGCGCCTGCTGCTGACCGGCCCGCGTACCGATCACCCCTCCGTGCGCTATGCCGGGCATCGCTACTACCCGCGACTGCTCAGGGCCGGGGTGGAGATCTACGAATACCAGCCGTGTTTCCTGCACCTGAAAATGGTCCTGATCGACGACTGGGTGAGCATCGGTTCGTGCAACTTCGATCACTGGAACCTGCGCTTCAACCTGGAAGCCAACCTGGAAGCACTGGACCCCGGATTGACCCGAGCGGTAGCGGCGAGCTTCGAGCATGACTTCGCCCTGAGCCAGCAAGTCAGCCTGGAAGAATGGAGGCGTCGGCCGCTGTGGCGGCGGGTCAAGCAGCGGGTGTGGGGATGGGTGGATCGGGTGGTGGTGAATCTGCTGGATCGGAGGGGCTGATCTCGGGTTTCTGAACACCACAAACCACTGTGGGAGCGGGCTTGCTCGCGAAGACGGAGTGTCAGTCAACGATGATTTCGACTGACACTCCG
>NZ_JBYSYZ010000019.1:0-98364 GCF_058783925.1 Pseudomonas sp. FW305-70
CGCTTTCGATCTCTCGTCAGCGGGAGGCGAATTCTACAGCGTTACTCGCTGCTGTCAACACCTCTTTTTCAACTTCCCTGGCGCTTCGATGACCTGAAGCAACCCGCTGCCGAAAACTGCATAACTCTTTGTTTACCAAGGAGTTTTTCGTTTCGACTGCGCCGGAAGTGGGGCGAATTATAGGCTTCTAAAATTCGCCGTCAACCCCCTATTTCAGCTTTATTCGGATTTGAGCGTAATACGCGCAAATGCCTTCTTCCCGGCCTGGCAAACATGGGTCGCGCCCAGTGCATATATAAAGGTGCGATCGACAACCTCACCATCTATACGCACACCACCGGAACCCAGGAGATCTCGAGCCACCGCCGAGTTCTTAACCAGCCCCGCCTTATTAAGGACAGCAGCGATCGGCATATCTTCGGCAGCAGTCAATTCGATTTCCGGCAGATCATCCGGCAGCTCGCCATCCTTCATACGGTTACCGGCAGCACGGTGAGCACTGGCCGCAGCCTCCTCACCATGGAAGCGCGCAACGATCTCTTCAGCCAGCTGGATCTTGATGTCGCGCGGATTGGCGCCCGCCTCCACATCAGCGCGGAACGCATTGATCTCATCCATGGAGCGGAAGCTGAGCAACTCGAAGTAGCGCCACATCAGCGCATCCGGAATGGAAACCAGCTTGCTGTACATCACACCTGGCGCTTCCTGGATACCGACGTAGTTGCCCAGGGACTTGGACATCTTCTTCACGCCATCCAGGCCTTCAAGCAGCGGCATGGTCAAGATGCACTGAGCCTCTTGGCCATAACCACGCTGCAGCTCACGCCCCATCAGCAGGTTGAACTTCTGATCGGTACCGCCGAGCTCGACATCTGCGCGCAGAGCTACCGAGTCGTAACCCTGAACCAGCGGATACAGGAACTCGTGAATGGCGATTGGCTGATTGGTCGTGTAGCGCTTGTCGAAGTCATCGCGTTCGAGCATCCGAGCCACGGTGTACTGCGAAGTCAGGCGAATGAAGTCGGCCGGCCCCATCTGATCCATCCAGGTGGAGTTGAAGGCCACTTCGGTTTTTGCCGGGTCCAGAATCTTGAAGACCTGAGTCTTGTAGGTCTCGGCGTTCTCGAGGACCTGCTCGCGAGTGAGCGGCGGACGCGTAGCACTTTTGCCGCTCGGATCGCCGATCATCCCGGTGAAGTCACCAATCAGGAAGATCACCTGATGCCCCAGCTCCTGGAACTGGCGCAGCTTATTAATAAGCACGGTGTGACCCAGGTGCAGGTCCGGAGCCGTTGGATCGAAGCCCGCCTTAATACGTAGCGGCTGGCCACGCTTGAGCTTTTCAATCAGCTCGGACTCGACCAACAGTTCTTCCGCACCACGTTTGATCAGCGCTAGCTGCTCTTCAACCGACTTCATAACAGACCCGCAAGGCTCAGATTCAAAGGGAACCAACCATACAAGATCGCGCGTCAAATACAAGGTTTGCCCGGCGCACGGACGCCAATCCGCAGGCAGGGCACCTACGGACTTGCTTCAGAGATGATTTGGTTATATTTTATACAGTTATTTCATCTTCATCATGTCATTCATCTTTTCCAATTCATCTTTTTCAAAGTCAAAACCACTTATGACCAAAGAATCGTCTAAAGCGCCGCCGCTTTACCCGAAGACCCACCTGCTCGCCGCAAGTGGAATCGCCGCCCTTCTCAGCCTGGCGCTCCTGGTATTCCCTTCCAGCGATGTGGAAGCCAAAAAAACGACCCTGAGTCTTGAACTGGAAAGTCCTGCTGAACAACTGACACAAGATCAAGACGCTGCTGACGTCGTTCAAGCCACAAATGAACCTGCAACATCCCCCTTCGCGCAGATCGACAACAGCGCCGAGGACACTCAGGAAACCGCTCAAGCCGAACCGGCGCCGGTCGTTGAAGTTGAAGAAAAGAAGCCGGCAAGCCACAGGGAAGTGATCGTCGCCAAGGGCGATACCCTCTCCACGCTGTTCGAGAAAGTCGGGCTTCCAGCCACATCGGTGCATGAAATACTGGCCAGCGACAAGCAGGCCAAGCAGTTCAGCCAGCTCAAGCGCGGCCAAAAACTTGAATTCGAACTGGGCCCTGATGGCCAGTTGACCAACTTGCACAGCAAGCTCAACGACGTCGAAAGCATCAGCCTGACCAGGAACGACAAGGGCTACACGTTCAATCGCATCACTGCGAAACCGACCGTGCGCTCCGCTTATGTTCATGGCGTGATCAACAGTTCGCTGTCGCAGTCCGCAGCCCGAGCGGGCCTGTCCCACAGCCTGACCATGGACATGGCCAGTGTGTTCGGCTACGACGTGGACTTCGCCCAGGACATTCGCCAGGGCGACGAATTCGACGTGATCTACGAGCAAAAAGTGGTCAACGGCAAGGCCGTCGGCAATGGCCCGATCCTGTCAGCGCGCTTTACCAACCGCGGCAAGACCTACACCGCCGTTCGCTATACCAACAAACAAGGCAACAGCAGCTACTACACCGCTGACGGCAACAGCATGCGCAAAGCGTTCATCCGCACACCGGTGGACTTCGCCCGCATCAGCTCGAAATTTTCCATGGGCCGCAAGCACCCGATCCTGAACAAGATCCGCGCCCACAAAGGCGTCGACTACGCAGCACCGCGCGGCACGCCGATCAAGGCAGCCGGTGATGGCAAGGTCTTGCTGGCCGGTCGCCGTGGTGGCTACGGCAATACCGTCGTCCTCCAGCACGGCAATACCTACACCACGCTCTACGGCCACATGCAAGGCTTTGCCAAAGGCGTGAAGACTGGCGGCACGGTGAAGCAGGGCCAGGTGATTGGCTATATCGGCACCACAGGCCTCTCCACTGGCCCGCACCTGCACTACGAGTTCCAGGTCAATGGAGTGCACGTCGACCCGCTGGGCCAGAAACTGCCAATGGCCGATCCGATTGCCAAGGCCGAACGCGCACGCTTCCTCGCCCAAAGCCAGCCCCTGATGGCGCGCATGGATCAGGAAAAAGCCACGATGCTGGCTTCGAGCAAGCGTTAAGTCATGGCGCTCTATATAGGTGTGATGTCCGGGACCAGCCTTGATGGCCTGGATATCGCGCTGATCGAGCAAGCCCCGGCGATCAGGCTGATCGCCTCCCACTACATCCCGATGCCCGACTCCCTGCGCGCCGAGCTGCTCGGCTTGTGCGCCAGCGGCCCGGACGAAATCGCCCGCTCCGCCATCGCCCAGCAGAACTGGGTGAAGCTGGCAGCCCAAGGGATTCACGCCCTCCTCGCTCAACAGCAACTCAAGCCTGACGACATTCGTGCCATTGGCAGCCATGGCCAGACCATCCGCCATGAACCGGCACGCGGCTTCACCGTGCAGATCGGCAACCCGGCCCTGCTGACGGAGCTGACCGGCATCACCGTGGTCAGCGACTTCCGCAGCCGCGATGTCGCTGCCGGGGGGCAAGGTGCACCGCTGGTTCCCGCCTTTCACGAAGCCTTGTTTGAAGAACGGGGCGGGAATCGTGCAGTACTGAACGTAGGCGGCTTCAGCAATCTCAGTCTGATCGAGCCCGGCAAGCCGGTCGCCGGTTTCGACTGCGGCCCGGGCAATGTGCTGCTGGACGCCTGGATCCACCAGCAACGCGGCGACCACTTTGACCGTGACGGCCAATGGGCTGCCAGCGGCAACATTCAACCGGTGCTGTTGAATGCGCTGCTGAGTGACCCGTTCTTTGTGACCAAAGGCCCGAAGAGTACCGGGCGGGAAGTGTTCAACCTGACATGGCTGACGCAGCATCTGACGCAGCTGCCAGCCTTCTGCGCCGAAGATGTTCAGGCGACCCTGCTTGAACTGACCGCACTGACCATCATCGAATCACTGCAAAGCGCCCAGGCAGACACGCAGGAACTGCTGGTCTGCGGCGGCGGCGCCCACAACACGGCCTTGATGACCCGCCTGGCCAGCCTGTTGCCCAACGCCAGTGTCAGCAGCACCGCGACTTACGGTGTAGACCCCGACTGGGTCGAAGCCATGGCCTTCGCATGGCTGGCTCATTGCTGCCTCGAAGGCATCGCGGCCAATCGTCCGAGCGTTACCGGTGCCCGTGGATTGCGCGTACTCGGCGCCATCTACCCCGCATAAATCCTCCACACAGCAAAACGCCGCAAGACCCTGAGGCCGTGCGGCGTTCTGTGAAACAGGTGCGCTGATCAGATCGAGAACGAAGAACCGCAGCCACAGGTGGTGGTCGCATTCGGGTTCTTGATGACGAAGCGCGAACCTTCCAGACCTTCCTGGTAGTCCACCTCGGCACCGGCCAGGTACTGGAAGCTCATCGGATCGACCACCAGGCTCACGCCTTCGCGTTCGACGATGGTGTCGTCATCGGCCACTTCCTCATCGAAAGTGAAACCGTACTGAAAACCTGAACAACCGCCGCCCGTAACGAATACGCGCAGCTTCAAGCGATCATTCCCCTCTTCATCGACCAGGCTCTTCACCTTGTGCGCGGCACCGTGGGTGAATTGCAAAGCCGTGGGGGTGAAGGATTCGACGCTCATGCTGACTATCTCCCGGCGTTACGCCGTCATATTGCGTGATGACGCGCATTATCCGCTTCTCCTAGAAAAGCGGTCAACTATTCTAGGAGCAGCGACAAGCTTCAAGCTGTGAGCTTCAAGCTTGCGGCTTACAACTTGAAGCTTGTAGCTGCTCTCAAGGCAGCATGCCGGCGTGGGAGAGACCCAGACGCTCATCCAGCCCGAACAGAATGTTCATGTTCTGCACGGCCTGCCCCGACGCCCCTTTGACCAGGTTGTCGATCACCGACAGCACCACCACCAGATCACCGTCCTGAGGGCGATGCACGGCAATACGGCAGACGTTGGCACCCCGCACGCTACGCGTCTCCGGATGGCTGCCGGCCGGCATGACATCGACGAACGGTTCGTTGGCATAACGCTTTTCAAACAACGCCTGCAGATCCACCGAGCGATCAACAACAGTGGCGTAGAGCGTCGAGTGAATGCCGCGAATCATCGGCGTCAGGTGCGGAACGAAGGTCAGTCCGACGTCCTTGCCCGCTGCACGACGCAACCCCTGGCGAATTTCCGGCAGATGACGGTGACCTTTGACCGCATAGGCCTTCATGCTTTCCGACGTCTCGGAGTACAGCGAACCTACGGAAGCACCACGACCGGCACCGCTGACGCCGGATTTGCAGTCAGCAATCAGATGCGCAGCATCGGCCAGGCCGGCTTCGAGCAATGGCAGGAAACCCAATTGCGTTGCAGTCGGGTAGCAGCCCGGCACGGCAATCAGGCGCGCTTTCTTGATCTGCTCGCGATTGACTTCCGGCAAACCGTAGACCGCCTCGTCCAGCAGCTCCGGTGCGCCGTGCGGCTGGCCATACCACTTGGCCCATTCATCGGCGTCTTGCAGACGGAAGTCGGCCGACAGGTCGATGACCTTGGTCCCGGCCGCCAGCAGTTCGCCCGCCAGGGCATGGGCAACACCGTGCGGCGTGGCGAAGAACACCACATCGCAGGCACCCAGGGTCTTGATGTCCGGAACGCTGAACGCCAGGCCGTCGTAATGGCCTCGCAGGTTCGGGTACATGTCGGCTACGGCCAGGCCAGCCTCGGATCGGGAAGTGATGACAACCACCTCAGCTTGCGGATGTTGCGCCAACAGACGCAGCAGTTCGACACCGGTGTAACCCGTGCCGCCGACGATACCGACCTTGACCATAAACCTGCCCTCAACGAACCCACTGGAAAGCCGTCGATAATAGGGGCCGCGCGCCCTTGCGACAACCGTCAAGGTGACGTGCGGACGCTCAAGCCTCTACTATTCCCACTACCGTGAATTGGGGAATAACCAAAAATGCTCTATCTGTGGCTCAAAGCGTTTCATATCGTCAGCGTCGTGTGCTGGTTTGCCGGCCTGTTCTACCTGCCAAGACTGTTCGTTTATCACGCACAAAGTGAAGACACGATCAGCAAGGAACGCTTCAGCGTAATGGAGCGCAAGCTGTACCGGGGCATCATGGGCCCGGCGATGATCGCCACGCTGATATTCGGTGGCTGGCTCATCTACCTCAATCCAGGCATCTTCAGCCAGGGTGGCTGGATACACGCCAAACTGACCCTGGTGGTGATCCTGATCGGCTATCACCACATGTGCGGCGCCCAGGTAAAACGTTTTGCCCGTGGCGAAAACACCCGCAGCCATGTCTTTTATCGCTGGTTCAATGAGGTTCCGGTTCTGATATTGCTGGCAGTCGTAATTCTGGTCGTCGTTCGGCCGTTCTAAATCCAATAGACACCACTCATCGGGGTACTTCCAATGTCGCTGCCCGCTCTGCTCGAACAACGTTTGCGTCTGCCCGTGGTGGCTGCGCCGATGTTCCTGATTTCCAATCCGCAATTGGTACTCGCCTGCTGTCGTCAGGGCGTGGTCGGCAGCTTCCCGGCGCTGAACCAGCGCGAAAGCAGCGGTTTCAAGGCCTGGCTGGAAGAGATCGAAGCCGGACTGGCGACCATGGAAAACCCCGCGCCTTATGCCGTGAACCTGATTGTGCATAACAGCAATCCCCGCTTGCAGGCGGACCTGGAGATCTGTGTAGAGCACAAAGTGCCAATCGTGATCACCAGCCTCGGCGCCGTGAAAGAACTGGTCGATGCGGTGCACAGCTACGGCGGCCTGGTGTTCCATGACGTGACGACACGTCGTCATGCCGAGAAAGCGGCCGAAGCCGGCGTGGATGGATTGATCGCCGTGGCTGCCGGGGCCGGTGGACACGCCGGGACCTGGAGCCCGTTTTCGCTGATTGCCGAAATCCGCCAGTTCTTCGACAAGACCCTGTTGCTGGCCGGCTGCTTGAACCACGGACATGAAATTCTTGCCGCGCAATTGCTCGGCGCGGATCTGGCCTACTTTGGCACTCGGTTTATCGGCACGACCGAAAGTCACGCGCCCGAGGCCTACAAAGAAATGCTGCTGACATCCAAAGCTGCAGACATCATCCATACTCCAGCCGTGTCAGGTGTCCCCGCGAGTTTCATGCGCCAGAGTCTGGAAGCCGCCGGTTTCGACATGGCCGCGTTGCAGGGCAAGGGCGAGATCAACTTCGGTTCCAAGCTCAAACCCGTGAGCGATGAAGCCAAAGCCTGGAAAACCGTTTGGTCTGCAGGCCAGGGCGTGGGAGAAATCGAGGACTTGCCGAGTGTCGAGCAGTTGATTGCACGCCTCGACGCCGAGTACCGCCAAGCCCTGGAGCATGCCGCCCAGCTGCCAAAACGCTGGCCGCGCTGACAGCAAATCTTGGCCAGCCCCTCCCGGCTGGCCTTACACTCACTCGGACACAACCTTCTTTCAACCTCTCGCGACAAGGATGCTTCGCACATGGGCGAAAATCGTTTCAAGATCGTATTCGAAGGTGCCTTGCTGCCCGGTGTCGACATCACCACGGCAAAGCTCAATCTCGCCGATTTGTTCAAAAGCGATGTCACAGCCATCGAGCGCTTGTTCGCCGGGCGCCCGGTAGCGCTCAAACGCAACCTGACGCAGGCCGATGCCCAAACCTATCTCCAGGCGCTGAGCAAGACCGGTATCGACGCGCGCATCGAAGCCGAAACACCGATCGAGTTGAATCTCGCCGACGTGCATGACCATACCCCGGCCAGCAGCCAGGCGGCCTTGGCAGAACCGCAGTCTCCTTACGCTGCGCCTCGCGCGCCCGTCGGCGAAGCGGTGGCGGAATTCGCCACGCTCCAGCCATTCAGTTTCGATGGCCGTATCGGTCGCTTGCGTTTTCTTGCCTGGACACTGGTGCTGACACTGGTGCTCTCGGCTGTTTGTGGGGTTTTTGCATTGGTCGCCCTGGCCCTCATCGGTGCGGATTCAACCGCCGGCCTGATCCTGGGTGGCTTGCTGGCCCTGATCCTGTTTGTCGGATTTGCCTTCGTCAGCATCCAGATCACCGTTCAACGTTTGCACGATGTCGGCTGGTCCGGCTGGCTGTGGCTGCTGAACCTGGTACCGTTTGTGGGCAGTTTCTTTCCGTTCGTGATCATGGTCGTACCGGGCAACGAACTGGCCAACCGCTACGGTCCACCGCCTCCGCCGAACAGTACCGCGGTCAAAGTATTGTCTTCGCTGTGGCTGGTCGTCATCGCACTGATCCTGGTCGGCTCCCTGGGCGGTGGTCTCTCGGCGATACAGGAAGAATACGAAAACGCCGCCCAGAGCAGCTACGACAGCAGTTCGGTCACCACCGATGAAATCGACGTCGAGGTCGAACCGGTGCCAATTTCCGCCGACGATGCAGCCGAAGAGGCCCAGCCCCCTGTAGACTCTGCGAAAGAATGAACAGCGCTCCTGGCCCGTGACACCTGCGTCGCGGCGCGGAGCTGTTGCGATGGAGAACTGCATGACCCGTTACGCTCTGATCACTGGCGCCTCCAGCGGCATCGGCCTGGCAATGGCCGAAGCGTTGGCCCGGCGCGGCCGCAGCCTGATTCTGGTGGCCCGACAACGTGATCAGCTGGAAAGCATTGCGATTGAATTGACCCAAAGGTTCGGCGTGGAAGTGTTGTTCCGTGCCTGTGACCTGGGCGAACCGTTGCGCCTGTCCGGATTCCTGCTGGAGCTGGAGGAAGGCGACCGGCAAATCGATCTGTTGGTCAATTGCGCCGGTATCGGTACATGCGGCCCGTTTCTGGCCCAGGACTGGATGACCGAGCAAGACCTGATCGAAGTGAACATCCTCGCCCTCACCCGCCTGTGCCATGCCATCGGCAACAGCATGGCCCTGCAAGGTGGCGGGCAGATTCTGAATGTGGCCTCGGTGGCAGCGTTTCAACCGGGACCGTGGATGAGCACCTATTACGCCAGCAAGGCGTATGTGCTGCACTTTTCCGAGGGATTGCGCGTCGAGCTGAAAAAGTGCGCGATCAAGGTTTCGGTGCTCTGCCCCGGGCCGACCCGCACAGCGTTCTTCCGTACCGCGCAACTCGACAGCGACAAACTGACCAACAGCAAACTGTTGATGAGCCCCGAGGAAGTGGCGCTCTACACCGTGCGCGCCCTGGAAAAGAATCAGGCGATCATTATTCCGGGGCGGCGCAACCGCTGGTTCGCTTTCCTGCCGAGGCTCGGCTCACGCTGGCTGACTCGCACAATCGCCGGCATGGTCAACAAGGCTTACTGCCCGCGCTGATCCAACTCAAAGTAAAAGGCTGGGCGCTGGCATACGCCATGAGTACACTCAGACCAGCCCAAACAACGGAGAAAACAGCTGTGGATACTCTGTTCACCAAGATCATCAACCGGGAAATCCCGGCGAAGATCATTTACGAGGACGACCAGGTACTGGCCTTCCACGACATTTCCCCACAGGCACCGGTACATTTCCTGGTGATCCCGAAGAAGCCGGTTCGCACCCTGAACGATCTGACGGAGGACGACAAGACACTGGCCGGACACATTCTGTTCACCGCCCAGCGCCTGGCCCTGGAACTGGGCTGCGAAAAAGGCTTCCGCGTCGTCATGAACTGCAATGAAGAAGGCGGGCAAACCGTCTACCACATTCATATGCACGTGCTTGGCCAGCGCCAGATGCACTGGCCGCCGGGCTGATTGCTGCCCCCCCTTGTGGGAGCGGCGGTGCGGCGATCCGACTTGCTCGCGAAGAGGGCCTCACTTTCAACATCTTTGTTGACTGACACTCCGACTTCGCAAGCAAGCCCGCTCCCACAAAAGGCATCACAACACTGTCACAGCCTTAGCATCACAATGACCCAGCGCAAACCATCCCCGGCCGATTGGGTTAAACTGGCCGCCGAAATTCCCCCGGAGGTCAGCATGACTACCCAACGTCACTACTCGCCCATTGACCGCCTTCTGCTGCAAGCCGATGCCGCGATGCGCACCCTGCTGCCCTTCAGCGGCCAGCCGTACCGTCCGTCGCCGGCCATCGTGCAGCCCGATGCAAAAATGAGCGACGAAGACACGCGCCACGTTGCCGGCCTGATGCGCATCAACCATACCGGCGAAGTCTGCGCCCAGGCGTTGTATCAGGGGCAGGCGCTGACCGCCAGACTGCCGCAGGTGCGTGCTGCCATGGAACACGCCGCCGAAGAAGAAATCGATCATCTGGTCTGGTGCGAACAACGCATCCATCAACTGGGCAGCCACACCAGCATCCTCAATCCGCTGTTTTATGGCATGTCGTTCGGAATTGGCGCCGTGGCCGGCCTGATCAGCGACAAAGTCAGCCTGGGCTTCGTGGCGGCAACGGAAGACCAGGTGTGCAAACACCTGAACGAACACCTGGAGCAATTGCCGGCCGAGGATGAAAAATCCCGGGCGATTCTTGAGCAGATGCGTATCGATGAAGAACAGCATGCCGAAAGCGCGCTGGAGGCTGGCGGGTTCCGCTTTCCGGCGCCGGTGAAGTTCGGGATGAGTCTGATGGCCAAGGTGATGACCAAGAGTACTTATCGGATCTGATATCCCGGTCGCCTGTGAGGGCCTCTTCGCGGGCAAGCCCGCTCCCACAGGGGGCCGCGCTTCGGCAATAAAAAAGGCGACTGCCGTGAGGTAGTCGCCTTTTTTGTGTTCGAGAACCTTACGCCATGTTGCGCGCGTAGAAGATTTCGAGCATTTCGTGTTTCACCCGCTCGGTCACCTGGGCACGTTGCTCAGAGGACAGGTTGCTGGTGGCATCACCGAACAGGTAGTTATCCAGTTCGAAGTTCTTCAGCAGCATTTTGGTGTGGAACAGGTTTTCCTGGTACACGTTCACGTCGGTCATCTGGTATGCGTCGCGAGTGTCATCGGAGAGGTAGTTCTGGATCGAGTTGATCTCGTGGTCGATGAAGTGCTTTTTGCCTTCAACGTCACGGGTGAAGCCGCGCACACGGTAGTCCACGGTCACGATGTCCGAATCGAACTGGTGAATCAGGAAGTTGAGCGCTTTAAGCGGTGAAATGACCCCGCAAGTCGACACGTCGATGTCCACACGGAAGGTTGCAATACCGCTGACCGGATGGATTTCCGGGTAGGTGTGCACCGTGATGTGGCTCTTGTCGAGGTGGGCCAGAATGATTTCGGGCAGCGGGCCCGGAGACTCTTCGATCTGACTGTCGGTCGGGGTTACCGGCTCTTCGGAGATCAGGATCGTGACGCTGGCGCCCTGCGGCTCGTAGTCCTGACTGGCGATGTTCAGGATGTTGGCACCAATGATATCGACAACTTCCGTGAGGATCTGCGTCAGGCGTTTCGCGTTGTACTCTTTATTGATGTACTCGACGTAAGCCTGCTGGTCTTGCGGGGTTTCCGCGTAGCAGATGTCATAGATGTTGAAGCTCAAGGTCTTTGTCAGGTTATTGAACCCGTGGAGCTTGAGTTTGCTTTTCACCGTTAAAAACTCTCTATGTGTTTGCGGCCCGGCCGCGTGATCAAGCATGCCCGTCAGATGCGAACAACGCACCTGCGTAGGACGGTTAACACCTCTTCGCGATGGCGATTTTGGTTGTCTGTTCGGGTGCGAGGCCTGTCGGCTGACGGGCCACTACCCTGAAAAAAGTGGCGCATTATGCAGACGTCAGCTTGTGTTCGCCAGAGTCTGCACTGCTTTTATGATAGTTGAATGTCGATTCAACCGAGCTCGATGATCTCGTAGTCGTGGGTAATTGCCACGCCAGCCGCGCCGAGCATGATCGAGGCCGAGCAATACTTCTCGGCAGACAATTCGATGGCGCGCTTGACCTGGGCTTCTTTCAGCCCGCGGCCCTTGACCACGAAGTGCATGTGGATCCTGGTGAAAACCTTTGGATCTTCCGTCGCGCGCTCGGCTTCGAGGAAGGCTTCGCAGCTCTCGACGGCCTGGCGGGACTTCTTGAGGATGCTGACCACGTCGAAATTGCTGCAACCGCCGACACCCAGCAGCAGCATTTCCATCGGCCGGACACCCAGGTTACGTCCGCCGGCATCGGGCGGACCGTCCATGACCACGACATGACCGCTACCGGATTCGCCGAGGAACATGGCTTCGCCAGCCCATTGGATGCGTGCCTTCATCGCCAAGACTCCACTGTATAAAAAAGGGTCGCCAGCTTAGCACAGCCCCCGAGATTGACAGCGCCCGCCGTCCTAGGACATATCCCACTGCCTTGTAGGTAAATGCTCGAATATTTCAGGAAGTGTCTGGTAAGCTGACGCCAATTCAATGGCGTATGGCCAGCCTCACTCCAGCGTTCGCTATTTACAAAAAAACACGCCGTGCAGTCTTTTCGGGATACAACCATGGTTGCTATTGCCCCCAGCCCCAAGATCAAGAACCTCGACAAGCTGTTGATGCATTGCCAGCGCCGCCGCTATCAGGCCAAGAGCAACATCATTTGTGCCGGTGACCGCTCGGAAACGCTGTTCTTCATCATCAAAGGCTCAGTCACCATCCTGATCGAGGATGACGACGGGCGGGAAATGATCATTTCCTACCTGAACGCCGGGGACTTTTTCGGTGAGTTGGGCCTGTTTGAGCAAGCCGGCCAGGAGCAGGAGCGCAGTGCCTGGGTGCGGGCCAAGGTCGAATGCGAAGTCGCGGAAATCAGCTACGCAAAATTCCGCGAGTTGTCCCAGCAGGACCCGGACATTCTTTACGTCCTCAGTGGACAAATCGCACAGCGCCTGCGCAACACCACGCGCAAGGTCGGTGACCTGGCATTTTTTGACGTGACCGGCCGCGTTGCCCGCTGCCTGCTGGAGCTGTGCAAGCAGCCAGACGCCATGACCCACCCCGATGGCATGCAAATCAAGGTGACCCGTCAGGAAATCGGGCGGATTGTCGGTTGTTCCCGGGAGATGGTCGGTCGCGTGCTCAAGGATCTGGAAGATCGCAACCTGGTGGACGTCAAAGGCAAGACCATGGTGGTCTTCGGCACGCGATAGGCTCGAAAACCTAGCCGCTGAACATCTGTGCCAGCATCAATCGATAGAGTTCGTCGAGGCGCGCCAACGCATCGGGTGCCGTGAACCTCTCATGCAATGCGATGTGGCTTTCGGCGCGTACTCGTTGCTCCAGACCACAGGCCTCGTTGAAGC
Source organism: Pseudomonas sp. FW305-70 (assembly GCF_058783925.1). Lineage (NCBI taxonomy): Bacteria > Pseudomonadati > Pseudomonadota > Gammaproteobacteria > Pseudomonadales > Pseudomonadaceae > Pseudomonas > Pseudomonas sp. FW305-70. Next base: position 13,118 of record NZ_JBYSYZ010000019.1, read on the forward strand.
GATTGACCGCGGCGACCATTGACGCCCGGTCGTTATCCATCAGCATCGCACCGTGCACCAGGCCCACCGGACGCTGACCACCCTGGCTCTGGCGCCAGCGCTGGGCGGTACCAACCATTTTGCGCCCGTCGAGGTTGACGTTGAAGCGGCCATCGCAGAACGCACCGTCGATTTCGCCAAGGGACGACGAGCCACCCAATTCATCCAGCAACTGGCAGATGGGGTCGCACAGGCGCCGGTAACCGGTTTCGATGCGGTTCAAATCACCTTCGCTACGCGGTGGCGCGTATACCAGGGCGATATTGATCGTTGTGGCGGATTGTGGAACCGGTTCGCCGCCGGTATCGCGCAGCAGCACCGGCCAACCTGCCGCCGCTGACACTTCACAGGCGGCTTCGAAGCCTGGCAAGCGATTCAAGCGGCGCGGCATCACCAATGCCTGATCGCTCGGTTGCCAGAACAGCAGGCCGAACTCCGCGTCGCCGGCGCAAACCGAGGCCAAAAGATCCTGTTCGGCTTGCAGGCCGGCTTCAATGGTCAGGGAGGTTGGCAGCGACATGGAAGGCTCCGACAGACCTGAGGTCTCTAGGGGATTTGCGGGCCTCTTCGCGGGCAAGCCCGCTCCCACAGTGGTAGCGGTTTGCCTGTGAAGATGTGTTTAGTCGAGGGTCGAGCCGCTGACTGGAACGCCGCGCTCGGGGAAGAACAGTCGCTGCAACTCGGTACCCGGGCTTTCGGCGCGCATGAACGCTTCGCCGACCAGGAACGCGTAGACGTCGCTGATTTCCATCAGTTCGACATCGGCGCGGTTGAGAATGCCGCTCTCGGTGATGACCAGTCGATCACGCGGAATACGCGGCAACAGGTCAAGGGTGGTTTCCAGGCTGACATCGAAGGTATGCAGGTTGCGGTTGTTCACGCCAACCAGCGGAGTATCGAGGGTTTTCAAGGCCCGCTCCAGCTCGTCGCCGTCGTGGACTTCCACCAGCACATCAAGGTTGACGCTTTTGGCCACGGCCGCCAGTTCGGCCATTTTCACGTCATCCAGCGCGGACACGATCAACAGCACGCAATCGGCACCCAGGGCACGGGCTTCGACGATCTGGTAGGGATCGATCATGAAGTCCTTGCGGATCACCGGCAGCTTGCAGGCCGCGCGGGCCTGCTGCAGGTACGCATCGGCGCCCTGGAAGTAGTCGATGTCGGTGAGTACCGACAGGCAGGTCGCACCGCCCTTCTCGTAGCTGCGTGCGATGTCGGCGGGCACGAAGTTCTCGCGGATCACGCCTTTGCTCGGCGAGGCTTTCTTGATTTCAGCAATGACTGCCGGTTGCTTCAGCTTGGCCTGGGCCAGCAATGCCTTGGCAAAACCACGAGGTGCATCGGCCGTCCTGGCCAGGCTTTCCAGCTCGGCGAGGCTGACGCGAGCGCTGCGCTCGGCCACTTCCTCAACTTTGCGCGCCAGAATCTTTTCCAGAACCGTCGGTACACTCATCCTTCATTCTCCACTTTGAATACCGCGGTAAATGCACCCAACTCCTCTAGCTTTTCTCGAGCGAGGCCGGTGTGCAGCGCATCGTGCGCAAGTGCAACTCCCTCTTTCAAACTGCTGGCATGGTCGGCCGCATACAGGGCGGCACCGGCATTGAGCATGATCATCTCGGCCGCTTTCTGGCCGTTCTCTGTCTTGCGCTTGCCCAGGGCATCGCGAATCAGCTCCAGGGACGCCGCCGGGCTTTCCACGGCCAGGCCATGCAGGCTCTGGCTCTTCATGCCCAGGTCTTCCGGTTCGACCCAATACTCGGTGATCTGGCCATCCTTCAGCTCAGCGACAAAAGTCGGTGCAGCCAGGCTGAATTCGTCCAGGCCATCCTTCGAATGCACCACCAGCACATGCTTGCTGCCCAGACGCTGCAACACTTCCGCCAGCGGTCGGCACAAGGCCTGGGTGAATACGCCCACCACCTGATGCTTCACACCGGCCGGATTCGTAAGCGGGCCGAGCATGTTGAACAAAGTGCGCAAGCCCAGTTCACGACGCGGGCTGGCGGCGTATTTCATCGCAGAGTGATGAGTCTGGGCAAACATGAAGCCAATACCAACGTTGTCAATGCAGCGAGCCACTTGCACCGGCGTCAGGTTCAGGTAGATGCCGGCCGCCTCCAGCAGATCGGCGCTACCGCTCTTGCCCGACACCGCACGGTTGCCATGCTTGGCCACGGTGCAGCCAGCAGCGGCAACCACGAAAGCGGAAGCGGTCGACACGTTGAAGATATTGGCACCGTCGCCTCCAGTGCCCACCACATCGACCACACCGTCGAGGGTCTTGAGTTCGACCTTGTCCGCCAGTTCGCGCATCACCGACACCGCGCCGACGATTTCGTCGATGCTTTCGCTCTTCATGCGCATGGCCATCATGAACGCACCAATCTGTGCGTCCGTGCATTGCCCGGTCATGATTTCGCGCATCACGTCGCGCATTTCATCGGTGCTGAGGTCGAGGTGATCGACGATACGGCCCAGGGCTGTCTTGATGTTCATGATAAGTCCTTAGCGCGTGCCGCCGGTTTGTTTGAGGAAGTTGGCGAACAGTTCGTGGCCCTGCTCGGTGAGGATCGACTCAGGGTGGAACTGCACGCCCTCGATATTCAGAGTCTTGTGGCGCAGGCCCATGATCTCGTCGACCGAGCCGTCTTCAAGCTGCGTCCAGGCCGTCAGCTCCAGGCAATCGGGCAGGGTTTCGCGCTTGACGATCAATGAATGATAGCGGGTCACCGTCAGCGGACGGTTCAGGCCTGCGAATACACCCTTGTCCTCGTGAAATACCGGGCTAGTCTTACCGTGCATCACTTGGCGGGCGCGCACTACATCGCCGCCAAAGGCCTGGCCGATGGATTGGTGACCCAGGCAGACGCCAAGAATCGGCAGTTTGCCGGCGAAATGCTTGATCGCTTCAATCGAGATGCCGGCTTCGGTCGGGGTGCAAGGACCGGGGGACACCACGATGCGCTCAGGATTGAGGGCTTCGATTTCAGCAATGGTCAGTTCATCGTTGCGCACGACTTTGACCTGGGAGCCGAGCTCGCCCAGGTACTGCACAACGTTGTAGGTAAAGGAGTCGTAGTTATCGATCATCAGCAACATGACGTTAAGAACCTCTTGAATTCACTGACTTTAAAGATGGCCTTCGAATGATTGACCCGCAGAGCGCTACGCTTTGTCAGGTGCTGGAGGAGCGCCAGCAAAGCGGCATTTCAAACAGGTAAAGAAGGCGAAGCGGTACAGGTCCGGCGAGGCCGGCAAAAGAATTCAGGCGCGCCAACGCCAGCGGGCGTGTGCCTTGATGACTTGATCCAGGAGTTTGCTGATGATCAACACGGGGAAGGTCTCGTTCGTACGTCCCGGCACAGTAACTTAGCTGGGCAGAGCGTGCAATATCGCCAGGGCTACTGCCCGCGAAACTCTTAAAGGCTTCGCGACAGATGGCAAAAGGCCGAAAGTTTTTGGTACTGTCGTTTCGTTCACTACAACAATAAATAAACGGACTTGCTCATGATCAAACAGTCGTTGTTTGTACCGCTCGCAGGATGCTTGCTCGCGATGGCATGCGCCCAGGCGAACGCCGCACCCAATCCTTATACAAATTTCGTGGTCTTCGGGGACAGCCTCAACGACGCCGGGACCTTTGCCGACACTGGCGGGCCTGCCGGGGCGACACAGCGCTTTACCAACCGGACAGGACCGGTGTATCTGGATGGCAGCGGCGAAGTCCGCTCGCTCAACTCCACGCAGATACTGGGTGGAAAACTCGGGTTCTCGGCGGACCAGACCGCGTCATCATCTTCGGCGGTGCGTGCCAGCAATGGCCAGCCCGATGGCAACAACTGGGCCGTCGGCGGTTACCGCACGGATCAGATCCTGGATTCGATCACCAGCGTTTCCGCCACCGGCGAACGCACCCGCGCCGGCTACCTGCCGTCGAACAACTTCCGTGCCGACCCGAACGCACTGTATTACCTGTCGGGTGGTGGTAACGACTTCCTGCAAGGTCGCGTCACCAGCCTGCCCCAGGCCAGCGCTGCAGCCGATCGACTGGCCGACAGCGTGCAGACACTGCAAACCGCCGGCGCCAAATACGTCATGGTCTGGTTGCTGCCTGATATCGGCTTTACCCCGGCGTTCAACGGCACCCCGCTGCAAGCGTTCACGTCCCAACTCAGCGCCCAGTTCAATAATGAACTGGTAAGCCGACTGCAGAACATCAATGCCGAAGTCATCCCGCTCAACATTCCGGTACTGCTCAAAGAGACGTTCGCCAACCCGGCGCAGTTTGGCCTGGCCACCGACCAGAACCTCATCACCACCTGCTTCAGCGGCAACGGTTGTACCGAGAATGCCCGTTACGGCATCAACAGCGCCACGCCGGACCCGACCAAGCTGATCTACAACGACTCCGTGCACCCCACAGAAGCCGGGCAGCGCCTGATTGCCGACTACGCGTACTCCCTGTTGGCAGCACCCTGGGAGCTGACATTACTGCCTGAAATGGCCCAAGGCACCCTGCGCGCGCATCAGGATGAATTGCGCAACCAGTGGCTGGCCGATTGGCAAAACTGGCAGGGCGTCGGCCAATGGCGAGCCATTGTTTCTGGCGGCGGACAGCATCAGGACTTTGACAGTCAGGACAGCGCGGTCAGTGCCGACGGCAACGGAGCCAACCTGAATATCGGTGGCAGCTACCGCATCGATGATGCCTGGCGCGTCGGCCTGGCGGCGGGTTTCTATAACCAGAAACTCGAAGCCGGCAGCAACGACTCCGACTACAAGCTCAACGCTTACCTGGGCACGGCATTCGCCCAATACCAGCAAAACCGTGTCTGGGCTGACGTGGCGTTGACAGCCGGCCATCTGGATTACGACAGCCTCAAGCGCAAGTTCCAGCTGGGTGCCAACGAACGCAGTGAAAAAGGCGATACCAGTGGCTACATCGAAGCCTTCAGCGCTCGCCTGGGTTACGACATTGCACAACATGCCAGCAGCCCTTGGCACGTATCGCCGTTTATCAGCGCTGATTTCTCCAAGGCGAAAGTCGACGGCTACTCGGAGGACGGCAACGATTCCACGGCGCTGACCTTTGCCGATCAGGAAGTGATTTCCCGACGCCTGGGAGCTGGCCTGCAGGGCAAATACCAGATCACCCCGCAAACCCAGGTGTTCGGCGAGGCGGCAATCGAACGCGAGTACAACGACGATACCCAGGACGTGGGCATCAACCTCAACAGCTTGCCGAACAACCAGTTCACGCTGGAAGGCTACACCCCGCAAAGCCACTTGCAGCGTGTGAACCTGGGGGTCAGCCATAACCTCACCCGCGACCTGGCATTGCGCGCCAGCTACAACATTCGCAGGGACGACGACTTCACCCAACAGGGCATCAACGTAGGTGTTGCGCTGGACTTCTGATGTACAGGCAATAAAAAACGCGGCGCCCTCACAGGCGCCGCGTTTTTTTATGGTGGTGTAATCCCTGTAGGAGCGAGCTTGCTCGCGATTGCGGTGGGTCAGACAACATCAATGTGGTAGTGATGGCCCCATCGCGAGCAAGCTCGCTCCCACAGGGCTTTGCGTGAAATCAGGTGTTCGGGGTTTGTTCGGCCAAGGCCACGGCGCGGAACATTGCGCGGCGCTTGTTCAGGGTTTCTTCCCATTCCAATGCCGGTACCGAGTCGGCGACGATGCCACCACCGGCCTGCACGTGCAGCTCGCCGTTCTTGATCACCGCCGTGCGGATCGCAATCGCGGTGTCCATGTTGCCGTTCCAGGCGAAGTAACCGACCGCACCGCCGTAGACACCACGCTTGACCGGCTCCAGTTCGTCGATGATTTCCATCGCGCGAATCTTCGGCGCGCCAGACAAGGTGCCCGCCGGCAGAATTGCCCGCAGCGCATCCATTGCCGTCAGCCCGGCCTTGAGTTGCCCGGTAACGTTGGACACGATGTGCATCACGTTGGAATAACGCTCGATGACCATTTTCTCGGTGAGCTTCACCGAGCCGATTTCCGAGACGCGCCCAGTGTCGTTGCGACCGAGGTCGATCAGCATCAAGTGTTCGGCGATTTCCTTGTCGTCCGACAGCAGGTCTTTTTCCAGCGCCAGATCAGCTTCTTCATTGGCCCCGCGTGGGCGTGTACCGGCAATCGGGCGTACGGTAATCAGGTTGTCTTCGACCCGCACCAGCACTTCCGGCGAACTGCCGACGACGTGGAAGTCGCCAAAGTTGAAGAAGTACATGTAAGGCGTCGGGTTGAAGCAGCGCAGCGCGCGGTACAGATCGATCGGCGCAGCCTTGAAGTCGATCGACATGCGCTGGGACGGCACGACCTGCATGCAGTCACCGGCCAGGATGTATTCCTTGATGGTATCGACCGCTTTTTCGTAATCGCTCTGGGTGAAGCTGGAGCGGAACACCGGGTCAGCCGATTGTTGCTGGCTGAAGTCCAGGCCACGGCGCGGGGTGATCGGCTGGCGCAGTTTTTCCAGCAGCTCTTCCAGACGCGCGCGGCCTTGCTCGAAGGCATCTTCCTGCGCCGGGTCGGCCAGCACGATGGCGTGCATCTTGCCGGCGAGGTTGTCGAACACCACGACGGCGTCGGAGACCATCAGCAGAATGTCCGGCACACCCAGCGGATCCGGGTTCGGGCACTTGCCCAGACGCTTCTCCACGTAACGCACGCAGTCATAACCGAAGTAGCCCACCAGGCCGCCGTTGAAACGCGGCAGGCCGGCGATGGTTGGCACGTTGTAGCGGGCCTTGAAGGTTTCGACGAAGGCCAGCGGGTCTTCCACGTCGTGGCTTTCGGTCTCGACGCCGTCGACGGTCACGCTGACGTGATGGTCGTGAACCCGTAGCACGGTGCGGCACGGCAGGCCGATGATCGAGTAACGGCCCCACTTCTCACCGCCCTGTACGGACTCCAGCAAGTAGGAATTGGGCTCGTCGGCCAGCTTCAGGTAGATCGACAGCGGCGTGTCGAAGTCGGCCAGGGTTTCGCAGGCAAGCGGAATGCGGTTGTAGCCGGCAGCGGCCAAACGCAGGAATTCTTCGCGGATCATGAGGTGCCTCGTGGCTTGAGGGTCGAACGGTCAGGTATGCAAACGCGCCGGAAACCGGCCAGGATCAAGTCAGGCGCGCCAACGCCAGCGGGCCAGGGCCTTGATGACTTTCATCCAGAGTTTGCGAGTGACCACCACGATGGCGTTTCCAGAAGGGGGTTTGACAGCGTCGGCCAACGTTATCTCAGCGGCCGGATCCAGGCAACCGGGAATTAGTTTGCGCAGGTCGTCGATCACCAGCGCCGGCGATTCTTCGGCGATCGGCCGCCCATGGTTATAGCCGTAGCTCAGGGCCACACACTTGACCCCCGCCGCTTTCGCCGCCAGCACATCGCTGCGTGAATCGCCGACGAACAACGACTGCGAAGCCGGAATGTTGGCCATTTTCATTACGAAAAACAGCGCGGCCGGATCGGGTTTTTTCTGTGGAAGGGTGTCGCCGCCGATGATCCAGCGGAAATAACGGCCGATCTTCATCTGATCCAGCAGCGGCGCGACGAAACGCTCCGGCTTGTTGGTGATCAGCGCCATCTCGACACCCTGCTTTTGCAGCCATTTGAGGGTATCGCGCACGCCGGGGTAGACCACCGTCAGCTCATGGCTCTCGCCATAGGCCTGCATGAAATACTCCAGCGCCCGTTCGGCCTCGGCGTTATCGACCGCCGAATGATCGATGCCGCCGGCCAGCGCACGACGTACCAGCACCGGCGCGCCATTGCCGACCCATTCGCGCACCGCTTCCAGGCCGGCGGGTTGGCGACCGAGATTGAGCAGCATCTTGTCCACAGCCACTGCCAGGTCCGGGACCGAATCGATCAACGTGCCGTCCAGATCGAACATCACCAGCCGTGGCAATTGCCCCGGGAACAGCTGCTCAAAGCCACTCATGGGCGAGCCAGCGCCAGTTCGGAGCGCATCTTGTCGATGACTTCCTGATAGTACGGCGCATTGAAGATGGCCGAACCGGCGACGAAGGTGTCAGCGCCAGCCGCAGCGATTTCGCGAATGTTGTTGACGTTCACGCCGCCGTCGATTTCCAGGCGAATGTCACGACCCGAAGCATCGATCAAGGCCCGCGCTTCACGCAGTTTGTCGAGGGTGCCGGGGATGAACTTCTGCCCGCCGAAGCCTGGGTTGACGCTCATCAGCAGGATCATGTCGACCTTGTCCATCACGTATTTGAGCACGTCCAGCGGGGTCGCCGGGTTGAACACCAGGCCCGACTTGCAGCCGCCTTCGCGGATCAGTTGCAGGGAGCGGTCGACGTGCTGGGTGGCTTCCGGGTGGAAGGTGATGTAGGTCGCACCGGCTTCGATGAAGTCGCCGACGATGCGGTCCACCGGGCTGACCATCAGGTGCGCGTCGATCGGCGCGGTCACGCCGTACTTGCGCAGTGCCGAGCAGACCATCGGGCCGATGGTCAGGTTCGGTACGTAGTGGTTGTCCATGACATCGAAGTGCACGAAGTCGGCGCCGGCGGCCAGGACGTTATCCACTTCTTCACCCAGGCGGGCGAAGTCGGCGGAGAGAATCGACGGAGCAATTACGAAGGGCTGCATGACGCACCTTTTCTGAGCAGAATCACGATGGCGCGCATTGTATACCTCATGCTTTGACGCGCGCACCGTGAGCGCGATGATTGGACCTTGCCATCATCCATCAACGGCAGAGTCTCTAGTACGCCGCGCGATAGATCTTCTCGATATCGACGGCACTCAACTTGCGCGGGTTATTGCGCATCAGGCGCTCGATCCCCGCCGCTTCCACGGCCATGGACGCGATGGCGTCCTCGGGTACACCGAAACTGCGCAGCCCCTGGGGAATTTCCACGGCGGCACACAGCTCGGTCATGGCTTGCACGGCTTTGTCAGCCGCTTCGTTGACACTCAGATGAGCGATCTTCACGCCCATGGCCTCAGCGATATCCTGCATCCGTTCGATGCAGGCCATCTTGTTCCAGGTCATGACATAGGGCAGTAGCAGGGCATTACTCACGCCATGGGCAATGTTGAAACGTCCGCCCAGCGGATACGCCAGCGCATGCACCGCGCCGACCCCGGCATTGCCGAACGCCATGCCGGCCATCAGGCTGGCGGTGGCCATGTCTTCCCGGGCTTGCAGGTTCGACGGGTTGGCGTAGGCCTTGGGCAAGGCCTTGGCGATCAACTTGATGGCGCCAATCGCCAGGGCATCGGTAATCGGCGAGGCATTGACCGACAGATAGGACTCGATGGCATGCACCAGCGCATCGACGCCACTGGCCGCCGTGACGCTGCGCGGACAGGTCAGGGTCATTTGCGGACTGACCAGCGCCACGTCCGGCAACAGGTAGTCGCTGACGATGCCCTTTTTCAGTTGCGCGACCTTGTCGGAAAGGATGGCGACGTTGGTCACTTCCGAGCCGGTGCCGGCCGTGGTCGGAATTGCGATCAATGGCGGGCCTTTTCGCGGGACCTGATCGATACCGAACAGATCCTCCAGCGCACCGTGGTATCCGGCATAGGCCGCTACGCTCTTGGCAATGTCGATGGCACTGCCGCCGCCCAGGCCGATCAGGCCGTCATGCCCGCCCTCGCGATACACCTGCATGCAATCTTCAACGATGGCGATTTCCGGGTCCGGCAGTACCCGGTCGAAAATCTCGTAGCTGCGCTCGCCCAACTGCGCCAGCGCCAGTTCTACCGTACCGGACTTGACCAGGGTGGCATCGGTGACGATCAGCGGATTATCAATGTCCAGACGCGCCAGCTCGGCGGACAACTGCTCGATGGCACCTGCGCCGGTGATCAGTTTGTGAGCAATTTTGAAAGAGGAAAGACTCATGTGCGCAGCCTCTTATAGGTAGGGGAGCTGGGCACAATAGTAGCTGGGGATTGGGGTTTGTCTGGTATTCAGGCGGTGAATGTTCGAACAGACACTGGAGAACCCATGTAGGAGCGAGCTTGCTCGCGATGGACTTGAAAACGCCGCTGGGTGCCAGGCTTCCAGCGTTATCGTTGACGACCATCGCGAGCAGGCTCGCTCCCACAGTTGATCGGGGTGAGTCGTTAAACCTGCGCAGTACGCAGTTTCTCGCTACGCCCACGCAGCCATTCCAGGGTCAGCAACAGGATCACCGAGAAGGCAATCAGCAGCGTCGCGGCGGCGGCGATGGTCGGGCTGAGGTTTTCGCGGATGCCGCTGAACATCTGCCGAGGCAGGGTCGCTTGTTCAGGGCCGGCGAGAAACAGCGTCACCACCACCTCATCGAACGACGTCGCGAAGGCGAACAGCGCCCCCGAGATCACGCCCGGCGCAATCAGCGGCAAAGTCACCCGGCGGAACGTGGTCAGCGGCGAAGCACCCAGGCTCGCAGCAGCCCGCACCAGATTGTGGTTGAACCCCTGCAAGGTCGCCGACACGGTAATGATCACAAACGGCACACCCAACACCGCATGCACCACGATCAGCGAGAAGAAGCTGTTACCCAGCCCCAGCGGAGCGAAGAACAGGTAACTGGCCACACCGATGATCACCACCGGCACCACCATCGGCGAAATCACCAGCGCCATCACCAGCGCCTTGCCGGGGAAGTCGCCGCGGGTCAGGCCGATCGCCGCCAACGTACCGAAAACCATGGCCAGCACCGTGGCCGCCGGGGCGACGATGATGCTGTTCTTCAGGGCACGCATCCACTCCGCCGAGGCGAAGAAATCGTGGTACCACTGCAGCGAGAAACCTTGCAGCGGGTACACCAGGAAACTGCCGGAGTTGAACGACAGCGGAATGATCACCAGCACCGGCAGGATCAGGAACAACAGAATCAAGCCGCAGAGAATCCGCAAGCTGTAGAACCACACCCGTTCGATGGGCGACATGTAAGGACTCAGCATTTCGTTCTCCCCTTAGCTCAGGCGCAGGCGGCTCGCGCCCACCAGCCAGCTGTAAATCAGATAAAGCACGACCGTTGCGAGCAGCAGCAGCCCACCGAGTGCGGTCGCCATGCCCCAGTTGATGCTGGTGTTGGTGTAGAAGGCGACGAAGTAGCTGACCATCTGATCGTTCGGGCTGCCCAGCAAGGCCGGGGTGATGTAGTAACCGATGGCAAGGATGAACACCAACAGGCAACCGGCGCCGACACCGGCATAGGTCTGCGGGAAGTACACCCGCCAGAAACTGGCGAACGGATGGCAGCCGAGGGAAATCGCGGCGCGCATGTAAGTCGGCGAGATGCCTTTCATCACGCTGTAGATCGGCAGGATCATGAACGGCAGCAGGATGTGCACCATGGAGATGTAGACACCGACGCGGTTGAACACCAGTTCGATCGGCTTGTCGATGATGCCCATGGCCATCAGGCCGCTGTTGATCAGGCCGCCCGACTGCAGCAACACGATCCACGCCGCGACCCGTACCAGGATCGAGGTCCAGAACGGCAACAGCACCAGAATCATCAGCAGGTTGCTCTGGCGCGACGGCAGATTGGCCAGCAGGTAAGCCAGTGGGTACGCCAGCACCAGGCAGATCACGGTGATGACCAAGCCCATCCAGAAGGTGCGTGCGAAGATGTCGAGGTAGATCGCCTGGTCCGGGGTGGCCGGGGCGATTTCGCCGAGGTCGTCGATGCGATGATCGACAGCCGCCAGCAGGTAATACGGGGTGATGCTGCTGGTGTTGCGGCGCACCGCTTGCCAGTAGGCCGGGTCACCCCAGCGCTCATCGAGACCTTCCAGCGCTTCTTTATAAGAGGCCGGCTCGGTGGCGAGCGGCAAGGCGCGGGCAGTTTTGGTCAGCAGGCTGCGGTAGCCGGCCAGCTCCATGTTCAGGCGCTTGGACAGATCGCCCAGGGTCTGGTTCTTGCGGGCTTCGGCGAGGTCTTCGGCCGCCGCTTTGTAAACCGGTTCAGCGGGCAGGCCGCGGCCGTCCCAGCTGGCGATGGCGGTCACGGTACGCGGCATGCCGCCGACCACTTCCGGGTTGCCAACGCTTTTGTAGAGCAGCGCCACGATTGGCACCAGGAACACCAGCAACAGAAACAGCACCAGCGGCGCGATCAACGCCTGGGCCTTCCAGCGGTTGACCCGCTCGGCGTGCTTGAGCCGCTGCTTCAAGGTGGGGCTGGTGCCCTCGTTCAGGGGAACGGCGATAGCCATGACGTACTCCGGGAATCTTTGATCGTACAGAGGCGGAGAACCACCTCGATCGTTTAAAACACTCTGTTCAAATGTGGGAGCGGGCTTGCTCGCGAAAGCGAAGTGTCAGTCGACAACGATGTTGAATGTACTGACGTCTTCGCGAGCAAGCTCGCTCCTACAGCGTAAGCCCGCGGTGCGGTCTTACTTGGCAGCCCAGGCGTTGAACCGCTGTTCCAGTTGCTCGCCGTTGTCAGCCCAGAAGCTGACGTCGATCTGCACCTGGTTGGCGATGTTTTCCGGGGTGGTCGGCATGTCCTTCAGGACATCCTTGGCCAGCAACGGCACGGCTTGGGTGTTGGCCGGGCCGTAGGCGATGTTTTCCGAGTAGGTCTTCTGCTGCTGTGGCATCACCGAGAAGGCGATGAACTTCTTAGCTGCTTCAGCACGCTTGGCATCCAGACCTTTTGGAATGGCCCATGCGTCGAAGTCGTAGATGCCACCGTTCCACACGACTTTCAGGTTGCTTTCTTTCTGCACGGCAGCGATCCGGCCGTTGTAGGCCGAACTCATGACCACGTCACCGGAAGCAAGGTATTGCGGCGGTTGTGCACCGGCTTCCCACCACTGGATGTTCGGCTTGAGTTCATCGAGCTTCTTGAACGCGCGGTCTTGACCGTCTTTGCCGGCCAGCACTTTGTAGACGTCCTTCGGCGCAACGCCGTCGGCCATCAGAGCGAATTCCAGGGTGTACTTGGCGCCTTTACGCAGGCCACGCTTGCCCGGGAACTGCTTGGTGTCCCAGAAATCCACCCAACTGGTCGGCGCGGATTTCAGCTTGTCGGCGTTGTAGGCCAGCACGGTCGACCACACGAAGAAACCCACGCCGCACGGCTGGATGGCGCCCTTGACGTAGTCTTCGGTGTTGCCGAACAACTTCGGATCAAGCTGTTCGAACATGTCTTCGTCGCAACCACGGGACAGTTCCGGCGACTCAACCTCTACCAGATCCCAGGACACGCTCTTGGTGTCGACCATGGCCTTGACCTTGGCCATTTCGCCGTTGTACTCGCCGGCCACGATCTTGCCGTTGCCTGCCGCTTCCCACGGTGCGTAGAAGGCTTTGACCTGAGCCGCCTTGTTCGCCCCGCCAAAGGACACCACGGTCAGGTCAGGGCCGGCCGCCATTGCGTGTGCCGCGCCCATCATGCCCAGTGCCAAAGCGGTGAATTTCAGGGATCTCAACATTTATTGTTCTCTCCACGTGCAGGGTTGGTGTTGGTATTGCCGGGGCGATCAGTTCGCCTCTAGAAGGGGATCGAGTGCACGAACGTGCTCGACCTGCCAGCCAAGCGGTACCACGTCGCCGACGGCGAGCGATGGATCAAGCTCGGCAATCGGTTGTTTCACGAAGAAGTCGGTCTTGCCGCAGACTTCCATGCGCACCCGGACGTGGTCGCCCAGATAGATGAATTCCTCGACCCGCCCGGAGAAGCGGTTGACGCATTGGTCGCTGGAGCCGTTGAGACTCACTCGTTCCGGACGAATGGACAGGGTCACCGGCTCGCCGGTCTGGCCAACGTTGACCGCCAGGGCTTCCACCTTCTCACCGCGCCCGAGTTCCACAATGCAACGGTCGCCGGTTTGGCTGTGCAGGCGGCCATTGAGACGGTTGTTCTCGCCGATGAAGTTGGCGACGAAGGTGTTTTTCGGCTCTTCGTAGAGGGTGCGCGGCGGCGCGATCTGCTGGATTTCGCCCTGATGGAACACCGCCACACGGTCGGACATGGTCAGGGCTTCGCCCTGGTCATGGGTCACGTAAACCACGGTGACGCCCAGGCGCTGGTGCAGGTGCTTGATTTCCATCTGCATGTGTTCACGCAGTTGTTTGTCGAGTGCACCGAGGGGTTCGTCCATCAGCACCAGTTGCGGCTCGAACACCAGCGCCCGGGCCAAGGCCACACGCTGTTGCTGACCACCGGAGAGCTGCGCCGGGTAACGCTGGGCGAAGCTGTCGAGCTGGACCATGCTCAGCACGCGCTTGACCCGGGCACTGACGTCGCTCTTGTTCATGCCGCGCACGGTCAGCGGGAACGCCAGGTTCTCGGCCACCGTCATGTGCGGGAACAAGGCGTAGTTCTGAAACACCATGCCGATATCGCGCTTGTGCGGTGGCACGTTGTTGATGGCGCGCCCGGCCAACAGGATTTCGCCCGCGGTCGGCGTTTCGAAGCCGGCGAGCATCATCAGGCTGGTGGTCTTGCCGGAGCCGGACGGCCCGAGCAACGTGAGGAATTCGCCTTTGCGAATGTCCAGGTTGAGGTCTTTGACGATCAGGTTCTCGCCGTCGTAGCTCTTCTGCACTCCACGAAAGCTGACCAGAACATCATTGGCCCCTGCGCTTGAATCGACCTGGCTCATACCCACACCTTTGTTATTGATGACTGCTGTGGGGTTAAGCCTAGTGGACGCTGAAGACCACGCAAATCGGGGGGCAAGAGAGATTCGCCTCAGCCGGATGGAAGGCTGGGGGTAGGGATTGCCCTACAAGGATGGCGCGTTTTGGCAAACGCAGTGACCGGCGGTCAGCTGCAAGCCGCAAGTAAAGGCAAAAGCGGGTTTGCAGGATGTCGCAAATGGACATGCCAACACATCTCTGTGGGAGCGGGCTTGCTCGCGAAAGCAGTGTGTCAGTTGACATATTTGGGCCTGATCCACCGCTTTCGCGAGCAAGCCCGCTCCCACATTGGACAGCGCTGTTCTTTAGAGCAGCTTGTGCTCCATCGCGTACTTCACCAGCTCCGCCAGCGAGGTGATGTTGAGCTTCTGCATCAGCCGCGCCTTATGGGTGCTGATGGTCTTGCTGCTCAGTGCCAGTTGCTGGGCAATGTCGTTGACGTTGGCGCCCTGGGCCAGGCGTTCGAACACGGAAAATTCGCGCTCGGAGAGCAACGAATGCAATGGCCTCGAGTCGGTCAGGCCGACCTCGAAGACCATGCGGTCGGCCAGTTCCGGGTCGATATAACGCCCGCCTGACGCCACTTTGCGAATGGCCGTCAGCAACAGTGCCGGATCGCTGTCCTTGGTTGCATAACCGGCGGCCCCGACCTTCAGCGCCCGGGCAGCCATTTGTGCTTCGTCGTGCATCGACAACACCAGGATCGCCGGCGGATTGTTCAGGGCGCGAATCCGCGGAATGGCCTCCAGGCCATTGACGCCCGGCATGGAAATGTCCAGCAACACCACTTCGCAGGGCACATGACGCAAGGTGTCGAGCAACTGCTCGCCATTGCTCGCCTCCCCCACCACCAGCAAGTCCTTGGCCAGGCCAATCAGCTGTTTGATGCCTTCGCGGACAATGGTGTGGTCTTCGGCTACCAGTACACGGATCACGTTCTTCTCCAGATTCAAGATCATTCGCGAGCAAGCCCGCTCCCACATTGGATTTGGGCATCTACACAAAACATTGTGGGAGCGGGCTTGCCCGCGAAGGCGTCGGTACAGTCAACACAACCTGTTCAGGCTGCATCCAGCGGAACGCGCACACTCAGCGTCGTGCCTTCACCCGGCTCACTCTCAAGGGATAACTCACCCCCCATGATCAACACCCGCTCACGCATTCCGACGATCCCGAAGGACGTTGGCCTGCCAGGCGCAGCTACAAATCCTACGCCATCATCGGCGACCGTCAGGCACAACTCGTCACCTTCAAGCGCCAGTGTCAGTTCAACAGTATGCGCCTGGGCATGGCGCATGACATTGGTCAGTGCTTCCTGAAGGATCCGGAACAGGCCTATGGCCTTGGCATCGCTGAGCACCGGCAGATTGTCCGGCACCTGCACCAGACATGGAATCTGCGTACGCGCCTCGAATCGACGGGCCTGCCATTCGATGGCCGAGGCAATGCCGGCATCGAGAATCGGCGGGCGCAATGCAGTCGCCACGTCGCGAACCAACTGGAAGAGCTGGGCGATCAGGCGTTTCATGCTGCCCAGGCGCTCGTTAAGACCCGGATCAAGTTGCGCGTAAGCCAGTTCGCACATGGAGGTTTCCAGCTTGAGCACAGTCAGCATCTGCCCCAGTTCATCGTGAACTTCCCGGGCGATGCGCGCTTTTTCTTCTTCGCGCACGCTTTCCAGGTGCGCGGACAGCTCACGCAGTTGTTCCCGGGAGCTGGCCAGCTCAAGCTCGATGCGCTTGCTCTCGCTGATGTCCCAGACGATGCCGTCCCAGACATAGGCGCCGTCTTCCAGTCGGCGGGTGATGGCCTTGATTTCCGCCCAGCGTTGCTCACCCTGACGCGTGAGGATTCGCCCTTGCCACGACCAGTCGCTGTCGGTATCCAGCGCATGGTCCTGGGTCTGGTGATAACTGGCCTTGTCATCCGGATGCACCAGGCTGCGCAGGCCTTTGTCACGATGCGCCAGCGTCGCCGGTGAATAACCCACCAGGCTTTCGCTACCTTCGCTGATATAGGCAAAGTCGATCTGGCCAGTCACCGGTGCCCGCTCCAGGCGGAAAACCAGCCCCGGAACGTTGGCGGCGATGCCCTGCAGCCGCGCCTCGCTTTCCTGCAAGGCCGCCAGGGCGCGGCGCCGCTCGGTGACGTCGTTGAGGTAAACCACCAGGTATTCGCCATCGCGAAAACGCAGAAAACTCAACGAAACATCGGCCGGCAGGATGCTGCCGTCGGCGCGCACGCAGTTGGTTTCGAAGCTTTGTGGGCCCTCTTCACTGGCCCGGGCGCGCTTCCACAGATTGAGCCAACGATCCATGTGCAGGCCGGGTTCGAAATCGATCAAGGGCCGATCGATGATCGCGCCGGGTGGATAGCCGAGCATGCTTTCCGCCGCACGATTGGCGTAGCGCACGTGGCTGTCCCAGTTGACCCAGAGGATGCCGACGGTGCTTTGATCGATGGAAAACTGGGTCAGCCGCAACGCCTCTTCGCTGGCGGCACGCAAGGCAATGTCTTCCTGCGCAGCCATCAGGCGTTGCTCCAGGCTGTGCTGCTGGCGACGCTGCCAGAACACGATGGCCACGCAACTCAACGTCAGCACAGTCAGCAACAGGCAGAGGTTTTGCCAGAACCCCGGCGACTCGGTGAGGCGTGGATACTTGGGCTGCAGCCATTGATTGTGCAGTTGCTCCAGATCCTTGGCCGGGATCGCCCGCAATGCGCTTTCGACAATACCCGCCAGTTCCGGCTTGTCGCGACGCGTGGCTACCCGCAACAGCTGTGGCAGGCCGACATCCCCGACTACCACCAACCCGGCAAACTCCGGTTCGACGGACAGGCGCCCCAACTGCGCTTCATCGACCACAGCATAAGCCGCCTGCTGGCCTGTCAGTAACTGCAATGCCTGGCGCTCCATCGGGACGCCTTGCAGATTCAGGTGCGGATAGTTGCTGCGCAGGTAATCGGCAATGGCGCTGGGCATGCGCACGGCGACGCGGGTCTGGCTGTCGAGCTTTTCCAGTTCGATCGCCCCGGCGCTTTTCTGGTCGCTGACCACCAGTTGCGGCACCCGCATGTAGGGGTCGGAGAATTGCCAGAGGCGCAGCCCGCCAGGTGTCTGGGTCAATCCCGGGGCGATATCGATTTCGCCTTCGCGTGCGGCAGCTTCCAGTTGTTCAAGGTCGGAAAAGTTGCGCCAGCTCAGCTCGACATTGAGGGTCTTTGCCAGGCGCTTCATCAAGTCGACATTCACTCCGGACAGGCGCTGCAAGCGGCGATCGTATTGCGCATAGGGTGCCTGCAACACCAGTCCGACCCGCAACTCGCCCTGCTGCGTCAGCCAGTGCTGTTGTTTCGGGGTCAGTTGGGCAACGTGCGCCGGGGGCACGACTGCCGCCCAACCCATCAAGGGAAACCACAAACAGCCGATAACCCACAGGCAGCGAAAACGCATCATTGAACTCTCACACACTGACAAATACTGACCAACCCATTAGGCTGCCGGAACAACTTCTGGCCTGGAATATCCGATGCCCCCTGTCTACCGCCTGGCACTGCCAGCATTGTGCCTGTCGTTGATCCTGCCTTGCGCTTTTTCCGTCGAGGCGGCCGACCCGGCGCCCGCCGCCAAGGAAAAAACCACCGAAGAAAAGCCACTCGAACGTCAGCCGCTGCCTGAACGTAGTCAGGAAGAAGCGACTGCACTTGAGCGAAAGATCCCGGCTCAGGAACAGCAACAACTGCAAGCGGGCACCGACACGTTTCTGGCCCTGTGGAAACCGGCCAATACCGCCGAGCCCAAAGGCGCGGTGATTATCATCCCGGGCGCTGGCGAAACCGTTGACTGGCCGCAAGCAGTCGCTCCTTTGCGGCGCAAATTGCCGGACGCCGGGTGGAGCAGCCTGAGTATCACCTTGCCGGACTTGCAAAGCGATGCCATTGCGCCACGAATCGTGGAGGCAACTCCGGCTCCCCAAGCCCCCGAAGCCGGCAGCAAGGACTCGACCACCGCAGCCCCGATCGAACAGGTGGCCGGTGGCGAGGCCGATGTGGCCGACAAGGCCATCGCTGAGACCACCGAAGAACAATCCAGGGCAGATGCCGAGCGCATCTTCGCCCGGATCGACGCCGCGATCGCATTTGCCGAACAACAAAGCGCCCGCAGCATCGTGGTGCTGGGGCATGGCACTGGCGCCTATTGGGCCGCGCGCTACCTGAGCGAGAAGCAGCCATCGCAAGTCGAGAAACTGGTCATGGTCGCCACCCGCACACCGCTGGCAGCGACGCCCGAGTTGGTGGAACTGACTCCAACCCTGAAACTGCCGACCGCCGATTTTTACTACAAAGACAAAGCGCTGGACCGCAACGCCGCGCTGGAACGCCTGCAGGCCAGCAAACGTTTGAAGTCCTCGACATTCAGCCAGGTCGCGCTCAAGGCCTTGCCCGATAGCAAGGCCGAACAGGAGCAATTGTTCCGGCGGGTGCGGGGCTGGTTGAATCCGCAGCCTGCGACAGACTGACAAACCGAGGCGCTTCATTCGCGAGCAAGCCCGCTCCCACAGGTTTTATGCCGGTCACGAAATGGCGGACGACATCAAACCTGTGGGAGCGGGCTTGCTCGCGAAGGGGCCATTACAGGCAACACAAAGCTGTTCGGCTAGCGAAAGTCCCGCCGCTCCCGAATCAGCGTATAGGCGCTATGCAGTTCACGCGTTCGCTCGGTGGCCTCACGAACCTGCGTCGCCGTTGCGCCACTGCCGGCGATCTTGTCCGGATGATGGCGACTGAGCAGGCGCCGGTAAGCACGCTTGATCTGCGCCGGTTCAGTGGTGGCCGACACCCCCAACAACTTCAAGGCGTCCTGATAGCTTGGCACGCTGTTGCCCAATGGCCGCTTCTGCGGCTCATAATCGTGGGCCAACGCCTGTACCTGATGCGGCGTCCAGCCCAGCCACTGCCCCCACTGGCGGATCAACTCACGCTCACCGCTGCCGGCACGACCATCGGCCCATACCATTCGCCAGCAGGCGCGTAACACGCCTTCCGCCGCATGGGGCTGGGCACTCAGGCGACGCAGATAACCGCGTAGCCGGTCACGACCCGACTTGCCACGGTTGAACGCGGCGATTGCACGGCGCTGAGCCGGCCCGGACATGTCCAGCGAGCGCATTTCCGCCTGGGCCTGTTCGATGTGCCCGGCCATCACCTGGCCGTCGCACTTGGCCAGGCGTCCCAGCAGGACAAACAGCAACTCATCGTTGCGCAGCACCGGGCGGCCGCCCAGTTTTTCCCGCAAATGCCCCCAGCTCTGCAGGTGCAAGCGCCGGTCCAGCGCCTGCCCCAACAACGCGCCGAGCATGGCCCCCGGAATACTGGCTATGGCAAAGCCCGCTCCGGCTCCAATCAGAGTCCCTGGCCACAGCATGTCAGCGGCTCGCTTCTATCAATGTTTCAACTTCGGCCAGACGCTCGTGAGTACCGACATCGACCCAGTGCCCCCGCAACTGCTCGCCGGTCACCTGCCCGTCAGCCATGGCTTTGCGCAACAGCGGCGCGAGCTTGAAGGCTCCGGCGGTGCAACCGTCGAACAACTGCGGATGCAACACGGCGATGCCGCTGTAGGTCAGGGTAGGAGCCGGCGGTTGACCGTCGTGCACCTGGCTTCCGACCAGGCTGAAGTCCCCGGCCGGATGATGCGGCGGGTTGCTGGCCAGCACCAGGTGCGCCAGGCCGTTGATGGGTTGGTGCAACACACTGAAGTCGTAATCGGTCCAGATATCGCCGTTGACCACCACAAAGGCTTCATCTCCCAATAACGGCAAGGCGCGGAAAATCCCGCCGCCGGTTTCCAGGGGTTCACCCTCCGCCGAGTACTGAATGCTCACGCCATAGCGCGAACCATCGCCCAGATAGTCTTCGATCTGCTGACCGAGCCAGGCGTGATTGATCACGATGTCGGTGAACCCCGCGGCAGCCAGCGCCCGCAGGTGATACTCGATCAGCGGCACGCCGCCGGCACGCACCAGCGGTTTTGGCGTGGTCAGGGTCAGCGGGCGCATGCGCTCGCCTTTGCCCGCGGCCAGAATCATTGCCTTCATGCTTTCACTCCGGCACGCAGGCTGGCCAGCAGCACATCCAGTTCGGCCAGTTCGGGGCGGCGAGCGATCACGGCATCTATATAGGCAAAGAAGCGCGGAACATCGCCCAGATAACGCGGTTTGCCGTCGCGATGGCAGATGCGCGCGAAAATACCGATGACTTTCAGGTGACGTTGCACGCCCATCAAGTCGCTGGCCCGCAGAAAGTCCTCGAACTCGGGCTGAACCGGAATACCGAGCGCCCCCGCCTGCCGCCAGTAGCTTTCCAGCCAGCCGTGTACGCGCTCCTGGGGCCAACTGAGGAAAGCGTCCTTGAACAGGCAGGTCACGTCGTAGGTCACCGGGCCATATACCGCATCCTGGAAATCCAGCACGCCGGGGTTGGGCTCGCTGAGCATCAGGTTGCGCGGCATGTAGTCGCGATGCACCAGGACTTTTGGCTGTGCCAGGGCGCTGTCGATCAACAGATCGCTGACCTGCTGCCAGAGCACTTGCTGCGCCGCGTCGAATTCGATGCCCAATTCGCGCTTCACGTACCACTCGGGGAACAGTTCCAGTTCGCGACGCAGTAATGCCACGTCATAGCTCGGCAGCGGTGCAACCATCGGCAACTGCTGGAAAGCCAGCAACGCCTGCAGGGCATCCTTGAACAAATCGTCGGCGTTTTCGCTGTCGATGACATCCAGATAGGTCTTGTTGCCCAGGTCATTGAGCAAAAGAAACCCGCGCTCCAGGTCTTCGGCATAAATTTTCGGCACATTTATTCCGGATTTCGCCAGCAAAAAGGCGATATCCACGAAGGGTTTGCAGTTTTCCTGGGGCGGTGGCGCGTCCATCACGATGAAACTTCTGCCATCGCCTTCCCAGCGGAAATACCGCCGGAAACTCGCGTCGCTGCTGGCCGCAGTCAATGTGGCCGGGGGTACGACGCCCCAGCCCTGCTCGGCAAAAAGGGTCGTCAATTGTTCATCGAGCCAAACTTTCAGGTGTTGCAAGCGTACATCTTGATCAGGCATTGCAAGGGTCTCCGACGGCGCTAGCCGTCAAGCGGGTCATGCTTTATTATCCAGCATCTTTTTCAGACCATCGAGAGGCGTGCGGCCCACACCGCGGGCAGATGGCACGCAGGAAGCCCGGACTAATAAGATGGCATTGAAATCCCCCGCGTTTCGTAAAAAATTTCCGTTGTTGGTTACCGGCAGTTTGCTGGCGCTGCAACCCCTTGCCACTTCCTACGTGGTCGCCGCGGAACAGTTTGACTGCTCAGTCTCTGCTTCGGGTTCCTGGGACTGCGCGCCAAAGACGCCGGCGGCTGCATTACCACCGCGTCCCGTTCATGACGGCAGCGCAGTTTCCGCCACCGGCGAAGCCTCGGCCGAGAACGGCTCCAGTGAAGACACTGGCGCCAAGCCGGTGCTCGTCACCGAATCCAAAGGCCGTGGCCTGAAGTCGCGTAGCGAAGACTACAGTCACCTCGACTGGGTTCCCCGCGAGCAGCTCACCGCCGCACAATTGGCTGAAACCGGTCCTTATTGCTCTGGTTCCTATATCGAACCGATTCGTCCTGGCATGAATGACAAGACGGATAAAAGTGACGCACCTACCTTTATCGGCGCAAAAGCCTCCCGCTATAAGCAGGATGAGCAGGTCGCGACCCTGGCCGGCGACGTCGTCATGCGTCAGGGCAGCATGCAGGTCGAAGCCGACGAAGCCAACCTGTACCAGGCCGAGAACCGTGGCGACCTCAATGGCAACGTGCGCATTCGCGACAACGGCGCCCTGATCGTCGGCGACCACGCCGACGTGCAGCTCGACACCGGTGAAGCCAAGGTCGACAACGCCGAATACGTGATGCACAAATCACGCATCCGCGGTAATGCGCTGTACGCCAAACGTGCCGAGAACGCTATCATCCGCCTCAAGGACGGTACGTACACCACGTGCGAACCGAACAGCAACGCCTGGCAGCTCAAGGGCAACAACATCACCCTGAACCCGGCCACCGGTTTCGGTACGGCGACCAACGTGACGCTGCGGGTCAAGGACATTCCGGTCCTGTACACGCCGTACATCTATTTCCCGATCGACGACCGTCGCCAGTCCGGCTTCCTGCCGCCGACCATCGGCACCGGCAGCGATACCGGCTTCATGCTGGTCACCCCGTACTACTTCAACCTGGCGCCGAACTACGATGCCACGTTGTACCCGCGCTATATGGAAAAGCACGGCCTGTTGATGGAAGGCGAATTCCGCTACCTGACCAAGTCCAGCGAAGGCCAGTTCGGTGCGGCGTACCTCAACGACGAAAGCGACGAACGCGACAAGCAGTCCGACGCCGAAAAAACCCGCTACATGTACAACTGGCAGCACAAGGGTGGCCTCGATTCACGAGTACTCACGCAAGTCGACTACACCAAGATCAGCGATCCGTATTACTTCCAGGATCTGCAGACCGACCAGATTGGCGTGAAAAGCAACGACTATGTGAACCAGCAGGGTTCCGTGACCTATCGCGGCGACAGCTATACCGCTCGCGCAAACGCCCAGGCATACCAACTGGCAAGCGTATCGAACATTACGCCGTATGACCGCCTGCCGCAGCTCACCCTCGACGGTATGCTGCCTTATCATCCGGAAGGCCTGGATTTCACGTACAGCACCGAACTCGTACGGTTTGACCGGGATCTGCGGAACGGGACCTACTTTGACGAAGATGGCGTCGGCTCTCCCCGTATTGATACAAACGTTGTAGGTCTGGCACGCGCCAATGGCGACCGCCTGAATCTTGCGCCCGCCATGAGCCTGCCGATGAATACGACGTACGGCTTCCTGACACCGAAACTCAAGTACCAGTACACCCAGTACCAACTGGATCTGGACGGTCTTGGCAAAAGTCAGATCGCGCAGCAAGATCAGGCCGCAGCTGCCGCCGGGACTAAAAATTTCAATGGCAACTTCGACAGCAACCAGAACCGCGGCGTGCCGATCGCCAGCATCGACAGCGGCCTGTACTTCGATCGTAATACCCAGTATTTCGGCAAGAACTACCGCCAGACTCTAGAGCCGCGTCTGTTCTACCTGTACGTGCCTGAGGTCGACCAGGAAGACATTCCTGTATTCGACACCAGCGAATACACCTTCAACTTTGCGTCGCTGTTCCGTGACAACCGCTTCTCCGGCTCCGACCGTGTCGGCGACGAGAACAAACTGTCCCTGGGCTTGACCAGCCGCTGGATCGAAGACAACGGCTTCGAACGTCAACGAATCAGCGTCGGCCAGGCACTGTACTTCAAGGACCGTGAAGTACAGTTGCCAGGCATAAACTTCAAAGACCGTGCCGACGCCCAGGCCAACGTTTCCCCCTATGCGCTGGAATACGAATATCGCTGGAACCGCGACTGGCGCACCACGGCCGACTACAACTGGGACCCGGACAGCCGCAGCCCTCGCTCGGGCAGCGCGATGTTCCACTACCAGCCAGAGGACAACCCGAACAAGATCGTCAACCTCGGCTATCGCTATCGTAACGACCAGGTGATCTACAACCAGAACACCGGTCAATGGCAGTTCGGCGGCGACTACGGCACCCCAGGACAGCCTGGCTACGTGAAGGATTACTACAAGATCGAACAGCACGACTTCTCGGTGATCTGGCCGATCGTGCCGCAATGGAGCGCTATCAGCCGCTGGCAGTATGACTACAACCGCAACCGTACCCTGGAAGCCTTCGGTGGTTTCGAGTACGACAGCTGCTGCTGGAAACTGCGCCTGATCAACCGTTACTTCGTTGATTACGACGAGTTCAGCCAGCAAGCACCGGAAAACGAAAAAGGCGACCATGGCGTCTTCCTCCAAATTGTTCTGAAGGGACTCGGCGGCCTCACCGGCGCCAAGGCAGAGAGCTTCCTCGACAAAGGCATTCAAGGTTATCGTGAACGTGAAGACCAAGCTTTCTGATTGTCTACGCCCGCTGATGCTGGGCGCGCTGTTTCTGAGTACGGCGGCCAGTGCCGCCGTGCAGTCCATCGATAAAGTGGTGGCCATCGTCGACAACGACGTGGTCATGCAGAGCCAACTGGACCGACGCGTTCATGAAGTTCAGCAAACCATTGCCAAGCGTGGTTCTGCCGTGCCGCCGGCCAGCGTGCTGGAGCAACAGGTACTTGAGCGCCTGATCGTCGAAAACCTGCAATTGCAGATCGGCGAGCGTTCCGGTATCCGCATTACCGATGAAGAGTTGAACCAGGCCGTGGGCACCATTGCCCAGCGCAACAACATGTCGATCGAGCAGTTCCGCGCTGCCCTGACTCGCGACGGTCTGTCCTATGAAGACGCACGTGAGCAGATTCGCCGCGAAATGGTCATCAGCCGCGTGCGCCAGCGCCGGGTCGCCGAACGCATTCAGGTCTCCGAGCAGGAAGTGAAGAACTTCCTGGCATCTGACCTGGGCAAAATGCAGCTGTCCGAAGAGTTCCACCTGGCCAACATCCTGATTCCTACACCGGAAAGCGCCAACTCTGAAGCGATTCAGAGTGCTGCCAAACAGGCCGATGCGATTTACCAGCAGCTCAAGCAAGGCGCTGACTTCAGTCAGTTGGCAATCGCCAAATCCGCCAGCGAAACTGCTCTGGAAGGTGGTGACATGGGCTGGCGTAAAGCCGCTCAACTGCCTCCGCCGTTCGATCGCCTGCTGAGCACCATGCCGGTGGGTGATGTCACCCAGCCAATGCGTACCCCGGGCGGCTTCATCATCCTGAAGATCCTCGACAAGCGTGGCGGCGAGACCCAGATGCGCGATGAAGTGCATGTGCGTCACATCCTGGTCAAGCCGAGCCCGATCCGAGACGAAGCGAAAACCAAGGCCCTGGCCGAATCGCTCTACAGCCGTATCGAGGCTGGCGAAGACTTCGCCGAGCTGGCGAAAAACTACTCGGAAGACCCGGGTTCCGCCCTCAACGGCGGCGACCTGAACTGGATCGACCCGAACGCGCTGGTACCCGAGTTCCGCGAAGTGATGGCCAAGACCCCACAAGGTCAGCTGTCCAGGCCGTTCCAGACTCAATACGGCTGGCATGTCCTGGAAGTCCTTGGCCGTCGCGCCACCGACAGCACCAGCCAGGCTCGCGAGCAGCAAGCCATGACCGTTTTGCGTAACCGCAAATACGACGAAGAGCTGCAAACCTGGCTGCGTCAGATCCGTGACGAAGCGTACGTGGAAATCAAACTCCCTGGCGCCGACCAGGCAGCGCAGTGAAACCCCAACGTTTCGCGCTGACACCCGGCGAACCAGCCGGCATAGGTCCCGACCTGTGCCTGCTGCTCGCCTCGCAAGCCCAGCCCCATCCCCTGATTGCCATTACCAGTCGCGACCTGCTCATCGAGCGGGCTGCGCAACTGGGCGTGGCGGTCGACTTGCTGCCGGTCACCCCGGACAACTGGCCGGATGCCCCAGCGCCAGCCAACAGCCTGTATGTCTGGGACACACCGCTCAACGCCAAGGTCATCGCCGGACAACTGGACAAGGCCAACGCTGCGTTCGTCCTGGAAACCCTGACCCGGGCCGGCCAAGGCTGCCTGAGCGGGGATTTTGCCGGCATGATTACCGCACCTGTGCACAAAGGCGTCATCAACGAATCCGGCATCGCCTTTTCCGGGCACACGGAATTCCTTGCCGACCTGACCCATACCGCGCAAGTGGTGATGATGCTGGCCACTCGTGGCTTGCGCGTGGCCCTGGTGACCACTCACCTGCCCCTTCGCGAGATTGCCGATGCCATCACGCCGGAGCGCCTGGAACGCGTCACGCGAATCCTGCACGCCGACCTGCAAAACAAGTTCGGCATCGCCCGGCCGCGCATCCTGGTCTGCGGGCTCAACCCGCATGCAGGTGAAGGCGGACACCTGGGCCATGAAGAAATCGATATCATCGAACCCACATTAGAGCGCCTGCGCGGCGAGGGCATGGACCTTCGCGGCCCCCTGCCCGCCGACACTCTGTTTACCCCCAAATATCTGGAGCACTGCGATGCGGTGCTGGCGATGTACCACGACCAGGGCCTGCCGGTGCTGAAGTACAAAGGCTTCGGCGCGGCAGTCAACGTGACCCTCGGCTTGCCGATCATCCGTACGTCGGTCGACCACGGCACCGCCCTGGATCTGGCCGGCAGCGGCAAGATCGACACCGGCAGCCTGCAAGTCGCCCTGGAAACCGCCTACCAGATGGCCGAGACCCGTTTATGACCGAGCACTACCAACACAAGGCGCGCAAACGCTTTGGCCAGAACTTCCTGCACGATGCCGGCGTTATCGACCGCATCCTGCGCTCCATTCATGCCAAGGCAGAAGACCGCCTGCTGGAAATCGGCCCGGGCCAGGGCGCACTGACCCAAGGCCTGCTCAGCAGCGGCGCGCAACTCGACGTGGTGGAACTGGACAAGGACCTGATCCCGATCCTCAACCAGCAGTTTGCCGACAAGAGCAACTTCAACCTGCATCAGGGCGATGCGCTGAAGTTCGACTTCAACAGCCTGAATGCCGCGCCAGGCAGCCTGCGAGTGGTCGGCAACCTGCCGTACAATATCTCCACGCCGCTGATTTTTCACCTGCTGCACAACTCGCACCTGATCCGCGACATGCACTTCATGCTGCAAAAGGAAGTGGTCGAGCGCCTGGCTGCCGGCCCGGGTGGTGGTGACTGGGGCCGTCTGTCGATCATGGTTCAGTACCATTGCCGGGTCGAGCACCTGTTCAACGTCGGCCCGGGCGCGTTCAACCCGCCACCGAAAGTCGATTCGGCCATCGTGCGCCTGGTACCCCACGCAGTACTGCCGCACCCGGCCAAGGATCACCGTCTGCTGGAGCGCGTCGTGCGCGAAGCGTTCAACCAGCGCCGCAAAACCCTGCGCAACACCCTCAAGCTGCTGCTGAGCAATGCCGAAATCGAAGCCGCCGGCGTCGATGGCAGCCTGCGTCCCGAGCAGCTCGACCTGGCCGCCTTCGTGCGCCTGGCTGACAAGCTCAGCGAGCAAGCGCCACAAAAGCCTGCCACTGACTGACAGGCGATGAGCGCTATCGGGTAGGACGCCACTCTGGTCTACTACCCGATACTTGGCCTAGACTGAACTCCATCAGCTACGCCCCGCGTCCCGCTTCGTTTTTAAGGCCCCTTGAATGTCCGATCCTCGTTATCAGGTCGACGTCAGCGTCGTCACCCGCTATCTGGCAGAACAATCGCAACCCGAGCACCACCGCTTTGCCTTCGCCTACACCATTACCGTGCAAAACAATGGCGAAATGCCCGCCAAACTGCTTTCACGGCACTGGGTCATCACCGATGGTGACGGACATGTCGAAGAAGTCCGCGGCGCAGGGGTGGTCGGCCAGCAACCGCTGATCGAACCGGGCAAGAGCCACACCTACAGCAGCGGCACGGTGATGACCACCAAGGTCGGCACCATGCAAGGCACCTACCAGATGCTTTCCGACGACGGCAAACATTTCGATGCCATCATCGCGCCCTTCCGCCTGGCGGTGCCCGGAGCCCTGCACTGATGGCAACCTACGCTGTCGGCGACCTGCAAGGCTGCCTTCAGGCCCTGCAATGCCTACTCAAACAAGTGGCGTTCGACCCTCAACGCGATCGCCTGTGGCTGGTGGGCGACCTGGTCAACCGCGGCCCGCAGTCGCTGGAAACCCTGCGCTTCCTCTATAGCATCCGCGAATCGCTGGTGTGCGTGCTCGGCAACCACGACCTGCACCTGCTGGCGGCCGGACGCAACATCGAACGCCTGAAGAAGGCCGACACCCTGCACGAGATCATTGAAGCGCCGGATAGCGCCGAACTGCTCGAATGGCTGCGCCAGCAAAAGCTCATGCACTACGACGAACAACGCAACGTGGCACTGGTCCATGCCGGCATTCCACCCCAGTGGTCGCTGCGCAAAGCCTTGAAGTGTGCCGCCGAAGTCGAGACCGCCTTGCGTGACGACAACCTGCTGCCGCCCTACCTCGATGGCATGTACGGCAACGATCCGGCGAAATGGGACAATGACCTCAAAGGCGTGACGCGCCTGCGGGTGATCACCAATTATTTCACCCGCATGCGTTTTTGCACCGCCGAAGGCAAACTCGACCTCAAGAGCAAGGAAGGCCTCGGTACCGCACCACCCGGATACAAACCCTGGTTCCAGCACAAGGAACGCAAGACCAAGGGCCTGAAGATCATCTTCGGCCACTGGGCAGCACTGGAAGGCAATATCAATGAGCCTGGCATCTCGGCCCTCGACACTGGCTGCGTCTGGGGCGGTGCCCTGACCCTGATGAACGTCGACAGCTTCGAGCGCCTGTCCTGCAAATGCGACGAACACGGCCATGCCGTGCCGCCAGTCGCCTCATCCATTTCCCAAACATCGCCAGCCAGCGCACCGCGCTAGACTGCCCATTCAGCCGAGCCACAGGAGCCCGCCATGAGCGAATTCAAACGTATCCCCCCGGAACAGGCCCAGGCCCTGCGCGAACAAGGCGCAGTGGTGGTCGACGTCCGCGACCCGGCCACTTTTGCCGCCCTGCATATCGCAGGCTCGAAGCATCTGGACAATCATTCCCTGCACGCTTTCATCCAGGGCGCCGACCTCGACGCGCCGACCGTGGTGGTCTGCTATCACGGCAATTCCAGCCAGGGTGCGGCCGCCTACCTGATCAGCCAGGGCTTCTCCGACGTCTACAGCATGGATGGCGGATTCGAGTTGTGGCGTACGACCTATCCGACGGAAACGGCGCAAGGCACTTCCGAATAATTTTTTTGTAACGTTGCAGGCCCCGGCTCCCGCGGGCTAGCGCGGTGGCAGACGAACGGTCTGCCACAACTAATTACGTATCTCGCCTTTACCTCCCGAATTCCCAACTATCCTTAAGCCCAGGCCATCCAAAACAGGGGAGAGCCGGTACACCGGCGCACGGGTCATCGGGAGTAGCTTTCGGAGTCGTCAGCTCCGGGAGAGTTCTGGGGGGTAAACAGCAATCGCCTGTTCGGTTGCTGCCAGCATCGACTGAGTGATCCGGCGTCGGCTCCACGTATCGAGCGAGGTGACGTCATGAGTATCTTTAGCCACTTCCAACAACGCTTCGAGTCCACACGCCAGGAAGAACTCTCACTGCAAGAGTATCTTGAACTGTGCAAAAAAGACCGCAGCGCCTACGTTTCCGCCGCCGAGCGTCTACTGCTGGCCATCGGTGAACCGGAACTGCTCGACACCTCGACCAACTCGAGGCTTTCGCGCATCTTCTCCAACAAGGTAATCCGCCGCTATCCGGCCTTTGAAGACTTCCACGGGATGGAAGAATGCATCGACCAGATCGTGTCGTATTTCCGTCACGCCGCTCAAGGCCTGGAGGAGAAGAAACAAATCCTGTACCTGCTCGGCCCTGTCGGTGGCGGTAAATCGTCCCTGGCCGAGAAGCTCAAGCAGCTGATGGAAAAAGTGCCCTTCTACGCGATCAAGGGCTCGCCGGTATTCGAGTCGCCTCTGGGTCTGTTCAACTCCACTGAAGATGGAGCGATCCTCGAGGAAGACTTTGGCATTCCACGGCGCTACCTCAACACCATCATGTCGCCATGGGCGACCAAGCGCCTGGCCGAATTCGGTGGCGACATCAGCCAGTTCCGCGTGGTGAAACTCTACCCGTCGATCCTCAACCAGATTGCCGTGGCCAAGACCGAGCCTGGTGACGAAAACAACCAGGACATTTCGGCACTGGTGGGCAAGGTCGATATCCGCAAACTGGAGGAGTTCCCGCAGAACGACGCCGACGCCTACAGCTACTCGGGCGCTCTGTGCCGGGCCAACCAGGGTCTCATGGAATTCGTCGAAATGTTCAAGGCACCGATCAAGGTGCTGCACCCGTTGCTGACCGCCACCCAGGAAGGCAACTACAACAGTACCGAAGGCCTCGGCGCGATTCCGTTCACCGGGATCCTGCTGGCGCACTCCAACGAATCGGAGTGGCACACCTTCCGCAACAACAAGAACAACGAAGCCTTCATCGACCGGATCTACATCGTCAAAGTGCCGTACTGCCTGCGGGTCAGTGACGAAGTGAAGATCTACGACAAGCTGCTGTTCAACAGTTCGCTGGCCAAGGCGCATTGCGCGCCGGATACCCTGAAGATGCTGGCCCAGTTCACCGTGCTCTCGCGTCTTAAAGAGCCGGAGAACTCCAACATCTATTCGAAGATGCGCGTGTACGACGGCGAGAACCTCAAGGACACCGATCCGAAAGCCAAGTCGATCCAGGAATACCGCGACAACGCCGGTGTCGACGAAGGCATGAACGGTCTCTCGACTCGCTTCGCGTTCAAGATCCTGTCGAAGGTGTTCAACTTCGATCCGCACGAAATTGCTGCCAACCCGGTACATCTGCTCTATGTGCTGGAACAGCAGATCGAACAGGAACAGTTCCAGGCTGAGACCCGCGAACGCTATCTGCGCTTCCTCAAGGAGTACCTGGCACCGCGCTACATCGAATTCATCGGCAAGGAGATCCAGACTGCCTACCTCGAATCCTACAGCGAGTACGGCCAGAACATCTTCGATCGCTACGTGTTGTACGCCGACTTCTGGATCCAGGACCAGGAATACCGCGACCCGGAAACCGGCGAAATCCTCAACCGCGTAGCCCTGAACGAAGAACTGGAGAAAATCGAAAAACCGGCCGGCATCAGCAATCCGAAGGATTTCCGCAACGAAATCGTCAACTTCGTCCTGCGCGCCCGGGCCAACAACAACGGCAAGAACCCGACCTGGCTCAGCTACGAAAAACTGCGGGTGGTCATCGAGAAAAAAATGTTCTCCAACACCGAGGACCTGCTACCGGTCATCAGCTTCAACGCCAAGGCCAGCAAGGAGGACCAGCAAAAACACAACGACTTCGTCACACGGATGGTCGAGCGGGGCTACACCGACAAACAGGTACGACTGCTGTCCGAGTGGTACCTGCGGGTCAGAAAATCGCAGTAAGGCAGCTGCAAGCGGCAAGCTACAAGCCTCAAGCACACCGTACGGGCGCTTGAGGCTGTTGGTGGCTCCTGTTTGCTTTGAAAGCTTCGAGCTTGTAGCTTGAAGCTTGTATCTTGTAGCTGCCCGGAGGGCTCCCTATGAGCTATGTGATCGACCGACGTCTCAATGGCAAGAACAAGAGCACGGTGAACCGCCAGCGGTTTCTGCGGCGCTACCGTGATCACATTAAAAAGGCTGTCGAAGAGGCGGTCAGCCGGCGCTCCATTACCGATATGGAACACGGCGAACAAATCAGCATTCCCGGCCGCGACATCGACGAGCCGGTGCTTCACCACGGCCGCGGTGGCAAGCAGACGGTCGTGCACCCGGGCAACAAGGAATTCACCAGTGGCGAACATATCGCCCGTCCACCGGGAGGCGGTGGCGGCCGAGGCCCCGGCAAGGCTGGCAACTCCGGCGAAGGGATGGACGAATTCGTCTTCCAGATCACCCAGGAAGAGTTCCTCGAATTCATGTTTGAGGATCTCGAGCTGCCCAATCTGGTCAAACGCAACCTGACCGGCACAGATACCTTCAAGACCGTGCGGGCCGGGATCAGCAACGAGGGCAACCCGTCGCGGATCAACATCATCCGCACCCTGCGCTCAGCCCACGCCCGGCGGATCGCCCTGTCCGGCAGCAGCCGGGCAAAACTGCGTGAGGCCAAGGAAGAACTTCTGCGACTCAAGCAGGAAGAGCCAGACAACTTCGGCGATATTCAGGAAATCGAAGCTGAAATCGAAAAACTCAGCGCGCGCATTCACCGCGTGCCGTTTCTCGACACGTTCGACCTCAAGTACAACCTGCTCATCAAACAACCCAACCCCAGTTCCAAGGCCGTGATGTTCTGCCTGATGGACGTGTCCGGCTCGATGACCCAGGCGACCAAGGACATCGCCAAGCGCTTCTTCATCCTGCTGTACCTGTTTCTCAAGCGTAACTACGACAAGATCGACGTCGTGTTCATCCGCCACCACACCAGTGCCCGCGAAGTGGATGAAGAAGAGTTTTTCTACTCTCGGGAAACCGGCGGTACCATAGTCTCCAGCGCCCTGAAACTGATGCAGGAGATCATGGCCGAGCGCTACCCGAGTAACGAGTGGAACATCTACGCCGCCCAGGCCTCCGATGGCGACAACTGGAACGACGACTCTCCGATCTGCCGCGACATCCTGATCAACCAGATCATGCCATTCGTGCAGTACTACACTTACGTTGAGATCACCCCGCGCGAACACCAGGCCCTTTGGTTCGAATACGAGCGCATCGCCGAAGCCTTTTCCGACACGTTTGCCCAGCAACAACTGGTCTCGGCCGGGGATATCTATCCGGTCTTCCGTGAACTCTTCCAGCGCAGGTTAGTGACATGACCGCCAAAGAGCAGAAGCGCCAACCCATTTCCACCGGCTCCGAATGGACGTTCGAGCTGATCCAGGCGTACGACCGCGAAATCAGCCGCATTGCGGCGGGTTACGCCCTCGATACGTACCCGAACCAGATCGAAGTGATCACCGCCGAGCAGATGATGGATGCCTACGCCTCCGTCGGCATGCCTCTGGGTTATCACCACTGGTCCTACGGCAAGCACTTCCTCAGCACTGAAAAATCCTACACCCGCGGCCAGATGGGTCTGGCGTACGAGATCGTGATCAACTCCGACCCGTGCATCGCCTACCTGATGGAAGAAAACACCATCTGCATGCAGGCGCTGGTGGTGGCCCATGCCTGCTACGGGCACAACAGCTTTTTCAAAGGCAATTACCTGTTCCGCACCTGGACCGACGCCAGCTCGATCATCGATTACCTGGTGTTTGCCAAGCAGTACATCATGCAATGCGAGGAACGCCACGGCATCGACGCGGTCGAGGATCTGCTCGACTCCTGCCATGCGCTGATGAACTATGGCGTCGACCGCTACAAACGCCCTTATCCGATTTCCGCGGAAGAAGAACGCCGCCGGCAAAAGGACCGGGAGGAGCACTTGCAGAAACAGATCAACGATCTGTGGCGCACCATTCCCAAGGGCGCGGACAAGTACAGCGACAAGGACAATGCGCGCTTCCCCGCCGAACCTCAGGAAAACATCCTGTATTTCATCGAAAAACATGCGCCGCTGCTGGAACCCTGGCAGCGGGAAATCGTGCGCATCGTGCGCAAGATCGCCCAGTATTTTTATCCACAGCGCCAGACCCAGGTGATGAACGAAGGTTGGGCCACCTTCTGGCACTACACCCTGATGAACGATCTGTACGACGAGGGCCTGGTCACCGACGGCTTCATGATGGAGTTCCTGACGTCCCACACCAGCGTGGTGTTCCAGCCTGGCTTCGACAGCCCCTACTACAGCGGCATCAACCCTTACGCCCTGGGGTTTGCCATGTACCGCGACATCCGTCGCATGTGCGAAGAGCCCACGGAAGAAGATCGCCGCTGGTTCCCTGACATCGCCGGTACCGACTGGCTGGCAGCCATCAAGTTCGCCATGAGCAGCTTCAAGGATGAGAGCTTCATCCTGCAGTACCTCTCACCCAAGGTGATCCGTGACCTGAAGCTGTTCAGCATTCTCGATGACGACCAGAAGGACGACCTGCTGGTGCCCGCCATTCACGACGAAGGTGGCTACCGCATCATCCGCGAAACCCTGGCCGCGCAGTACAACCTGGGCAATCGCGAGCCTAACGTGCAGATCTACAGCATCGACCGGCGTGGCGACCGCTCCCTGACCCTGCGTCACCAGCAACACGACCGCAAACCGCTGGGCGACTCGACCGAAGAAGTGCTCAAACACCTGCACCGCCTTTGGGGTTTCGACATTCACCTGGAAACCCTGCAAGGGGACACCGTGATGAAAACCCACCATGTGCCACCCCGCAACGAGCACAGCGAGGGTGATTACGGTCGACTGGACCTGGCTGTCATCCATCTTTGATCCGCTTTGCGCCTCCGAAAGCTCGATGCAAGGGTTATCCTGTCGAGCTAACGGAGGTTTTTTATGCGTATTTATAAAGTCGGTGGTGCGGTACGTGATCGCCTGCTGGGCAAACCGGTCACCGATATCGACTGGGTCGTGGTTGGCGCCACCACCGAAGAAATGCTCGCCAAGGGCTTTCGCCCGGTGGGCGCGGATTTCCCGGTGTTCCTTCATCCAAACAGCGGTGAGGAATACGCCCTCGCCCGCACCGAGCGCAAAAGCGGGCGCGGTTACGGCGGGTTCACTTTTCACGCCAGTCCTGAAGTCACCCTTGAAGAAGACCTGATCCGTCGCGACCTGACCATCAACGCCATGGCCGAAGACGATCAGCAGAACCTGACCGACCCCTACCACGGCCAGCGCGATCTCGAAGCGCGCCTGCTGCGCCATGTTTCCCCGGCGTTCGCCGAGGATCCGCTCAGGGTCCTGCGCGTTGCCCGCTTTGCCGCACGATATGCCGCGCTGGGTTTTACCGTCGCCCCGGAAACCCTGGAACTGATGCGTCAACTCAGCGAGTCAGGCGAGCTTGAGGCGCTGACTCCCGAGCGCAGCTGGAAGGAAATCTCCCGCGCCCTGATGGAAAATCAGCCACAGGTGTTTATCGAGGTGTTGCGCGCATGTGGCGCACTCAAGGTGCTGATGCCGGAGGTCGACGCACTGTTCGGCGTCCCGCAGCCCCCGGCCCATCACCCGGAAATCGATACGGGCGTACATACCTTGAGTGTGTTGCAGCAAGCAGCACTGCACAAACAACCACTGACCGTGCGCTGGGCCTGCCTGCTGCACGACCTGGGCAAGGGCCTGACGCCAGAGCAGGAATGGCCACAGCACATTGCCCACGAGTTCAAGGGCCTGAAGCTGATCAAAGCGGTCAACGAACGCTTCAAGGCGCCGAGAGACTGTCAGGAACTGGCAATGCTGGTAGGCGAGTACCACACCCATGGGCATCGCGCCCTGGAGTTGAAGCCATCGACATTGCTGGAATTGTTGCAAAGTTTCGACGTTTACCGCCGACCACAGCGGTTCGAGGAGTTCATCGCGGCATGCGAAATGGATGCGCGCGGACGCGAAGGACTGGAGCAGAGAAGTTATCCACAGGCGGATTATCTGCGCGGGGCGGCGACTGCGGCGCGAACCATTGCGGTTCAGCCGTTGCTGGAGAAGGGTTTCAAGGGACCAGAGTTGGGTGAGGCGATCAAGCGTGAGCGACTCAAGGCGTTGAAGGCTTACAAGGAAAATGCCTGAAGAGCAAAAGATCGCCGCCTTCGGCAGCTCCTACAGGGTGCACATCAATCCCCTGCAAAAGCTGCCGAAGGCGGCGATCTTTTGCTTTACAACAAATTCGAAGGAGTCAGCTGTTCGCCGCGCCACTCGAATGCCACCGGCGCCAAGACCTGATCGATCTGAGCTTCGCCCCACAAAGTCGCAAAACTTTTGCCTACACCTGGATGCACTCTGCCTGGCGCGATCAACGACAACGGCCACAGAACGAACGCATTTTTCAGGATTTCTGCCCGGGGCAAGATCAGGCCATCGAAGTTGCCCACCAGGTCGCCGAACAACAAGACGTCGATATCCAGCGGCAAACCTCGGCGATCCGGTGCGTAACGACCGTTATCCGCCTCAATGAACTTCAATCGACGATCAAGCTCCATCAGCGGCAGATCGGTATACGCCGACACCACGAAATTGAAGAACGGCCCGCTCTTGATGCCCACCGGCTGGCTTTCGAACACTGCCGAACAGCGGATATCGACAAGGAATGCCGCCAATGCATCGAGCCCCGCCCGCAAATGGGTTTCACGCTCGATATTGCTACCGAGCCCGAGGTACACCTGAGTCAGCGACATCCGCGCTCGATCTCCACGCCCACACCACCGGTGGCAGCCGGGACCGCGCCGGGCTTGGTCAGCTTCAGGCGCATCCAGGTGATCCTGAATTCACTCATCAGCACTTCAACCAGACGCTCGGCAAAGGTCTCGACCAGCTGGTATTGCGCCTGCTCGGCAAACGCCTGGATGCGCGAGGAAACACTGGCGTAGTCGAGCGCCAGGGTCAGGTCATCACCGGCTGCGGCCGGGCGATTGTCCCAGGCGAAGCTCAGGTCAAGACGCAAGCACTGTCGGATGCCTCGTTCCCAGTCGTAGGCACCAATCACCGTGTCGACTTCCAGGCCCTCGATAAACACTCTGTCCAAGCACTTCTCTCCGCTACACGACAAGGGCGCAATGCGCCGTTAGAATCAGGGCTTCCTCGCCCGGAATAGTTAGCATGTTTTGGTTATTGGCGATCCTCGCCTACCTGCTCGGCTCTCTGTCCTTTGCCATTTTGCTCAGCCGCCTGACCGGTAACCCCGATCCGCGAATGAGTGGCTCGGGCAATGCCGGCGCCACCAACATGTTGCGCCTGGCCGGCAAGAAACTCGCCATCCTGACCCTGCTCGGCGACCTTTGCAAAGGCCTGCTGCCGGTACTGATAGCGCGCCTTGCGGATCTTTCGCAGCAGGAGCAAGCCTGGATCGGCGTCTATGCCGTCATCGGCCATCTGTTTCCGCTGTACTTCCGTTTTCGCGGCGGCAAGGGTGTCGCCACCGCTGCCGGCATGCTGCTGGGGCTGTACCCGCCCGCCGCCCTTCTGGCGGTTTGCGCCTGGCTCTTGACGTTCTACCTGACCCGCACCAGCTCCCTGGCCGCCCTGATTGCCACGCCGCTGACCCTGCCTTTGCTGGCCTGGCAAGAACCGGCGGCCCTGCTGCCCATGAGCACGCTCACCGGACTGATCGTCTGGCGCCATCGCAGCAATCTACGCGACCTGTTTGCCGGGCGCGAACGGCATTTCTAGCGGCCGGACATGAGCGCCGCTCATCACAACGCCGACAACTGCTCCATCGGCCAGCGTGCCTGCACGCTGATCGCCAGGCTTTCCTGCTGACCGGCCTGCAAGCGCTGGCAGCCGGCAAAGGCAATCATCGCGCCGTTATCGGTACAGAACTGCGGACGGGCATAAAACACATCGCCCTTCATATCGCCGAGCATTTTCTCCAGAGAAGCGCGCAACGCCTTGTTGGCACTGACGCCCCCGGCGATCACCAGGCGCTTCATGCCGGCGGCTTTAAGGGCACGCTTGCATTTGATGGTCAAAGTCTCCACCACGGCCTGCTGGAACGCCAGTGCGATGTCGCATTGGGCTTGCTCGCCGTCGTCCCCGGCACTGACGCAGTGTTGCCAGGTATTCAACGCAAAGGTTTTCAGGCCACTGAAGCTGAAATCCAGGCCCGGTCGGTCGCACATCGGACGCGGGAAGACGAAACGCCCCGCAACTCCTTGCTCTGCAAGGCGAGCGATCTCCGGTCCGCCCGGATAATTGAGCCCCATCATCTTGGCCGTCTTGTCGAAAGCTTCGCCGGCAGCATCATCCAGGGTCTCGCCCAAGAGCGTGTACTGACCAATTCCGTCGACCTGAACCAGTTGCGTATGACCACCGGAGACCAACAAAGCGACGAACGGGAATTCCGGCGGTTGCGACTCCAGCATCGGTGCCAGCAAGTGGCCTTCCATGTGGTGTACACCGAGGGCCGGAATACCCCAGGCAAAGGCCAGCGCCTGGGCGCAGGAAGCCCCCACCAGCAAGGCACCGACCAGGCCAGGACCCGCGGTATAGGCGATGGCGTCGATCTCGGTCGGCACGCAGTCGGCCTCGGCCAACACCTGACGAATCAAGGGCAGCATGCGTTTGACGTGATCGCGCGAGGCCAGCTCCGGCACCACGCCACCATAGGCGCGGTGCAGGTCGATCTGACTGAAAAGCGCATCGGCCAACAGCCCGCGCTCACTGTCATATAATGCGACGCCGGTTTCGTCGCAGGAGGTTTCTAATCCCAGTACTAGCATGGGTTTGCGCCTTGTTTAGGCTGAATTCGAAGGCGCGCATAATAGTCGTCGCGGGATGCCCCGACCAGCGGTTTTCGATCAGAGGCTTTGCATTCCGAGCGATGAGGGGTTAACATCCGCAACCCTTAAAAACCGACGTCTTCAAGTGCTCTTTTGCCGCGAGGATGTTGACCCCGGTAATGAATGAAGGTAGCTCTGGATGCCAGCCGTCAAAGTAAAAGAGAACGAACCCTTCGACGTAGCTCTGCGTCGTTTCAAGCGCTCCTGCGAAAAAGCCGGTGTACTGGCTGAAGTTCGTAGCCGCGAATTTTACGAGAAGCCAACTTCTGAGCGTAAGCGCAAAGCAGCTGCTGCTGTTAAGCGTCACGCCAAGAAAGTTCAGCGCGAACAGCGCCGCGCCGTTCGTCTGTACTAATACACAGACGACCGTAGCGAGCTTCTGCCAAGCCCGGCCCTCAGCCGGGCTTATGGCATTTGCGTAAAACGCTTGATGCTTCACTGTCAAAGCCGCAGACGCGACCGAGACAAATCTGCTTCACCGCGTCAGACCTGGCTCTTTTGCCAGCAGTGCACGTCTTTTCTGACGAGCCTTTCAAGGCTACTGACGAGCACACCCACTGATTCCTCTCACGACGATCAGCCCAAGGCACCTGCTTGCGTGCCGAATGATGAGCTATCCGAGGCCTGTGTTTGGCCGCAGCGGATTCAGCGCAACACATTCAAACAGCCGAATACTGATTGGCATTAACGTCAGTGGATTTTCGGCAGATACACTTCCCGACAGCGATTACGCAGACGACACTGGTCGAGCCGCACACTTTGCGCGCTTCAATCAATGCCCGCGTTCGGTCGCCGTACGTTTCGGGCTCCTTTCAGCGCAGATGACGAGAACGCCATGGCCGGGCTAATTCCCCAGAGCTTCATTGACGACCTTCTGAACCGCACCGACATCGTCGATGTGGTCAGCTCGCGCCTGCAATTGAAAAAGGCCGGCAAGAACCACACCGCCTGCTGCCCGTTCCATAAGGAAAAGACTCCGTCGTTCAGCGTCAGCCCCGACAAACAATTCTATTACTGCTTCGGCTGCGGCGCTGGCGGCAACGCCCTCGGCTTCATCATGGACCACGACAACCTGGATTTCGTCCAGGCGGTCGAAGAACTGGCCAAAGCCGCCGGCATGGAAATCCCCCGCGAAGAAAGCGGGCGGCCGCACAAGCCGCGGCAGCCGACCGATTCGCCGCTGTATCCGTTGCTCAGCGCCGCCGCCGACTTTTATCGCCAGGCCTTGAAGAGCCATCCATCACGCAAGGCTGCCGTGGACTACCTGAAAGGTCGCGGGCTGACCGGCGAAATCGCCCGGGACTTCGGCCTGGGCTTTGCACCGCCCGGCTGGGACAACCTGTTCAAGCATTTGAGCAGCGATACCCTGCAACAAAAAGCCATGATCGATGCCGGCCTGCTGATCGAAAACGCCGAAAGCGGCAAACGTTACGACCGCTTCCGCGACCGGGTGATGTTCCCGATCCGCGACAGCCGCGGGCGCGTCATTGCCTTTGGCGGCCGGGTATTGGGCGACGACAAGCCGAAGTACCTGAACTCCCCGGAAACCCCGGTATTCCATAAAGGGCAGGAACTCTACGGCCTG
Organism: Pseudomonas sp. FW305-70; assembly: GCF_058783925.1. NCBI lineage: Bacteria > Pseudomonadati > Pseudomonadota > Gammaproteobacteria > Pseudomonadales > Pseudomonadaceae > Pseudomonas > Pseudomonas sp. FW305-70. Next base: position 53,459 of record NZ_JBYSYZ010000019.1, read on the forward strand.
TACGAAGCGCGCAAGACCAACCGCAACCTAGACGAGATCATCGTCGTCGAGGGCTACATGGACGTCATTGCCCTGGCCCAGCAAGGCCTGCGCAATGCCGTCGCGACCCTGGGTACCGCCACCAGCGAAGAGCACCTCAAGCGGCTGTTTCGCGTCGTGCCCAGCGTGCTGTTCTGCTTCGACGGCGATCAGGCCGGTCGCAATGCGGCATGGCGGGCACTGGAGGCAACACTTTCGAGTCTGCAGGACGGTCGTCGTGCACGTTTTCTGTTCCTGCCCGAGGGCGAAGATCCGGACACCCTGGTCCGCTCCGAAGGCACAGACGCCTTCCGCGCACGGATCAACCAGCATGCACAGCCCCTGGCCGATTACTTCTTTCAGCAATTGACGGAAGAAGCCGACCCGCGCTCGCTCGAGGGCAAGGCACACATGGCCACCCTCGCCGCACCACTGATCGACAAAGTCCCGGGCGCCAACCTGCGCACCCTGATGCGCCAGCGCCTGAGCGAAATCACCGGCTTGAGCGGCGAAGCGGTGAGCCAGCTGGCACAAAGCGCCCCGCAGGAAGCACCGCCGGCCTACGACCCGGGCATCGATTACGACGCAATGCCCGACTACAGCGACTATCATCAGCCGCAGGCACAGGACATGTATGTGCCGCAGCAGGAATGGACGCCAAAGAAGCCCGGTGCAGGAGGCAAGAAATGGGACAAGAAACCGTGGGACAAGAATGGCAAACGGGGCGGTGATCGCGATCAACCTCGCGCGCCACGGGTGCCCGCCGCCGTAGAACCGCCGACCCTCGCCGCCTTGCGCACGCTGCTGCATCACCCGCAACTGGCCGAGAAAGTCGAGGATGCCGGGCACTTCGCCGCCGAGGATCACACCAACACACAATTGCTGGTGGCGCTGCTCGAAGCCGTGCAGAAGAATCCCAAGCTAAACTCAATTCAGCTGATTGCCCGCTGGCACGGCACAGAGCAGGGCCGCTTGCTCAAGGCCCTGGCGGAAAAGGAATGGCTGATTGATGGAGACAACCTTGAACAACAGTTTTTCGACACCATTACTAGCTTGTCAGCCCGCCAACGCGAGCGAAACCTGGAACAACTTCTTCGAAAAGCACGTCAAAGTGAATTGAGCACCGAAGAGAAAAACCAACTGCGCGACCTTTTAAGTCGCAATGTTTCCGCATCAAACCCGACCTCAACTGGCGCGTGAGGTCATAGCTCAGGTATAATCCTCGGCTTGTTTTTTGCCCGCCAAGACCTTCAGTGGATAGGGTGTTATGTCCGGAAAAGCGCAACAGCAGTCTCGTATCAAAGAGTTGATCACACTTGGTCGTGAGCAGGGCTACCTGACTTACGCGGAGGTCAACGACCACCTGCCGGAGGATATTTCAGATCCGGAACAGGTGGAAGACATCATCCGCATGATCAATGACATGGGGATCAACGTATTCGAGGTTGCGCCAGATAAGGATTCCCTTATGCTGGCCGACGCCGATACCGACGAAGCCGCAGCCGAAGAGGCCGCTGCAGCGTTGGCTGCGGTCGAGACCGACATTGGTCGCACTACCGACCCGGTGCGCATGTACATGCGCGAAATGGGTACGGTGGAGCTCCTCACGCGTGAAGGCGAAATTGAAATCGCCAAGCGTATTGAAGAGGGCATCCGTGAGGTGATGAGCGCCATCGCGCACTTCCCTGGCACGGTTGATCATATTCTCTCCGAGTACACCCGCGTCACCACCGAAGGTGGCCGCCTGTCCGACGTCCTGAGCGGTTATATCGACCCGGACGACGGCATCGCGCCGCCTGCGGCAGAAGTGCCGCCACCGATTGACGCGAAAGCCGTCAAGGCGGATGACGACACCGACGACGAAGACGGTGAAGCCTCGGATGACGAGGAAGAAGCCGAAAGCGGTCCGGATCCGATCATCGCCGCCCAGCGTTTTGGCGCCGTGGCCGATCAGATGGAAATCACCCGCAAGGCGCTGAAAAAGCACGGTCGTCACAACAAGGCAGCGATTGCCGAGTTGCTGGCCCTGGCCGACCTGTTCATGCCGATCAAACTGGTACCGAAGCAATTCGAAGCCCTGGTCGAGCGTGTTCGCAGCGCCCTGGATCGCCTGCGTCAGCAAGAGCGTGCAATCATGCAGCTCTGCGTTCGTGATGCACGCATGCCGCGTGCAGACTTCCTGCGCCAGTTCCCGGGCAACGAAGTCGACGAAAGCTGGAGTGACGCCCTGGCCAAAGGCAAAAGCAAATACGCTGAAGCCATTGGCCGCCTGCAGCCGGACATCGTCCGTTGCCAGCAGAAGCTGACCGCGCTGGAAACCGAAACCGGTTTGACCATCGCCGAGATCAAGGATATCAACCGTCGCATGTCGATCGGTGAGGCCAAGGCCCGCCGCGCGAAGAAAGAGATGGTTGAAGCCAACTTGCGTCTGGTGATCTCGATCGCCAAGAAGTACACCAACCGTGGCCTGCAGTTCCTCGATCTGATCCAGGAAGGCAACATCGGCTTGATGAAAGCGGTAGACAAGTTCGAATACCGTCGCGGCTACAAGTTCTCGACTTATGCCACCTGGTGGATTCGTCAGGCGATCACTCGCTCGATCGCCGACCAGGCCCGCACCATCCGTATTCCGGTGCACATGATCGAGACAATCAACAAGCTCAACCGCATTTCCCGGCAGATGCTGCAGGAAATGGGTCGCGAACCGACCCCGGAAGAGCTGGGCGAACGCATGGAAATGCCTGAGGACAAGATCCGCAAGGTATTGAAGATCGCTAAAGAGCCGATCTCCATGGAAACCCCGATCGGTGATGACGAAGACTCCCATTTGGGTGACTTCATCGAAGACTCGACCATGCAGTCGCCAATCGATGTTGCAACCGTTGAGAGCCTTAAAGAAGCGACTCGCGAAGTACTGTCCGGCCTCACTGCCCGTGAAGCCAAGGTACTGCGCATGCGCTTCGGTATCGACATGAATACCGACCACACCCTCGAAGAGGTTGGCAAACAGTTTGACGTGACCCGTGAGCGGATTCGTCAGATCGAAGCCAAGGCGTTGCGCAAGCTGCGCCACCCGACCAGAAGCGAGCATCTGCGCTCCTTCCTCGACGAGTGATCACAGAACCCCCGGCCCAGGCCGGGGGTTTTGTTTTATGGCAGATTAATATCTCCACACCTCCCCCTCCGCCCTGTAGCCCGTCTACACTCGAAACATTCCCCAGAGCCATAACGAGACCGTTATGCCCAGACTGCCGACCGTGCTTTTTTTGCTGTCGCTGATGACCTGGACCGCAACGGCTGGCGCGCTGACTCTAACTGAGGATGAACGTAGCTGGCTGGCGGCTCACCCGGACTTGCGCCTGGGTGTCGATGCGTCGTGGCCGCCCTTCGAGTTTCGCGACGATGAGGGCCGCTACCAGGGCCTTGCCGCGGATTACATCGAGGTCATTCGCCAAAGACTGAAAACCCGGCTCACGCCCATCGAGCCGGTGAGCTGGACCGCCGTCCTGGAACAAGCCAAAAAAGGCAAAATCGACCTGCTGCCGGGCATCATGTCGACCCCGGAACGCCAGAAATACCTGTCGTTCACCCGCCCCTATCTGGATTTTCCGATCGTCATCCTGGCCCATGTCAGGGGCCCCCAGCCACACAACCTGCAAGACCTGTATGGCCTGAAAATCGCCGTGGTGGAAAACTACGCCCCCCACGAACTGCTGCGCACCCACAATCCCGACCTGAACCTGGTGGCGATGCCCAACGTCAGCTCGGCGTTACAGGCGCTGGCCACGGGTGCAGTGGATGCGGTGGTGGGCGATCTGGCGTCCAGCGTCTGGAGCCTGCGTCAGCTCAAGCTCGATGGGCTGTATGTCAGCGGTGAAACCCCCTATCGCTATCAACTGGCCATGGCCGTACCCCGCAACAACGCAATCCTCGTCGGTATTCTCGACAAAGTCCTGGCGGACATGAGCCCCGCCGAAATCAGCGCCATTCAGGAGCATTGGGTCGGTAACGTCATCGATCATCGAACATTCTGGAATGACCTGCTGGTGTATGGCCTGCCCGGATTGCTGCTGCTGACCCTGGTGCTGGCGGCGGTTATCCGCATCAACCGCCGCTTGAGTTCGGAAATCGCCCGCCGGGTCGATCTTGAACAGGAACTGCGCAGCAGCGAGTACCACTACCGCGGCCTGGTAGAGAGCCTGTCGGCCATCGCCTGGGAAGCCAGGGTCACCGACTACACCTACAGCTACGTATCGCCCCACGCCGAAGATCTTCTTGGCTATCCCCTCTCCCATTGGCTGATTCCGGGCTTCTGGCGCAACATCATTCACCCCGCCGACCTGACTCGTGCCCAGACTTTCTGCGATCACGAGGTGCTGGCCGGGCGCGATCACCGCCTCGATTACCGGGTGATCACTGCCGACGGGCGCTGTCTGTGGGTGCGCGACATCGTCAGCCTGATCGAACACGGGCAAGAGCCGGTGATGCGCGGGTTGATGATCGACATCACCGACGCCAAGCGAACCGAAGAAGCGCTGCGCCTGTCGGAACAGAAATTCGCTTCCGTGTTCCAGCAATGCCCTGACATTCTGGTGATCGCCCGCCTGAGCGACGGTTGCCTGCTGGAGGTCAACGAAGCATTCGAAGAACAGATCGGCCTCAAGGCCGAGGACGTCATTGGACTGACCGCCACCGACCTGAACATCTGGGGGATTCCCGGCGTTGGGCCGGGTCTGTTGCAACGCTTGCAGGCCGGCAGCATCCGCAATCTGGAAATGCCCTTTCGTCGCAGCAACGGCCAGGTGTTCACCGGGCTGATCTCCGCCGAACCGTTCGACCTCGACATGACACCGGCGCTGGTGGTCGTGGTGCGGGACATCACCCAGCTCAAGGAAACCCAGCAACAACTGCAAACGTCCGAAGAAAAGTTCGCCAAGGCTTTCCATGCATCCCCCGACGGCCTGCTGCTATCGCGGCAAAGTGACGGCTTGCTGTTGGAGGTCAACGAGGGTTTCAGTCGCATCACCGGATTCAACAGCGCCATGTCCGTGGATCGTTCGGTGCTGGATCTGGGAATCTGGGTCAATCTCAATGAACGCAAACAAATGCTCGACCTGCTGCATCGGGACGGGTTTGTCCGCGACTTCAGTTGTCATATCCGCCGCAGCGACGGGCAGATCCGCCTCTGTGAAGTGTCCAGCCGTCCGCTGCCGATCGGCGATGACGACTGCATGCTGACCATCGCCCGGGATATCACCGAGCGGCACCTGATGCAGGAAAAACTGCAACAGGCCGCCACCGTGTTCGAAAGCACCGCCGAAGGCGTGTTGATCACCGATACCCAGCAGCACATCAGTGCGGTCAACCGTGCCTTCACCGAAATCACCGGTTACAGCGAAAGCGAAGCGCTGGGCCATACGCCCCGTCTGCTCGCCTCAGGCCTGCATGACAGCGCGTTCTACGCGGCCATGTGGCATCAATTGACTGCCGAAGGTCATTGGCAGGGCGAGATTTCCAATCGGCGCAAAAATGGCGAGCTGTACCCAAGCTGGCTGACCATCAGTGCCGTGCGCAACCGCGACAAGTTCATCACCCACTTTGTCGCGGTATTCGCCGACATCTCCAGCCTCAAGCATGCCCAGGCCAAACTCGACTACCAGGCGCACCACGACCCGCTGACCGGCCTGCCGAACCGCACGCTGTTCGAAAGCCGCTTGCTGACAGCACTCAACAACCAGCAGGAGAACGGCGGCCAGGGCGCCGTGCTGTTCCTTGACCTTGACCGCTTCAAGCACATCAACGACAGCCTCGGCCACCCGGTGGGCGACCTGCTGCTCAAGGGCATTGCCGCACGTCTCAAGGAGCAGTTGCGTGACATCGACACCGTGGCACGCCTGGGCGGTGACGAGTTCATTATCCTGCTGCCGGGCCTGCAACAACCCAGTGATGCCGACAACATTGCCACCAAACTGCTCAATTGTTTCGCCGCGCCGTTCCAGGCCGGCGAACACGAGTTTTTCATCAGCGCCAGCATCGGCACCAGCCTCTATCCCAAGGATGGCTGCGATGTTGCCACGCTGATCAAGAACGCCGACGCGGCGATGTACCGCTCCAAAGCCAAGGGCCGCAACCGCGTCGAAAGCTACACCCGCGACCTCACCGCCCAGGCCAGTGAACGCGTGGCGCTGGAGCACGAACTGCGCCGCGCCATCGAACGCAACGAGTTGCACCTGTGCTACCAACCGAAAATCAGCCTCGACGACTACAGCCTGGTCGGCGCCGAAGCCCTGATCCGCTGGCGCCACCCGACCTTTGGTGACGTGCCGCGGGAACACTTCATCCCGCTGGCTGAAGAAAACGGCATGATCCTGCAAATCGGCGACTGGGTCCTGGAAACCGCCTGCCGCCAGATGGCCGAATGGCACCGCCTGTACGAAAGCCCCGGCCCACTGTCGGTCAACCTTGCCGGCGCCCAATTGCGCCAGCCCAACCTGCTGGGGCGTATCGAGCAGTTACTGAAGGACAACGGCCTCAACCCCGGATTCCTGCAACTGGAAATCACCGAAAACTTCATCATGAGCCAGGCCGAAGAAGCGCTGGCGGTATTGCATCAACTCAAACATCTGGGCGTGCAACTGGCCATCGATGACTTCGGCACCGGCTACTCGTCCCTGAGTTACCTCAAGCGTCTGCCGCTGGACATCCTCAAGATCGACCAGTCCTTCGTCCGCGGCCTGCCGGACGACCCCCACGATGCGGCGATCGTACGCGCCATCATCGCCCTCGGACGCAGCATGCAATTCACCGTGATTGCCGAAGGCGTCGAGACCCAGGCGCAACAGCAATTCCTCGCCGCCGAGGGCTGCGAACAGATCCAGGGCTACATCGTCAGCCTGCCCTTGCCCCCCGAAGAATTCGCCGCGACGTTTCTTCGTACAACCGTAATGGCTTTTTCGGATAGCACAGCCGCGAAACCGTCGCTATAATCCGCGACCTACTGAGGGCCTATAGCTCAGTTGGTTAGAGCAGAGGACTCATAATCCTTTGGTCCACGGTTCAAGTCCGTGTGGGCCCACCAAACAAGAAAGCCGCGCAATGCGCGGCTTTTGCGTGTCTGGATAGACCGAAACAGTAGAGCCATTTTTTAATCGTTCAGTTGGCAAAGTTCTCGATCTTTACCTGGCCCTCGGGGAAAGTGGCGATGATTTCCAGCTCGCCACCCATGGCGCGGATGTAGTTGCGCAAAGTACTGATGTACATGTCCGTTCGCCGCTCCATCTTGGAGATCGCCGCCTGGTTGACATGCAGCGTCCTGGCCAGTGTGTCCTGACTCAACGCTTGCGCCTGACGCAACTCGTGCAACGGCATTTGAGCTCGTAGCTTCTGATGCAAGGCCTCGACACGCGCTTGAGACTCTGGAGAGCGACGTGCCACCAAATCAGCAAATTTTTTAGCCATTGTCATAACCCTCTTTCATCAATGTTTCCAAGTGCTCGTCGTAGAGACGCTCGGCCAGCGGCACGTTTTCCGCATACCAACGCTCCTGGCCGGTTTTATCGCCGCCAATCAGCAGGATCGCGCTGCGCCGTGGATCAAACGCGTACAGCACACGGTACGGCCTGCCAGCGTGCTGTACCCTTAACTCACGTAGGTTCCCATGCCGTGAACCCTTGATATCGCTGGTGTGTGGAAAACCCAAGTGTGGGCCATCCTCGCCCAGCAACATCACCGTGGCCTGAACCGAGTCCTGTTCGGCCTCGTTCAGGCGATCCCACCAGGCCTCAAATTCATCCGTGTATTCGACGTCCCATTTCATACAAATATGCCACCAAAGGAATATAACCTCAAAGGAATAAATGTATGAGCTTCAGAGGTGCCCAACCACCCTGATTCCCCTGTCAATTGTTAACGACGGTTACTGGCGGCGGTTGCCGATTCGCCAATGGCTTCAGTGCCCTCATGACAACGCAGGAACCAGGCGTTTGGCGCAACGACTCAAAGGATGCACCGGCCTGGAAAATCACTCGTCGTGCCAGTCTTCGTTTACTGAGGGTGTCGAAATATCGGATGACGCCTTAGGACCTTGTAGGCAAACTCCGAATCTTGCTGTTGGGCACTTTGCCGCCTTGTTGTGCTTTTCTTCGACGGGATAGTCTCCGGACGTCGCTGAGCATTCAGCGATCGGGCTTGGAAACCCGTCGGATCACAGCGCAACAGCATCCCCACCACAATTCCAGACGTTTTTGACGACTGCGAACTCTGTGTTATGGCAGCTGTGCGCGGGACGCCTTTGGGCGTGCCGGATCTTTGGTCCCCGGTTTCCAACCTGCGCACAGCCGCCACCCACTCGCTTGGAAACGAACGTGGCGACTCCTCTAACGCTGGAGTATGACCATGACCAAAACAGATTCGCCCGCACCTTCAGAACTGAAAACCATTGGCTTCACGCCCTTCCTGTTTCTCTCGGACCAACCACTGTTCCACGTCTGTCGCAACGTCCCCATCATCGACGCCCTGGCCCAAGCCTCCGATCTGCTATTTCTCGCAAAGTCCCTCACCGTGGACGCTGCCTACGCTCAGGACTCCGACCGTCACGCCTGGGCCGCTCATTACCTGACGACAATGAGCAAAGCGCTGATCGATGATGTGTTAAAGGTGCTGACGCGGCGGCCTGTTCAAACCAGAAAGGAAGCAGACCCATCGAAAAACACATAATCACGGCAGAGTTGAAAATTCCCAGAAAGGGACCCATCGTTCCCTTTTTGGGACTTATAGAGTCGACCATGCCTGCCATCCCGCTCAGCGATGCTCTGTTTACCGCTACCCAGCAAAAAGTGCTGGGCATGTTGTATGGCAAACCGGATCAGAGCTTCTATGCCAATGAAATATCCCGCTGGGCGCAGGTCGGCAAGGGCAGCCTGATGCGTGAGCTGGAGCGCCTGCATGGCGCAGGCATTCTCACCATGAGTCGGCGAGGTAATCAGACGCACTACCAGGCCAACCCTGAGTGCCCCATCTATGCAGAACTGCTGGGGATAGTGCGTAAGACTTTTGGCATTGCGGAGCAACTGCGTGCAGCCTTGTCTCCACTGTCTGATCAGTTGGTATGGGCGTTTATCTACGGCTCCATTGCCAAGGGGAACGAGCATGCAGGCAGTGACATTGACCTGATGCTGATTGGAGAAAACCTCAGCTACGGCGAGTTGATGGAACGGGTACTGCCCGTAGAGGAACAGCTTGGCCGCACCATTAACCCAACGCTCTACACCCTGGCCGACTGGCAAGCCAAGAAGGCAGCCGGCAACAGCTTTGTCGTGCGGGTTGAGCAACAGGACAAAATTGATTTGATTGGCCGCAACCCAGCAGAGGTAGCCGATGGGCAATAACGAAAATCTGGAGAACCTGGTGCGTAGCGGTGGCCTCAAAGCCGAACCGCCAGATCGCAAGGAATGTGAAGGACTGCTGAGATCGGCCACGGACCGTTTGCAGGATGCTCACAGTTCGGCCCTGTCCTTCGCCAGTCGCTTCGACCTCGCCTACAACGCTGCCCATGCCCTGGCATTGACCGCCATGCGTCTGCAGGGTTTTCGCTCCGACCGCTGCTATCTGGTATTTCAGTGCCTTGTACATACTCTCGGCCTGAACAAAATCCAGGTACGCCTGTTCGCGCTTTGTCACGAACGCCGCAATCTGGCTGAGTACGAAGGTTATATGGATGTGGACGAAACCCTTCTGGCTGAACTGTTGGCGGCAACTGATGCACTGTTGCCACTGGTGCAAGACGCTATGCTCGCGAGCAAATAACGCTACGACCCTTCGTTATTTCGAGTGCTGAACGGCGTCACTGCAGCTGTCGGTCCAAACACGTAACGGAGGGATGGCTTTCACCGCCCGCAGTCGCTCCAGCATCGGCCCGGTGAACACCACCTCAAACGTATCCGCCGCCCGCCCCCATTGCTCCACAAGAGCCATCCCGTCCACCAGCGCCGCAGCCAGTTCGGCAATCGTCTCGGCCTGATCCTCGATGATTTTTTGCGTCCGGACCCACACCTGATCCGTCATCGTCTTAAGCTGCGCCGTTATGCGCTCGCTCGACGCTGGATCGGTATCGGGGTAGACGATGTTGCGCAGCAGATGCTGAAGCTCCCTGATTTTTGCGTAGTCCTGCTCCGCCCCCTGCTCGCCTTTGAGGATGGCAGTGGCTTTGGGCTTGTCTACGCGTTTTGCGGCTGAAGGCTTTGAAGGGAGTGTCTGCGCCATGGCGCCAGCCAGGAGCACCATCATCCGGGCTTCCAGATGCTCCTTCATGGCTTCTATCGACGAAATGGAGCGCACCAAGGTAATGGAGGCCCCGCCCTGGTGTCGCAAATCCCTGGTCACGGTCAGGGTCACGCCGCCCGTTTCAAAGCCCAGGGCGCGGGCCACCACGTAGTGCCCCATTTCGTGATGGGCGATCTGCAATGCGCGGTCGCGTACAGCGGCAGGCAGGTTCGTCGTCATGTCCATTGCCTCGGATCCTTCGTTCTCGCATTCGACTACGAGTGACGGTCGCTGTCCATCCTGTCGCCCCGCAAAACAATGTAGGAGCGAGCCTGCTCGCGATGGACTTGTAGGCGCCGCGTCCATTCAGACAGCCAGCGTTATCGTTAACGTCCATCGCGAGCAAGCTCGCTCCTACGTCACCTTATTTGGGCAAAGCGTAGGCAATCACATAATCCCCACGATCCGTCGACTGACGCGCACCGCCCACTGTCAGCAGGATGTACTGCCTGCCGGTTTTCGGTGAGACGTAGGTCATCGGCCCGGACTGGCTGCCCACCGGCAAGCGCGACTTCCAGATTTCGTTACCGTTGCCGGTGTCGAAGGCGCGCAGGTAGAAGTCCTGGGTGCCGGCGAAGAACAGCAGGCCCGACTGCGTGGCGAGCGATGCGCCGAGGGTCGGCATGCCGATCGGGATCGGCAGGTGCATGCGGATGCCCAGCGGGCCGGTGTCCTGTACGGTACCGACCGGGACTTGCCACATCAGTTTGTGGGTCTTGAGGTCGATGGCCGACAGGGTGCCGAACGGTGGTTTCTGGCACGGAATGCCAACCGCCGAGAGGAAGCGCTCGCGCATGGCGCCGAACGGTGTGCCTTCCTGTGGCACCACGCCCATTTCGATGCCGCTGGCCCCGGCTTTGATCTTGTCGCGCGGAATCATGTAGTTGGCCAGGCCCAGGCGCATGTCATTGACGAACATGTAGCTGGTGTTCGGATCAACCGAGACGCTGCCCCAGTTCATGCCGCCCAGCGAGCCCGGGAATTGCAGGGCGCGGTCCATGCCTGGCGGGGTGTAGACGCCTTCGTGACGCATGCCTTTGAACTGGATGCGGCACATCAACTGGTCAAACGGGGTGGCGCCCCACATGTCGGACTCGGTCAGGGTCTTGTTGCCGATTGACGGCATGTCGACCGAGAACGGTTGGGTTGGCGAATAGCGTTCGCCGGGAACCTTGCCTTGCGGCACCAGGCGTTCTTCGACGCGGGCAATCGGCACGCCGGTTTCGCGGTTGAGCAGGAAGATCTCGCCCTGTTTGGTGACTTGCGCCAAGGCTGGCTGGGTACCGCCCTTGTCGTCCGGCACGTCGTACAGCAGCGGTTGCGCCGGCAGGTCGAAGTCCCACAGGTCGTGGTGAGTGGTCTGGAAGTGCCAGCGCACCTGGCCGGTTTTCACGTCGATGGCGACGATGGACGAGCTCCACTTGTCGTCGAACTCGGTGCGTTGACCGCCGAAGAAGTCTGGCGTTGCGTTGCCGGTCGGCAGGTACACCAGACCGAGTTTGGCGTCGTAGGACATGGCCGACCACACGTTCGGCGTGCCACGGGTGTAAGTCTCACCGGCCGGCGGACGTTTGCTGGTGTTCGGATTACCCGGATCCCACGCCCACACCAGTTCACCGCTGCGCACGTCGTAGGCACGCACCACGCCCGGTGGTTCGCCGGTGGAGTAGTTGTCGGCCACGCGGCCACCGACGATCACCACGTCCCCTGCGACCAGCGGGGTCGAGGTTTGCTGGTAGTAACCGGGTTTCACTTCGCCCATGTCGGTGGTCAGGTCGACGGTGCCATTGTTGCCAAACTCTTCGCAGGGCTTGCCGGTATCGGCATTGATGGCGATCAGGCGGGCATCGCCGGTCGGCAGAAACAGGCGTTTCGTACACGCGGTTGGCTGATTGTCCGAAGACACCGGGGTTTCGGAGTAGCCCAGGCCACGGCAGCGCTGCCAGTTGGGCGCGGTGCCTTGCGGGTCGAACTTCCAGCGCTGGGCGCCGGTGTCGGCATCCAGGGCGAAGACTTTTCCGTAGGCGGTGCAGGTGTAGACCGTGTCACCGATTTGCAGCGGGGTGTTCTGGTCTTCGGCGCCGGCACCGGTGCTTTGCGGGATATCGCCGGTGCGGAAGATCCAGGCGACCTGCAACTTGTCGATGTTGCCTTTGTTGATCTGGTCCAGCGCGGCAAAGCGGTTGCCGGCGGTGGTGTTGCCCCAGTGGGCCCAGTCTTTCTGCTCGGTACCCGGCGCGACCGGCGAAACCGCAGGTTCAACGGAGGCCTTGACCACGTGGGTCGGCACGAACATGTAGGCCATCGTCGCTACAACGCCCACACCCAGAATGCCGGCCAGACCGTAGGCGCCACGCCCGCCGGTCGCGCCCGAAGCGCGGACCAGGGTCGGATAGATCAGCGCCACCACCAGACCGATCACGGCGAAGGTCAGCACCCGCGAGACCAGCGGCCAGTATTCGAGGCCCGCATCCCACAAGGACCAGATCACGGTGAGGACCAGCGCCACACCATACAGCCAGGCGCCCAGCGGCTTGCGACGGGCAATCAACAGGCCGGACACCAGCATCGCCAGGCCCATCAGCAGGAAATACCAGCTGCCACCCAGCGCAATCAGATAGCCACCGCCACCCGCCAGGCCGAGCCCGATCAGTGCAATCAGCATACCCAGCCCCGCCAGCAACCATTTGCTGCCGGCGGCAGCCCCAGAATTGTTCATGTCGGACATTTTCCCCATTTGTGACAAGGGCGGAATAATGTACTAACTGGTTACTTATGGCAATTTGTCGCAGGCAGAAATGTCACGAACGGTACTGAGGCCAGATCAGGGATCCGTCGCGAGCGTCGTGCAGAATCTGCCTGTAACATGCTTGCGCACTGATCCATACCGCTGGAGATAACCCTTTGCCTGACACTCGCCCACCCGTTCTCGACGAAATCGACCGCCAGTTGATTGCAGCCCTGCAGATCAACGCCCGTGAGAGCGTGGCCATGCTCGCCCGGCAACTGGGCATCGCCCGCACCACCGTCACCTCGCGCCTGGCGCGGCTGGAAAAGGCCAAGGTGATCACCGGTTACGGCGTGCGTCTCGGGCAGCGGGTGGTGGACGGCGGGTTGCAGGCGTATGTCGGGATCACGGTGCAACCGCGTTCCGGCAAGGAGGTGTTGCGTCGGCTCAGTGCCATGGCGCAAGTGCAGCAGTTGTGTGCGGTGAGTGGCGAATTTGATTATGTGGCGTGGTTGCGCACCGATTCGCCGGAACAGCTGGATCAGTTGCTGGATCAGATTGGCAGTGTGGATGGGGTGGAAAAGACCACGACGTCGATCATCTTGAGCAGCAAGATTGATCGGGGGCAGCCGGTTTGAGTTTGTGCCGATGGTTTGGTGGTGTCTGGTCGGGCCTCTTCGCGGGCAAGCCCGCTCCCACAATGGACAGTGTGTACATCGATATCGTCATATCGACCAACAAAATGGCAAAACGACGACACTTTGCGTCTTATTAACGTGTTCTGTGCTCTCTAGAATGGCTGGCATCTTTTCCTATACTCAGATGCGCATTCCGCGTCGGGTCGCCAGCAAGGTCAGCCATGAACAAGAACAATCGCCATCCTGCAGACGGTAAAAAACCAATCACCATTTTCGGCCCGGACTTTCCCTTCGCCTTCGACGACTGGATCGAACACCCGGCCGGGCTGGGCAGCATTCCCGAGCACAATCACGGTGCCGAAGTGGCGATTGTCGGCGGTGGGATTGCCGGTCTGGTGGCCGCGTATGAGCTGATGAAGCTGGGGCTGAAACCGGTCGTCTACGAAGCCTCGAAAATGGGTGGCCGTCTGCGCTCCCAGGCCTTCAACGGCGCCGAAGGCATCGTGGCCGAACTGGGTGGCATGCGCTTTCCGGTGTCGTCCACCGCGTTCTATCACTACGTCGACAAGCTCGGCCTGGAAACCAAACCGTTCCCCAACCCGCTGACGCCTGCGTCGGGCAGCACGGTGATCGATCTCGAAGGCCAGACCCATTACGCACAGAAGTTGTCGGACCTTCCTGCGCTGTTCCAGGAAGTGGCTGACGCGTGGGCCGACGCCCTGGAGGCCGGCTCGCAGTTCTCGGATATCCAGCAAGCCATTCGCGACCGCGACGTGCCTCGCCTCAAGGAGCTGTGGAACACCCTGGTGCCGCTGTGGGACGACCGCACCTTCTATGACTTCGTCGCCACGTCCAAAGCCTTTGCCAAGCTGTCGTTCCATCACCGCGAAGTGTTCGGCCAGGTCGGTTTCGGCACCGGCGGCTGGGACTCTGACTTCCCGAATTCGATGCTGGAAATCTTCCGCGTGGTGATGACCAATTGCGACGATCACCAGCACCTGGTGGTCGGTGGCGTGGAACAGGTGCCACAAGGCATCTGGCGCCATGTGCCGGAGCGTTGCGCGCACTGGCCGGCCGGCACCAGCCTCAGTTCCCTGCACAGCGGCGCGCCGCGCACCGGCGTGAAGAAGATTGCCCACGCACCGGGCGGCCGTTTCGCCGTCACCGACAACTGGGGCGACACCCGCGAATACGCCGCTGTGTTGACCACGTGCCAGAGCTGGCTGCTGACCACCCAGATCGAATGCGACGAAACCCTGTTCTCGCAAAAGATGTGGATGGCCCTGGACCGCACCCGCTACATGCAATCGTCGAAGACCTTCGTGATGGTCGACCGCCCGTTCTGGAAGGACAAGGATCCGGAAACCGGCCGCGACCTGATGAGCATGACCTTGACCGACCGCCTGACCCGTGGCACCTATCTGTTCGACAACGGCGACGACAAGCCAGGGGTGATTTGCCTGTCGTACTCGTGGATGAGCGACGCGCTGAAAATGCTCCCGCACCCGGTGGAAAAACGCGTGAAACTGGCGCTGGATGCACTGAAGAAGATCTACCCGAAAGTCGACATCGCCGCACGGATCATTGGCGACCCGATCACAGTGTCCTGGGAAGCCGACCCGCATTTCCTCGGCGCGTTCAAAGGCGCACTGCCCGGTCACTACCGCTACAACCAGCGCATGTACGCGCACTTCATGCAGGACGACATGCCGGCAGAACAGCGCGGGATCTTCATCGCTGGCGACGACGTTTCGTGGACGCCAGCCTGGGTTGAGGGTGCGGTTCAGACCTCGCTCAACGCGGTGTGGGGCATCATGAAACACTTCGGCGGTGCAACTCATGCCGAGAATCCGGGTCCAGGAGATGTATTCAACGAGATCGGACCGATCGCCCTGCCCGAGTAAGAGGAATCCGAAATGCGCGTAGCCCTTTACCAATGTCCACCGTTGCCGCTGGATGTCGCCGGCAACCTGCAACGCCTGCAACAACTGGCGCTGGAGGCAAAAGGCGCGGACCTGCTGGTACTGCCGGAGATGTTCCTGACCGGCTACAACATCGGCGTCGATGCCGTCAGCGTGTTGGCGGAGGTGTACAACGGCGAGTCGGCGCAGCAGATCGCGCGCATTGCCAAGGCAACCGGGATTGCCATCTTGTATGGCTATCCCGAGCGCACCGAGGACGGGCAGATCTACAACGCCGTGCAGTTGATCGACGCCCATGGCGAGCGCCTGTGCAACTACCGCAAGACGCACTTGTTCGGCGACCTCGATCACTCGATGTTCAGTGCAGGTTCCGACGAGTTTCCTATCGTTGAGCTCAACGGCTGGAAACTCGGTTTCCTGATCTGCTACGACCTGGAGTTTCCGGAAAATGCCCGACGCCTGGCTCTGGGCGGCGCCGAGCTGATTCTGGTGCCGACTGCGAACATGATTCCGTTCGATTTCGTCGCCGATGTCACCGTGCGTTCCCGCGCCTTCGAAAACCAATGCTATGTGGCTTACGCCAACTACTGTGGCCATGAAGGCGACATCCACTATTGCGGCCAGAGCAGCATTGCTGCGCCGGATGGCAGCCGTATCGCTCAGGCGGGACTGGATGAATCGCTGATTGTCGGTGAGCTGGATCGACAGTTGATGGTCGATTCCCGTGCCGCCAATCGCTACCTGATCGATCGTCGTCCCGAGCTTTACGGCGAGCTGAACAAGTCCTAATCCGCTAGCATTGGCACTTCACTGTTCTGGAAGTGCCCATGCCCGCGCTGAATCACCCTCGCCCCCACACTGAAACCCTGGCCAACGGCTTGCGGGTGACACTGCGTCATGCCCCGAATTTGAAGCGTTGCGCAGCAGCATTGCGGGTCGCCGCGGGCAGCCATGATGTGCCGCTGGCGTGGCCCGGACTGGCGCATTTTCTTGAGCATCTGCTGTTTCTGGGGACTGGGCGTTTTCCTGCCGGGCAAGGGTTGATGGCCTACGTCCAGAGTCATGGCGGCCAGATAAACGCGCGAACCAGCGAACGCACCACGGACTACTTTTTCGAACTGCCACCCCAGGCATTTGCCGGTGGGCTGGAGCGTCTGTCAGACATGCTCGCCCATCCGCGTATGAATCCGGACGATCAGCAGCGAGAACGGGAAGTGCTGCAGGCGGAATTTGTCGCCTGGTCGCAGGATGCGGCAGCGCAGCAGCAATTTGCGCTGTTCGACGGGTTGTCAGAAGTACATCCGCTTCGCGGTTTTCATGCCGGCAATCGCGCCACCCTGCCTGTAGAGCAGCCCGAGTTTCAGCAGGCGTTGCAGGATTTTTATCAGCGGTTTTACCAGACCGGGCAGATGACATTGAGCCTGGCCGGACCGCAAAGCCTCGAAGAGCTAAGGACCTTGGCTGAAGCATTTGGTAACGTCATCGCCAAGGGAGAAAGCATTGAGCAACACGCTCCCGTGCCCCTGATGTCGACCTCAGAAAGAAGTTATCAACAGGCTGAAGCACGGCGACTGGATTGGCTGTGCGCCCTCGAATCGCTGCCCGATTCTTGCGCCGAGGCGCTGGCATTCTTGTGCCACTGGCTGAATTCGGCAAAACCCGGGGGCTTGTCGGCGGACCTGCGCGAGCGCGGGCTGGCCGATCACCTGAAAGCCCAGTTGCTCTACCAATTCGCAGGACAAGCCTTGCTGCATATCGAGTTCACCTTGCCGGCCAATGGGTTGCCGACCGGGATTCTCGAACGCCTTATGGACTGGCTGAGCTTTTTTGCCCAGCAGGACTGGACCCGGTTGCGCGAAGAATACGCAACCCTGCACCAGCGCCAGCAACAGATCAGCAGTGCCTTGCAATTGGCCCGACTGGACAGCGAACAATGCGAAGTCGGGTCATCTGGCCAAGGCGTTACAGCGCTCAAGCAAATCCTCAATCAAATCGGCGCTGTGGATAACTTCAGTGGCCCATGGCAGTTGCCCGCACCCAACCCGTTCCTGCGCACCGAAGCACCAGCGTCCAACGCCGGATTGATTCGTGGCCAGACCAGCGCCCACCGCGGCCTGCGTACCTTTGCCCAGGATCGCTCGCGAAGCCGTCGTGAACGTTCGCCGATGCAATTCAGCCAGGCATTGCCGGACAACAGCGCGGAAGGTGCGATTTATCTGCGCTGGCGTCTGGACTCGAGTCCCGCCAGCGCCCTTCAATCCCGACTGGAAAATAACCTGCAACCGCTACGCGAAGACGCGCGTCAGGCCGGTGTGGATTTTTCCTTCAGTGCATCGGGCAACGAATGGCTGCTGAAAATGACCGGACTGCAGGAGCCGATGCCCACCGTTCTGGAGCATGCGCTGAAAGAGCTGACACAACCTGACTCCGCAGGCTCACAAGCCACGCACGCGAGCGTTGCGCTGATCCCCATTCGACAACTGCTCAAGGCATTGCCCGATCACTGCCTTGCGCACACCGCGAACACAGACGACGCACAGCAACTCTGGTCGAGTGCACGCTGGGATGGTCTGGCGATTGGCCTGTCCGCCCAGACTCAAGCGGCCATGGGCCTGGCCTTGAGCCGTATTCCCGGCACGCCGGATAATCAATTGACCCCACCGCCATCCATCCCGTCACAACGCCTGTGGAGCGCCATCGATAGCGATTCCAGCGAGCACGCACTGTTGCTGTTTTGCCCTGCCGTGACCGGGGAATTGGCCGACGAAGCCGCGTGGCGTCTACTTGCGCACTTCTGTCAGACGCCGTTCTACCAGCGCCTGCGCGTGGAGTTGCAACTGGGCTATGCGGTGTTCAGCGCCCTACGCCAGATTCACGGGACAACCGGATTACTGTTCGGTGTGCAATCACCGAACGTAGCGCCGGCAGATCTGCTGCAGCGCATCGAGCAGTTCCTCAGCGATGTGCCAATGCTGATCAATGCCCTCGACGACAACGCGTTCATCGCCGGGCGCCAGACCTTGGCCGAGCAATTTTCCCAGGCTGCATTGCCCACTGCCCAGGCCGCGGAATTGCTTTGGCAGGGCAAGCTGGGCGGCCACTCGTCGGATTTTCTGACGCAATTGCCCGAGGCAATCCTGCTGATCGGGCGTTCCGAACTGCTGGTTGCAGCACAACGATTGAACAAGGCCGAGGGCGGTTGGCATTGCCTGGCGAACAGCCCTGCACCGGGCACTCCATGGCAAGCGGCAAAATGATCATTACCGGGGCGGTAAGGAGCTTTCTCAAAGTTTCACGGGCAATTTCTTTGAGATTTTGAGTAACATAGCAACCTAACTATCTGGAACATCTCTGACTTGAGGTGGACTATACCTATAGCTAGCGCTGTCTCCCCCCCACTAGAAGGAGTTCAATTCATGGCCTGGACCAAACCTGCCTACACCGACCTGCGTATCGGCTTTGAAGTCACCATGTACTTCGCAAGCCGCTAATCTCTGCTTTGGCAGATGTGCAGCACAACGCCTCGGTTATCCGAGGCGTTTTATTTTCAGCGTTGAAATGATGGAGCGTCCATGTTTGTCCAGATTCTAGGTTCCGCCGCCGGCGGCGGCTTCCCCCAGTGGAACTGCAACTGCGTGAACTGCGCAGGCTTTCGCGACGGCAGCCTGCGGGCCAAGGCCCGGACGCAGTCGTCCATCGCGATTTCCGATGACGGCGTGAACTGGGTGCTGTGCAACACCTCTCCGGACATCCGCGCCCAACTCCAGGGCTTCGCCCCGATGCAGCCGGGCCGCGCCCTGCGTGATACCGGGATCGGCGCGATCATCCTGATGGACAGTCAGATCGACCACACCACCGGCCTGCTCATGTTGCGCGAGGGTTGCCCGCATCAGGTCTGGTGTACGGATATGGTCCACGAAGACCTGAGCACCGGTTTTCCGCTGTTCACCATGCTCAACCACTGGAACGGCGGGCTGAACTGGAACCGCATCGAGCTCGATCAAAGCTTCACTGTTCCCGCCTGCCCGAACCTGCGCTTCACCCCGTTGCCGCTGCGCAGTGCCGCGCCGCCCTACTCGCCGCACCGCTTCGACCCGCATCCAGGCGACAACATCGGCCTGATTGTCGAGGACCGGGGCACGGGCGGCAAACTTTTCTACGCACCGGGTCTGGGCAAGGTGGATGCAGCGCTGCTGGAGATCATGGCCGGCAGCGATTGCCTGCTGGTCGACGGTACGCTGTGGGATGACGATGAAATGCAGCGTCGTGGCGTAGGCACCCGCACCGGTCGGGAGATGGGCCACCTGGCGCAAAACGGCCCCGGCGGCATGCTCGAAGTGCTGGAGCAACTGCCCACGCAGCGCAAGGTGCTTATCCACATCAACAACACCAACCCGATTCTCGATGAAGATTCGCCCGAGCGCGCGGAGCTGGATCGGTGCCAGGTTGAAGTGGCGTATGACGGCATGAGTATTGTGCTCTAGCGGGCGGCCTCTTCGCGAGCAAGCCCGCTCCCACATTTGAAATGCATTCCAATGTGGGAGCGGCGGTGCGACGACTCGACTTGCTCGCGAAGGCGTCCGACCAGACACCAAAGATTTCAACGGTTGTTCCCCCGGAGAACCCCGATGACCGACACCCCAATGTCCCCCGCCGAATTCGAAGCGGCCCTGCGCGCCAAGGGCGCCTATTACCACATCCATCACCCCTATCACGTGGCGATGTACGAAGGCCGGGCTACCCGCGAGCAGATCCAGGGCTGGGTCGCCAACCGTTTCTACTATCAGGTGAACATTCCCCTGAAGGACGCGGCCATTCTGGCTAATTGCCCCGACCGCGAGATCCGCCGCGAGTGGATTCAGCGCCTGCTCGACCACGACGGTGCGCCCGGTGAAGACGGCGGCATCGAAGCCTGGCTGCGACTGGGCCAGGCCGTCGGCCTCGACCCGGACCAGTTGCGTTCCCAAGAGTTGATCCTGCCCGGCGTGCGCTTCGCCGTGGACGCCTACGTCAACTTTGCCCGCCGCGCCAGCTGGCAGGAGGCCGCCAGCAGTTCGCTGACCGAACTGTTCGCCCCGCAAATCCACCAGTCGCGCCTGGACAGCTGGCCGCAGCATTACCCCTGGATCGACCCGGCCGGATACGAGTATTTCCGCACGCGCCTGGGTCAGGCACGGCGTGATGTCGAGCACGGTCTGGCGATCACGTTGCAGCACTACACCACCCGCGAAGGCCAGGAGCGCATGCTGGAAATTCTCCAGTTCAAACTGGACATTCTTTGGAGCATGCTCGATGCCATGAGCATGGCCTACGAACTGAAACGCCCGCCGTATCACAGCGTGACCGGAGAACGGGTCTGGCACAAAGGAATCACCTTATGAGTTTCGATCGCAGCAAGACCCCGACCTGGCGTCCCGGCTACCGCTTCCAGTACGAACCGGCGCAGAAAGGCCACGTGCTGCTGTACCCGGAAGGCATGATCAAGCTCAACGAAAGTGCCGCACTGATCGGTGGCTTGATTGACGGTGAACGGGATGTCGCGGCGATCATCAATGAACTCGACCAACAGTTCCCCGGCGTACCCGAGCTCGGTGACGACATCGAGCAATTCATGGAGGTAGCCCGTGCGCAGCACTGGATCGAACTTGCCTGATTCATCAAGGCAAGTGCCGCCAAAACCTGAAGTCGGCTTGCCGCTGTGGCTGCTCGCCGAGCTGACCTATCGCTGCCCGCTGCAATGCCCGTACTGCTCCAATCCGCTGGATTTCGCCGAGCAGGGCAAAGAGCTGAGCACTGAACAGTGGATCAAGGTGTTCCGTGAAGCGCGGGAAATGGGCGCGGCGCAACTGGGCTTTTCCGGTGGTGAACCGTTGGTGCGCCAGGACCTCGCCGAGCTGATTACCGAAGCCCGCAAACTGGGTTTCTACACCAACCTGATCACCTCCGGCATCGGCCTGACCGAGCAGAAAATCAGCGATTTCAAGAAGGCCGGCCTCGATCACATCCAGATCAGTTTCCAGGCCAGCGACGAGCAGGTGAACAACCTGCTGGCCGGCTCGAAAAAGGCCTTTGCACAGAAACTGGAAATGGCCCGGGCGGTGAAGGCCCATGGTTATCCGATGGTGCTGAACTTCGTGACCCATCGGCACAACATCGACCAGATCGACCGCATCATCGAGCTGTGCATCGCCTTGGAAGCGGATTTCGTCGAGCTCGCCACGTGCCAGTTCTACGGTTGGGCGCAACTCAATCGCGTCGGGCTATTGCCGACCCGGGAGCAACTGGTGCGCGCCGAACGCATCACCGATGAATACCGCGCCAAACTGCAAGCCCAAGGGCATCCGTGCAAGCTGATTTTCGTCACCCCGGACTATTACGAAGAACGCCCGAAAGCCTGCATGAACGGGTGGGGCAGTATTTTTCTGACAGTCACGCCGGACGGAACCGCCCTGCCCTGTCACGGTGCCCGACAGCTGCCGGTGCAGTTTCCCAACGTACGCGACCACAGCATGCAGCACATCTGGTACGACTCGTTCGGCTTCAATCGCTTTCGCGGTTATGACTGGATGCCCGAGCCGTGCCGCTCCTGTGACGAGAAAGAAAAAGACTTCGGCGGCTGCCGCTGCCAGGCGTTCATGCTCACCGGTGATGCCAGCAACGCCGACCCGGTGTGCAGCAAGTCGCCACAACACAGCGTGATCCTCAAGGCTCGCGAAGAAGCCGAACACGCGACCCAGACCATCGACCAACTGGCCTTTCGCAATGAACGAAACTCACGCCTCATCGCCAAAAGCTGAACCTTTCAGCGCTGCCAAAGCCGTGGCTGCCGGTATCGACTTTGCCGAACTGCAGGTCGGTCCAAACGGCCTGTTCTGGAACGAGTACCGACCCGAAGACGCGGCGTGCCGGATCTGGCATTGGCGTGAGGGCACAGCGAAATGCCTGACGCCGCCGGGGTTCAGCGTGCGCAGTCGGGTGTACGAATATGGCGGTGGAGCCTTTTGTCTGACGGACGACGGTATCGTTTTCGTCAACGAGGCCGACCAGCAGTTGTATCGGCAATCACTGCAAGACGAAGCGCCCGAAAAGCTGACGTCCGGTGCGTGCCGTTTTGGCGATCTGCAGTTCGCCAACGGGCAGGTGCTGGCGGTCGAGGAGCATCGAGACCAACACCGACTGGTGGCGATCGATCTGCTGGATGGCACACGCCACCTGCTGGCCGAAGGTGCTGATTTCTACGCGGCACCGACGCTGAGCCCTGATGCCCGGCGCCTGGCCTGGATCGAATGGAGTCGCCCGGATCAGCCATGGACAGCAACCCGCTTGATGGTTGCCGAACGCCTCGCCCATGGCGGGTTTGCCGAGGCTCGTTGTGTGGCGGGCGACGGTGCTCAAGAGTCGGTGCAACAGCCACGGTTTGATGCCGACGGTCGCTTGTACTGCCTGACGGATCGCGCCGGTTACTGGCAGCCATGGGTGGAATCCGGGAAAGGCCTGAGCCCATTGCCAAGTGCCAGCGCCGACCATGGCCCGGCGCCCTGGCAACTCGGCGGCAGTACCTGGTTGCCGATGGGCGACCACAGTTATCTGGCCAGTTGGACCGAGGGCGGGTTTGGCCGACTAGGCATAGGCGGCGACTCCTGCACCGACTTCACCGGCCACTACAGCCGCTTCCGCCATCTCGCCGTGGATGGGCAGTTCATTTATTGCATTGCAGCGTCACCCGTCAGTTCAACCGCCGTCATCGCCATCGACCGTCAGAGCCGGCAAGTGAAGTTACTGGCTGGCGGCATCGCACCGCTTGCTCCCGAACGGATCAGCCGCCCGCAGACCTTGCGCTACCCCAGTGGCTCAGGCGAAGCACACGGCTTCTTCTACCCGGCAATGACCGGCGAGGCGAAACCGCCACTGGTGGTGTTCATCCATGGCGGCCCGACGTCGGCGTGCTACCCGATGCTCGATCCGCGCATCCAGTTCTGGACACAGCGGGGCTTCGCCGTGGCCGACCTCAACTATCGCGGCAGCAGCGGTTATGGCCGGGCCTATCGTCAGGCGCTTCATTTGAGCTGGGGGAATGTGGATGTCGAAGACGCTTGCGCCGTGGTCAGTTACCTCAACGAACGGGGCCTGATCGACGGCGACAAGGCCTTCATTCGCGGCGGTAGCGCCGGCGGCTACACAACGCTTTGCGCCTTGGCGTTTCACAACGTGTTCTGTGCCGGAGCCAGTCTGTATGGGGTCAGTGACCCGGTAGCGCTGGGCCGTGCGACCCACAAATTCGAAAGCGACTATCTGGACTGGTTGATCGGCGATCCGCTGCTGGACGCCGAACGCTACGTCGCCCGCACACCGCTGCTGCATGCCAGCAATATCCGCGTGCCGATGATCTTCTTTCAGGGAGAACTGGATGCCGTGGTCGTCCCGCAACAGACCCGCGACATGGTCACGGCGCTGCGGGACAACGGCATCCTGGTCGAAGCGCATTACTACGCGGACGAACGCCATGGCTTTCGCAAGGCCGGCAATCAGGCCCATGCGCTGGAGCAGGAGTGGTTGTTTTATCGGCGGGTGATGGATTCAGTGGCCTGAAGCCCGCGCTCATTGCCGAAACCGTGGCGTCCCCTTCGCGGGTAAGTCGGATCGCCGCACCGCCGCTCCCACAGGTTCTGTGGCGTGCACAAATCCTGTGGGAGCGGGCTTGCTCGCGAAGGCGGCCGACCTGCCGCCGCGAAATTCAGCGCTTGGCGATGATGTACACCGCATGCACGATCCCAGGAATATAACCGCACAACGTCAGCAGAATGTTCAGCCAGAACGCTCCGCCGAATCCTACT
This sequence comes from Pseudomonas sp. FW305-70, assembly GCF_058783925.1. Lineage (NCBI taxonomy): Bacteria > Pseudomonadati > Pseudomonadota > Gammaproteobacteria > Pseudomonadales > Pseudomonadaceae > Pseudomonas > Pseudomonas sp. FW305-70. The sequence continues at coordinate 77,919 of NZ_JBYSYZ010000019.1, forward strand.
TGCAAAAACACACCCAGCGGCGGCAACAGGATGGCGATGATGATGCGAATAAAGTCCATGGGGCAGCTCCTGATTGGGCTGGACTCGTTCGAGCCCTACAGCTAATCGACCGGTGCCGTCTGTCAGGGTTCAGTCCCTCTATTCCCAAGCTCCGCCCTTTCGTTGAATTTCGCAGACAAAAAAACGCCCCACGCTAAAAGTGTCGGGCGTGAGGCGTGCGTATTACCGCGAGACGGTTCGGGAATGTGTGCAGGGCGCGTCGGATCAGACGGCAATCCCTTTGCGGCACTGCAATTGCGCGGTGCGTACTCGGGAGAAGGCGCGCGCCAGGCGCAGGAGCATTTCATCGATGTTGGCGTTGCTGACGTTCAGCGCAGGGGTAAAGCGCAGGCAGTCGGGTTGCGGGGCGTTGAGCAACAGGCCTTCGTAGAGCGCGGCCTTGACGACCGCGTCAGCGGAATCGTCCGACAGCGTCAGCCCCCACAGCAGCCCTTGTCCGCGCAACTCGCCGTGACCGTAACGATGGGCCAAACGCCCCAAGCCCTCACGCAGGTGCTGACCGGCTTCTGCGACGTGCTTGAGGAAAGCCTTGTCCTGCACCGTATCGAGCACCGAAAGTCCCGCCGCGGTCATCAGTGCATTGCCATGATGGGTACCGGTCATCTCGCCGGGTTCGAAACAGCAGGCCTTGCCCCGTGCCAGCAGCGCGGCCAATGGAACGCCGCCGCCCAAACCTTTGCCGAGCACGACGATATCCGCCGTGACCCCGCAGGACTGTTCCGCGAGCAAGGTGCCACAACGGCCGATGCCGGTTTGCACTTCGTCGAAGATCAGCAAAATGCCGAGTTCACGGCACAGGCGCTCGACACCCTTGAGGTAATGCGCAGTAGCCGGGATCACGCCAGCTTCGCTCTGGATCGGTTCGAGCATGATCGCAACGGTCCGTTCATCCACGGCCGCATGCAATGCCGGAAGGTCATTGAACGGGACATGGCTGAAGCCCGGCAGTTGCGGCTCGAATCGGTTGGCTAATGTCGAACTGTCCGACGCCGACATCGTCGCCAGGCTACGGCCATGGTTACCGTTGTTGGCCACTATGATTCGCGACGCACCGCCGCGATGCTGTTGACCCCATTTGCGCGCCAGTTTTATCGCCGCCTCACAGGCTTCGCTGCCGGTATTGAGCAGGTAGGCCTGATCACTGCCGGTGCTGGCACACAGACGCTCGGCAAGACTGAGCATGCCGCGGTTATGCAGGCCAAAACCCGGATTGATCAGCGCTTGAGCCTGGGCAGTAATGGCGTTGACCAGTACCGAAGGGCTGTGACCAAGGCTGTTGGCCCCACCGCCCTGGGAAAAATCCAGGTACGCACGGTCATCGCTGTCCCACAGCCATGAACCCTGGCCGCGCACAAACACCTGTTTCGGTCGCTCGATACCGGGCATCAAGTACTCGCTGGTAAGACTGTTGCCCGTGGAAGGCAGGGAGGCGTCCATGGCCAGATCATCAAGACTGGGAGGACTACGGCGCAAACTGAACAGATTCATCCGAAAAAACCTCTGATGAGATTTTTTGCCTTACCTATGTCAACACCATCCAAGCAAAGGATATTCATCGCGCTCTGTGGCCCTGTAAGCCGTCTGAATGCGGTTAGACTAGGCTCAGGCAAGGCATACAGCCATTTCGATTTCCCAGCATTTTCGATAAGTAATACTTATGGATTTCAAGCAACTGCGTTATTTCGTCGCGGTCTATGAAGAAGGCCATGTGGGCCGGGCCGCCGAACGCCTGTCGATCTCCCAGCCGGCGCTGTCCCAGCAAATCCGCCACCTCGAGCAAAACCTCGATGTGAGCCTGTTCGAACGCAATAGCAAGCGCCTGTTGCCGACCCTCGCGGCCCACACGCTGTACAACCACGCCCTGCCTTTGCTCGATGGCCTGCAACGGGCACGGGAGGCGCTCGGCAACTTCAAGGGTCAGGCGCTGCGTACCCTGGCCATCGGTGTATTGCAGACCGTGCATACCAGCCTCGTTCCACAGATGCTCGAACGTGTGCGCAAGGCGCAGCCGCATCTTGTCGTGCAGATCTACGAACTGACCGGACTGGAAATCGAGCGGAGACTGCTCAACGGTTCTCTGGATATCGGCATCAGCTACCTGCCGCCCCGCCAGCCTGGTTTGCATGGCGTGATGCTGTACGAAGATGAACTGACCCTGGTCATCCCGGCAGAGCACCCGCTGCGTGAATTCAAGAAGGTGTCCATGAGCCAGGCCGCCGAGCTGCCGATGTTGCTGCTGGGCGAGGAATTTCAGATCCGGCAGATCTGGCAAACCCAACTGGCGAGCCTCGGACGTCGCCCACAGGTGCAAGCCGAACTGAACAACATGGCCGGCATCCTCGACAGCCTGCCGCACACACGCCTGGCGACGGTGCTGCCCGGACGCTCGCAAAAGACCCATGGCAACCACGAACTGCTGTGGAAGCCCCTGAGCGAACCACGAGTACCACTGAAAGTCGGGTTGGTGTGTCGGGATGTGCAACGGCAGCAGGCCTCGCTGGCCTTGCTGCGGACATTGCTGGAAGAAGTGATCAATGGCCCGGCTGAACGTTTGAGCAGTGCGCAGGCCCTGGACGGGCTGAGCTAGAAACTTTTCTTCGGGCAAAAGAAAACCCCGCCGAAGCGGGGCTTTGCAGACTGTTTCCCTGACATCCATTTCACTCCGCCATCCTGGCAGAATCCTACGTGTCCCTGTTGTTGCTTTGCGCTTCCTGCGCTACGTCCATGAGAAGTAGATTAGCCGTGGATCCAATGTGCATCTATGGGAGAACAGCAGCACGTTATGTAAGAGAATGCTTACAAACCATTACGTCATCAGAATTGTCCTGCATCCAGCAGGAACAACGATTCGCTACCGGCCTTGACCGACGCGCTCAACGAGTGAATCCGCGGCAACAGACGGGCGAAATAGAACCGTGCGGTGCCCAGTTTGCTGGCGTAGAAATCGTCTTGCGCTTCCTTGCCCAAAGCGGCCTTGGCCATCAGGGCCCACATGTAGGCATACGCCACGTAACCGAACACCTGCAGATACTCGACCGATGCCGCGCCGATTTCGTTCGGATTGCTCTTCGCCCGGTCCAGCAACCACGCGGTCAGTTCATCGAGGGTGGTGACGGCATCGTTGAGCGGCTTGGTGAACTCCGCCAGGTCAGCGCTGGCCGTTGCGGTGAAGTGACGAATCTCGTCGGCGAACAGGTTGTAGAACGCCCCACCGCTGCCGACGATCTTGCGCCCGACCAGGTCCAGCGCCTGAATGCCGTTGGTGCCTTCGTAGATCTGGGTGATGCGCACGTCACGCACCAATTGCTCCTGGCCCCACTCGCGGATGTAACCGTGGCCGCCGAACACCTGCTGGCCGTGAACGGTGGTCTCCAGACCGAGATCGGTCAGGAACGCCTTCGCCACCGGGGTCAGCAAGGCCACCAGGTCTTCAGCACGCTTGCGGGTGGCGGCATCTTCGCTGAACTTGGCGGTGTCCAGTTGCATGGCTACGTAAGTGGAGAACGCACGGCCACCCTCGTTCGAGGCTTTCATGGTCAGCAGCATGCGACGCACGTCCGGGTGGACGATGATCGGGTCAGCCACTTTGTCCTTGTTCTGCGCGCCAGTCGGCGAACGGCTTTGCAGACGGTCACGGGCGTATTCCACGGCGTTCTGGTACGAGCGCTCGCCCGTGGCCAGGCCCTGGATACCGACGCCCAGGCGCTCGTAGTTCATCATGGTGAACATCGCCGCCAGGCCTTTGTTCGGCTCGCCGACCAGGTAACCCACGGCCTCATCGAAGTTCATCACGCAGGTCGCGGACGCCTGGATGCCCATCTTGTGTTCGATCGACCCGCAGTTCGCCGGGTTGCGCGCACCCAGGCTGCCATCGGCATTGACCATGAACTTCGGCACCAGGAACAGCGAAATGCCTTTCGGCCCCGCCGGTGCATCCGGCAACTTGGCCAGCACCAGGTGGATGATGTTTTCGGTGAGGTCGTGTTCGCCACCAGTGATGAAGATCTTGGTGCCGCTGACCTTGTAGGAACCGTCGGCCTGAGGCTCGGCCTTGGTGCGAATGATCCCCAGGTCAGTACCGGCGTGTGGCTCGGTCAGGCACATGGAACCGGCCCAGATGCCGGCGTACATGTTCGGCAGGTACGCGGCTTTCAGCTCTTCGCTGGCGTGGGCGTTGATCGACAGGCAGGCACCGGCGGTCAGCATCGGATACAGACCGAACGACAGGCTGGCGGAGTTGACCATTTCTTCGACCTGGGCCGAAACGGCTTTGGGCATGCCCATGCCGCCGTAGGTCGGATCGCCACCGACACCGACCCAGCCGCCTTCCGCGTAGGTCTGATAGGCCTGCGGGAAACCCGCCGGCGTGGTGACGGCACCGTCGGCCCAATGGCAACCTTCCTCGTCCGCGGCACGGCTCAGCGGAGCAATGCTTTTGCTGGTGACTTTGCCGGCTTCCTCCAGGATGGCCTCGACCGTTTGCGCATCGACGGTCTCGGCCAGCGCAGGCAGCTCGGCCCAGAGTTTGGCGACCTCGAAAACTTCATTGAGGACGAAGCGCATATCGCGCAGGGGCGCTTTGTAGTCAGCCATGGCAAACCTCGCAAGATCTATACAGATGATTCACAGGAAGAGTTGTTTTCGTTGGGTCGGAGTGTACCTCAACAACTTTTGCGACACATAGGGTCAGCTCATGACCGTTTTGTAATTTTTAGTCATTGCGATATAGAGAGGCGAAACATAAGAACTGTAGGAGCGAGCCCGCTCGCGAAAAACCCCAAGGCGCCACTGGACATCTGGTTTTACGCGTTATCGTTCACGACCATCGCGAGCAAGCTCGCTCCTACAGGGTAGGTGTCAGAGCGCAAACATCTCGGCCGGCAGTTGCATCAGACATTCGCTCCCCGCTTCGACGGCCGCCCGATGAGCGGTAGTGCGTGGCAGCAGACGCTTGAAGTAAAACTCGCTGGTCGCCAGTTTGCCCCGGCAGAAGCCAACATCACCGCTGCCAGCATCGAGCTGCGCCTGAGCCACCAGCGCCATGCGCAACCACAGGTAGCCAAGGATGATGTAACCGCTGTACATCAGATAGTCCACCGACGCGGCGCCGACCTCGTCCGGGTTTTTCATCGCCGCCATGCCGACCCTGGTGGTCAACTCACCCCATTGCTGGTTCAGTTGATCAAGCTGCGCCACATACCCGGCCAGTTGTGGATGTCCGGCGTTCGCCGCGCAGAACTTGTGGACGATTTTGGTGAACCCGCGCAACAGCTTGCCCTGGCTGCCGAGTACCTTGCGCCCGAGCAAGTCCAGCGCCTGAATGCCGTTGGTGCCCTCATAGATCGGTGCGATCCGGCAGTCGCGTACCAGTTGCTCCATACCCCACTCACGAATGAACCCGTGGCCGCCAAACACCTGCATGCCAAGGTTGGTCACTTCCAGGCCGGTGTCGGTCATGAAGGCTTTGCAGATCGGCGTGAGGAAGGCCAGCAGGTCTTCGGCATCCTGGCGCGCCGTTTCGTCCGGGCTCAGGTGTGCAATGTCGAGCAACTGTGCGGTGAAGTAGGTCAGCGCGCGGTTGCCTTCGTTGAAGGCTTTCATGGTCAATAACATCCGCCGCACATCAGGGTGCACGATGATGGGGTCGGCGGCTTTTTCCGGGGCTTTCGGTCCAGTCAGCGAGCGCATCTGCAAACGGTCGTTGGCGTACATGATCGCGCCCTGGAAGCTCGCTTCGCCCAGACACAGACCCTGCATGCCCGTGCCCAACCGCGCGTGGTTCATCATGGTGAACATGCAGTTGAGGCCCTTGTTCGGCTCGCCGATCAAAAAGCCCTTGGCCTCGTCGAAGTTCAGCACGCAGGTGGCCGAGGCCTTGATGCCCATCTTGTGTTCGATCGAGCCGCAGGACACGCCGTTGCGCTCGCCCGCTTCTCCCGCAGCATCGGGCAGGAACTTGGGCACGATAAACAGCGAAATGCCTTTGGTCCCGGCCGGTGCGTCCGGCAATTTGGCGAGCACCAGGTGAATGATGTTGGCGCTCATGTCGTGCTCGCCCGCAGAGATGAAGATCTTGCTGCCGGAGATCGCATAGCTGCCATCGGCCGCTGGCACGGCACGGGTCTTGATGATGCCCAGGTCGGTGCCGCAATGGGCTTCTGTCAGGCACATGGTGCCGGTCCATTGGCCAGCGGTGAGCTTCTTCAAATAGGTCTGCTTCTGCTCCTCGGTGCCGTGGGCGTGGATCGCCGACATCGCACCGTGGGTCAGGCCGGGGTACATGCCCCACGAGGTGTTGCTGGAACCCACCATCTCGCTGATGACCAGGCCCAGAGAGATCGGCAACCCTTGACCGCCGTAACCCGGGTCCGCCGCCAGGCCATGCCAGCCGCCCTCGACATACTGGGCGAAGGCCTGCTTGAAGCCCGCGGGCGTGGTGACCACGCCGTTGTCGAAATGGCAGCCTTCTTCATCGCCGCTGCGGTTGAGTGGCGACAGCACGTTTTCGCAGAACTTCGCGCCTTCTTCGAGGATCGCATTGACCATGTCCGGGCTGGCATCGGTGGCCCCCAGCGCAGCGTAGCTACTGTGAAAGTCGAAGACGTGATCGATCAGAAAGCGCATGTCGCGCAAGGGGGCTTTGTACTCGGGCATGGTCATTCTCCGTCGGCAGTTTTTTCCAACCTACTGCCGCCGACACTACGCCACAATCAATGTCCAGTCGCTGAATGCGCGATCATCACTCAACCGTAGCGGCGTCCATGCGCACGGCGCCGCGACGGTTCTGCCCGAACGCCATCACGCAGTTGCGCCCCGCGCCCTTGGCGCTGTAGAGCGCCTGGTCAGCGGATTTGAGCACCTCTTCGGGGGTGCGTTGATCGATCCGCTCGGCGACGCCGATACTGACCGTGACCGATACACTCGACGCACCGGAACCGGTACGCCGCTGGCGCCCCTGATTATCGTCCTGCGGGCGGTTTTCCTGATTACGCAGCTGAATGTTGTAAGTGGCGATGGACTCACGGATGACTTCCAGGTGCGGCATGCATTCTTCGAGAGTCTTGCCTGCAAACACCAGGGCAAATTCCTCACCGCCATAGCGATACGCCTTACCGCCACCGCCGATTTTCGACAGTTTGCTGGCCACCAGCCGCAGTACCTGGTCGCCGACATCGTGGCCGTGGGTATCGTTGAATTTCTTGAAGTGATCGACGTCGCTCATCGCCAACACGTAGTTGCGACCCAACCGTTGCATGCGTTCATTCAGCGCACGGCGGCCCGGCAGCCCGGTCAGTTCGTCGCGGAAGGCCATTTGATAGGCTTCGTGAGCAACGGCGGCGGCGATCATCAGCATCACCTGGCTGCACATGATGTTCAGCGTGAACGGCAGGATGAAGGTCTTCGGCAGCATCCAGAACAACCCGAGCAAGCCCGCCAGTTGCGCGGCATGCAGTGGTCGCGGGTTGCGCCAGTATTGCCAGGCCAGCAGCACGAACGCGGCAATGAACACCGGATAGGACAACTGGATCAGGCTCATCCAGGCGCCATGCAGCGCGGGCCAGCGAATCTCCGACAACCAGATCAGCAGCGCATGTGGATAACTTTGCTCAAGCCCCAGCGCCACGCTGCCGACCGCCAGCAATACGGCGAAACGCGCCACCATGTCCTGGAACAGATGGGTGCGTTCCTGCCACGCCGCGAACACCCCAAACAACAATGGCAGCAGCAGGCAACACAAATGAAAGACCACGGCGGCATCGTCACGCACCTTGCCGTTGTCGCGGTAATAGTCGGTCTGGGTGTCGAGCAGGAAGTAGGCGATGTAAACCGTGACCATCAGAAACAGTTCACGCTGGCGTCGGTACACCGCGCAATAGGCGCCGCCGAGCAACAACACCAGGGTAGGCAGCACGTTGAACAGCGAGGTGAAAAAGACGTTCAGATCCTTGATGTAAGCAGCCGCAAGCCCCGCCAGCAACAGCAGTAATGACGGCAGGAAGTGACTGAAACGTACAGCGGATGAGCGCGGCAAGGGTAAAGCTCCGACCCGTCAAATCAATAGATGGCAATGTGCCCACTACTGTAACGGCAGAAAGCCCGAGTTTCTGAGTGAATTACTGAGGTATTTTTCAAAGGGCGTTACAAACATTCATTCCACGGGCAACCCTTAAAGCAAAAAAGGTTCTTCGCACATTCCCGGGAACCTGTAGGAGCAGCCGGTCGACGCTCGATTGCTGGCGATGGACTCAAGTGCACCGCGTTTATCCAGTTTATACGCGTGATCGTTAACGACCATCGCCAGCAAGCTGGCTCCTACAAGGGGTCGTGCTCGCGCTCAAACCAGTGGAAGCCCCAAAAAAAAACCGCTAGTCCCGAAGGAGCAGCGGCTTTTTCAAGTACTTCGTTGAGGCTTAGTAGCCCAGGTCGAAGTTCTCTTCTTTCATGTCCATCAGGTTGTTGGCGCCCGACAGCATGGTTGCGACGTGAGTGCGGGTACGCGGCAGGATGCGCTGGAAGTAGAAGCGCGCCGTCTGCAGCTTGGCGGTGTAGAACGCCTCTTCGGAAGTGCCGGCAGCCAGTTTCTCGGCAGCCAGACGCGCCATGTCAGCCCAGAAGTAGGCCAGGCAGGCGTAACCGGAGTACATCAGGTAGTCCACGGAGGCCGCGCCGACTTCTTCGCGATCTTTCATGGCGGCCATACCGACCTTCATGGTCAGCTCGCCCCATTCCTTGTTCAGTGCAGCGAGCGGCGCGACGAACTCTTGAACCGCTTCGTTGCCTTCGTTGGTCTGGCAGAACTTGTGGACGATCTTGGTGAAGCCTTTGAGAGCCTCGCCCTGGGTCATCAGCACTTTACGGCCCAGCAGGTCGAGCGCCTGGATGCCGGTGGTGCCTTCGTACAGCATCGAAATGCGGCTGTCGCGAACGTTCTGCTCCATGCCCCACTCGGCGATGAAGCCGTGGCCGCCATAGATCTGCACGCCGTGGTTGGCCGCTTCAAAACCGACTTCGGTCATGAAGGCCTTGGCGATTGGCGTCATGAACGCCAGCAGTGCGTCGGCTTTCTTCTTCTCTTCTTCGTCCACGCCGTACTTGACGATGTCGACTTGCTTGGCGGTGAAGTAAACCATCGCGCGGTTGCCTTCGGCGAACGCCTTCATGGTCAACAGCATACGACGTACGTCAGGGTGCACGATGATCGGGTCAGCGGCTTTGTCCGGCGCTTTCGGGCCAGTCAGCGAGCGCATTTGCAGACGGTCGCGAGCGTATTTCAGGCCGCCCTGGAAACCGACTTCAGCGTGGGCCAGGCCTTGCAGCGCGGTACCCAGACGAGCGGTGTTCATGAAGGTGAACATGCAGTTCAGGCCTTTGTTCGCCGGGCCGATCAGGAAACCGGTGGCGCCGTCGAAGTTCATCACGCAGGTGGCGTTGCCGTGGATGCCCATCTTGTGTTCCAGGGAACCGCAAGACACAGCGTTACGCGCGCCAACCGAGCCATCGGCGTTCGGCAGGAACTTCGGCACGATGAACAGGGAAATGCCTTTGGTGCCAGCCGGTGCATCCGGCAGGCGGGCCAGTACGATGTGGACGATGTTGTCGGCCATGTCGTGTTCACCGGCCGAGATGAAGATCTTGGTGCCGGAGACTTTGTAGGAACCGTCGGCCTGAGGCTCGGCCTTGGTGCGCAGCATGCCCAGGTCCGTGCCGCAGTGCGGTTCGGTCAGGCACATGGTGCCGGTCCATTCGCCGGAAACCAGCTTGGTCAGGTAAGCCTCTTGCTGCTCAGGGGTGCCGTGCTCGGAGATGGTGTTCATCGCACCGTGCGACAGGCCCGGGTACATGCCCCACGACCAGTTGGACTCGCCGACCATTTCACTGATGGCCAGGCCCAGGGATTCCGGCAGGCCTTGGCCGCCGTGCTCGACGTCGTGAGCCAGGCTCGGCCAGCCGCCTTCAACGAATTGCTTGTAGGCTTCCTTGAAGCCAGTCGGCGTCTTAACGCCGGACTCGCTCCAGGTGCAACCCTCGAGGTCGCCCACACGGTTCAGCGGAGCCAGTACCTGCTCACAAAACTTGGCGCCTTCCTCGAGAATGGCGTCAACCATGTCAGGAGTTGCGTCGGCACAAGCCGGAAGGCTCTGATAGTGCGCTTCGTAGCCGAGCAGTTCGTCACGAACGAAGCGAATATCACGCAAGGGGGCCTTGTAGTCAGGCATAGCGATAAACCTCTGCTGATGTAACCGGGAATGAACGACCGCATTGATTTGTTGTTGCGATCAAACAGTTGTTTGAAACATACGTTTACGCCCAAATCTTGTCAAGCGTCGATCTTTTGCCGTTCGTCATCGCAGGATTGGACACTCAGGCACACGACACCGCTGCCGCGCTGCCGAAGCAGCCCGTCACCCTGAAAAGATTAGTTGAGCAAGAAAGACTTACGTACAAAAACGCCGCGAACAGGTGCGGCGCTGGAAGGTGCGGATTCGGCAAGGAATCAGGCGTAGGTATCGATCAATGTTCCGAGCACTTCATCGGCGGCCTTGGCGACTTTCACGCCCAGTTCCGCCTGAATCTTGCCTTGGGCCATTTCGACCACGTTGCTGGCCAGGTCCGATTGCCGGCTGCGATCAACCGATCGCAGACGATCGACCTGCGCCTCGGAGGACTGGCTGGTGAGCGAACGCTCGAGGGTGGTGTTGGCGATCTGCCCGGCGGCTTGATCGACACGGTTCTGCCCTGACTGAAGGGTGCTCAGACCGGCATAAAAAGCGGTATTTCCTGAGATTTCCATGGGAGAACTCGTCCTTTCAAAGGATCAACAACGGCCATTGAAGCAGAGTGGCTGGCAATACACCCGTCAAAAACACTAATGGCACAGTGCCTTGCCATAGGCAAAGCCCGCATTGCCAAACCTCAGTCCAACAGGTCCAGTTGCAAGTGCTCGGCCACGGCTTCCGCCGTCACGGCCTTGAGTTTGGGCACACGCCCCAGGCACGGCGCCGGGAGGCGTTCGGCCAGGGTGGCGAGGTTTTCTTCCAGCCGAGAGGTCTTCGGGTCGATGATGTTGGCCACCCATCCCGCCAGTTGCAAACCGTCCCGGGCGATCGCTTCGGCGGTCAACAAGGCATGGCTGATACATCCCAGGCGCACGCCGACCACCAGGATCACCGGCAACCGTAATGCAATGGCCAGGTCCGACAGATTGTCCTGATCCGCCAAGGGTACGCGCCAGCCGCCGGCGCCTTCGATCAGGGTGAAGTCCGCTTGCAGACCCAGAATCTGCCGCATCGGCGCCAGCAACGACTGCACAGTCAACGCCACGCCCGCCTCCCGTGCCGCCAGATGGGGGGCAATGGCCGGTTCGAAGGCCATCGGATTGACCTGTGTGTAGGTCAGCGGCAGCGAACACTCCGCCAGCAAGGCCAGCGCATCGGCGTTGCGCAAGCCTTTGGGCGTTACATCGCAACCGGAAGCGACCGGCTTGCCCGCCGCCGTGCTCAAACCCGCCGAACGCGCCGCATGCAGCAGCCCCGCCGCGACCGTGGTTTTACCGACATCCGTATCCGTGCCGGTAATGAAATAGGCTGCGCTCATAAGGGTTTCTCCAAAATGGCGTACACCACTTGATAAGTCGCCGGCAGGCCTCGGGCCTGACGAAACTGCTCATAAGCCTCAATCAAACCCAGAATCCGCGCCCGACCGGTCAAGCCACCCGGTCGACCGGGATTGAGGTTGTGCGCACCCAGCGCCTTGAGCTCATGGGTCAGGCTGCGCACATCCGGGTAATACAGCACATGCGGCAGGTTTTGCAGACTGACCATCCTCAAGCCGCTGGCCGCACACAACTGCTGATAAACACCAAACTCCCGGAAGCGGTTGACGTGCACCATGCCATCAACCTGTCGCCAGCTGTCGCGCAGTTCAAACAACGTCCCTGTACAAAGACTAGCAAACGCAAAAATGCCACCCGGTTTCAGCACTCGATAAGCTTCACTGAGCACCGAGTCGAAGTCCGCACACCACTGCACCGCCAGGCTGGAGAAGATCAGGTCGCAGGTCGAATCCTGCAGTGGTAAACGCTCGGCATCGCCAGCGACGAAATGCGTGGCACCACCCAATGGCCGGGCGTGATTGAGCATGCCCTCGGCGATATCCAGCGCCACACCGTGACTGCTCGGAAATTGCTCCCCCAAAGCACGACTGAAATGCCCGGTGCCGCAGCCCAGATCCAACCAACGCTGCGGTACAAAATCCTGCGGCAAGCGCCTGAGTAATTGGCTGCCGACATCACGCTGCAACTCGGCCACGCTGTCGTAGCTTTGCGCCGCGCGGGAGAACGATGCAGCGACCTGGCGTTTGTCGGGCAAGGCGCCGGACAGGTTGGGAAGGGATAAATCAGTCATCGCCGGACTCATGCAAAAAGGCCTGGATCGCCCCCGCCACACCGTGGGGATCTTCCAGAAGAAACGCGTGGCCGGCCTGCTCAATCAGACCGATTTCGATGTCCGGCAGCAACGCCAGTAAATCGCCCGCCGCCTCCGCCGGCACCAGCCCGTCAAGGCCGGCGAACAGATGCAGCTGCGGACCACGGAACGATTGCAGTGCCTGTCGCGTATCCACTTGCGCAAGCACTTGCAGACCGCTCAGCAGCACTGGCGCGGCCGTGTTCGGTGCGCCAGCGAGCAACAACCGCGACAATCCGCGCGGGTCTTCGGCGCCTTGGGCACAGAGCAGTGAAAAGCGTTTCAAGGTCGCGCGCGGATCGGCGGCACATCCCGCCAGAAACGCATCGAAGGTTTCCCCTGGCATGGCGGCTGACCAGTGTTCATGAGCGACAAAAGACGCGTTGCTGGCCAGAGTGAACACGCCGCAGCAGCGATCGCCACGCCGGGCCGCCAGTTCGCAGGCGAGCATGCCACCCAAAGACCAGCCGCCCAGCCAGGCGTCTTGCGGCAACGTCGCATCAAGCTCATCGAGCCACTCTTGAAGATCGCTCGACTCCAGGTCGGGCAACGGCTCGATCTCGACGCGCAAGTGCTCGTCCAGGCCGCGCAAAGCCGCCGCCAAAGGCTCCAGCGGTGAAACGCCGAGACCCCAGCCGGGCAGCAGAATCAAACGATCACGCATGGCTTGGCTCCGGCTGCAGTTGTTGAAAACAATCGGCCAGTGCGTTTAACAATAGCTGCACCTGAGCCTCGCTGTGAGCAGCCGTCAGCGTGACCCGCAATCGGGCGCTGCCAGCAGGCACGGTCGGCGGGCGAATCGCGGTGACCATCAACCCGCGCTCGCGCAGCATTTGCGAAAGACGCACCGCGCGCCCGGCATCGCCAACCATGATCGGCTGGATCGGTGTGAAGCTGTCCATGAGTTCCAGGCCGATCTGCTCGGCACCCTGACGGAACTGGCGGATCAGCGTCTGCAAATGCTCGCGGCGCCAGTGTTCACTGCGCAGCAGTTCCAGGCTTTTCAGCGTGGCGCAGGCCAGCGCCGGTGGCTGGCTGGTGGTGTAGATGTAAGGCCGGGCGAACTGGATCAGACTTTCGATCAGCTCTTCGCTGCCGGCCACAAAGGCGCCCGCGGTACCGAAGGCTTTGCCGAGGGTGCCGACCAGCACCGGAACCTCTTCCTGGCTCAAACCGAAATGCTCGACGACGCCGCCACCGTTGGCGCCCAGCGGTCCAAAACCATGGGCATCGTCGACCATCAACCAGGCGCCTTTGGCCTTGGCTTCTCGGGCCAGCGCTGGCAAATCGGCGATATCGCCGTCCATGCTGAACACGCCGTCGGTGACGACCAGCGTATTGCCGGTGGCTTTTTCCAGGCGCTTGGCCAGGCTCACCGGGTCGTTGTGCAAGTAGCGATTGAACCGCGCGCCGGACAATAGCCCCGCGTCGAGCAGAGACGCATGATTGAGCCGGTCTTCGAGCACCGTATCACCCTGCCCCACCAGCGCCGTGACCGCGCCGAGGTTGGCCATGTAACCGGTGGTGAACAGCAGCGCGCGCGGGCGACCGGTCAGGTCGGCCAACGCTTCTTCCAGGGCATGGTGCGGGGCGCTATGGCCAATGACCAGATGTGAGGCGCCGCCGCCCACACCCCACTTCGACGCGCCGGCACGCCAGGCCTCGATCACTTGTGGATGATTGGCCAGCCCCAGGTAGTCGTTGTTACAGAACGCCAGCAACGGCTTGCCATCAACCACCACTTGCGGCCCTTGCGGGCTTTCGAGCAGCGGACGCTGACGGTAGAGATTTTCGGCACGACGGGCAGCAAGGCGTGCGGCGAGATCGAAAGACATGCAGGCCTCGACTTTCAGATGACACAGATCCCCTGTGGGAGCGGGCTTGCTCGCGAGAGCGTCAGTCCAGTCAACATCAATGCTGAATGACAGTCAGTCTTCGCGAGCAAGCCCGCTCCCACAGGGATTTTGCATTCCCTTAGAGGAATGAACGCTGACTTCAAACCGCCGCGTTATAGAACTGCTCGCTGCTCTTGTGCTCCACCAGCGCCTGCTCGATAGCCGCCTGATGCACTTCATCGGCGTGCTCTTCGCGGGCTTCCGGCAGGATCCCCAGGCGCCCGAACAGTTGCATGTCCTTGTCGGCCTGCGGGTTGGCGGTGGTCAGCAGTTTCTCGCCGTAGAAAATCGAGTTGGCACCGGCGAAGAACGCCAGAGCCTGCATCTGCTCGTTCATGGCTTCGCGGCCGGCGGACAGGCGCACGTGGGATTGCGGCATCAGGATGCGCGCGACCGCGAGCATGCGGATGAAGTCGAACGGGTCGACGTCGTCGGCATTTTCCAGCGGCGTACCGGCGACTTTCACCAGCATGTTGATCGGCACCGACTCCGGATGCTCCGGCAGGTTGGCCAGTTGAATCAGCAGGTTGGCGCGGTCGTCCAGCGACTCGCCCATGCCGAGGATGCCGCCGGAGCAGATCTTCATCCCCGACTCACGCACATAGGCCAGGGTTTGCAGGCGCTCGCTGTAGGTGCGGGTGGTGATGATGCTGCCGTAGAACTCAGGCGATGTATCGAGGTTGTGGTTGTAGTAGTCGAGGCCGGCCTTGGCCAGCGCTTCGGTCTGGTCCTGATCCAGGCGGCCGAGGGTCATGCAGGTTTCCAGGCCCAGGGCTTTCACGCCTTCAACCATCTTCAGAACATACGGCATGTCCTTGGCCGACGGGTGCTTCCACGCCGCGCCCATGCAGAAACGGGTCGAACCGATGGCCTTGGCGCGAGCGGCCTCTTCGAGGACCTTCTGCACTTCCATCAGTTTTTCTTTTTCCAGGCCGGTGTTGTAGTGACCGGACTGCGGACAATATTTGCAATCTTCCGGGCAGGCGCCGGTTTTGATCGACAACAGGGTCGACACCTGAACACGGTTGGCGTCGAAATGCGCACGGTGCACCGTCTGCGCCTGGAACAACAGGTCGTTGAATGGCTGAACGAAGAGTGCTTTGACTTCGGCCAAAGTCCAGTCATGACGCAGGGTTGCAGTGGTGCTGGCGCTCATGGGCGTTTCCTTTGAATTATGCTTTGGCATGCGGCTGGATCATGGAATGTCACAGCCGCCTCACAGATGTTTCGGCATATTTAAGGAAGAGCGATGCGCTGTCAACCACAGTACAAAGGACAGGTTTACATCTGGTCAAAAAACAAACAGTCGTGTCTGCTGTGCGATGAACCCGCCGACGACATCCCCCCTGTCTGCACGGCCTGCGAAACCGAGTTGCCCTGGCTGGGCGATCACTGCCGAACCTGCGCCCTGCCGCTTCCGGCCGCGGGCCTGACCTGCGGCCATTGCCTGAAGCAGCCACCGGCCTTCGAACACGTGATCTCCCCCTGGACCTACAGCTTTCCGGTTGACAGCCTGATCACCCGCTTCAAACACAACGCAAAGTGGCCGTTTGGCCGCTTACTCGCCGAACTTCTCGCTCAATACCTGCAACATCGCTTCGAAGACGATCTGCAGCGACCCGATGCGCTGATTCCGGTACCGCTGGCCACCCGACGCCTGCGCCAGCGCGGGTTCAACCAGGCGGCGATGCTGGCCCGCTGGTTGAGTGACGCTCTGGACATTCCATGCGACGAACGGTTGCTGCGGCGAACCCAGGACACCGATGCCCAACAGGCCTTGAATGCCCAAGCGCGCCGCAAGAACTTGCGCAACGCTTTCAGCCTGATACCCGGTGCCGCCGTCAAAGGCCGGCACCTGGCCCTGATCGACGACGTCCTCACCACCGGTGCCACGGCCCAGGCCCTGGCCTGGCTGTTGATCGACGCCGGTGCCGTGCGGGTCGACGTCTATTGTCTGGCCCGCACGCCCAAACCCGGCGAGACACCCTGACTTGACTCGCACGTGCCAAGCCGCCAACGTCCTCCCCATCGCCACCACCCAAAGCGACTTGCCATGTCATTGCCCACCTTGTTGTCCCAGCACATTGTCCGCCGTCCGCAGCGCATCGCCCTGCTGCAGCACATCGCCGAACAAGGCTCGATCACCCGCGCGGCAAAAAGTGCGGGGCTGAGCTACAAGGCTGCCTGGGATGCCATTGATGAGCTGAACAACCTGGCGCAGAAGCCGTTGGTGGAGCGGGTTGTCGGCGGCAAGGGCGGTGGCGGTGCCCGCCTCTCCATAGAAGGCGAGCGGGTGCTGCGGCTGTACCAGAAGCTGCAAGCCTTGCAGGCCCAGGTGCTGGAAGCCGCTGAAGATGCCAGCGACCTCGACCTGCTCGGGCGCTTGATGCTGCGCACCAGCGCGCGCAATCAGTTGCACGGCAAGGTGATGGCGATCGAGCCCCAGGGACGCAACGACCTGATTCGTCTCGAAGTCGCCGAAGGCTTGATCGTCGATGCGCAAATCACCCACGACAGCACCGAGCGCCTGGAACTGCAAATCGGCACCGAAGTCGTGGCCTTGATCAAGGCCGGCTGGCTCGATGTGCTGGAGGTCGATTCAGCCGAAACGCCGGGAAGCAATTGCCTGAAAGGCACCATCGATAAGATTCTCGACGCCGACGATGGCCCCAGCGAAGTACGCATCACCCTGCCTAACGGCCTGACCCTGTGCGCGCTGGACGAACCAACGCATCTGCAGGCATTGGGGCTGACCTGCGGCAAACCCGTGCGCGTGGAGTTTTCGCCCTCCAGGGTTCTGCTGGGTACGCCACTTTAAGCAAACTGCAACAAAAGGTTCATTACTCACCATTAAGGTGTCTGCAAAACCGCAGGGAGCCTGAAATGAGCCTATTAGAAGAAACCCAATCCACCGACCTGGAAACCATGGTCGGCCTCAGTCGTCGCAGCTTCATCAGCGCAGGTGCCCTGTGCGGCGCGGCGATGTTCCTCGGCGGCAACCTGCTGAGCCGCAGCGTGATGGCCGCCAGCGTCAGCGCCGGTAACAGCCAGTTGCTGGGCTTTGACAGCATTGCTGCCGCCACCAGTGACGCCATCACCCTGCCACCGGGCTACAAGTCCTCGGTACTGATCAGTTGGGGCCAGCCCCTGCACAAGGACGGCCCGGCGTTCGACCCGAGCGGCAACGGCAGCGCCGAGCATCAGGAGGCCCAGTTCGGCGACAACAACGATGGCATGAGTCTGTTCGAGTTTCCGGGCGAAAAAGACCGGGCGCTGATGGCGATCAACAACGAATACACCAACTACCGCTACCTCTACGCCCACGGCGGCATGCCGCAATCGGCGGAGGACGTGCGCAAGGCGCTGGCCTGCGAAGGTGTGTCGGTGATTGAAGTGCAGCGCAAGAACGGTCAATGGCAATTCGTCCAGGGCTCGCGCTACAACCGCCGGATTCACGGCAATGCGCCGATCAGCCTGAGCGGTCCGGCCGCCGGTCACGCACTGCTGAAGACCAGCGCCGATCCCCACGGCAAGAACGTCCTTGGCACCTTCCAGAACTGCGCCAACGGCAAGACGCCGTGGGGCACCTATCTGACCTGCGAAGAGAACTTCACCGACTGCTTCGGCAGCAGCAACGCCGAGCAGAAGTTCGACCCGGCGCAAAAACGCTACGGCGCGGTGGTGACCAGCAAAGAGATCAACTGGCACCCACACGACGAGCGCTTCGACCTGGCCAAGAATCCCAACGAGCTCAACCGTCACGGCTGGGTGGTGGAAATCGATCCGTTCGATCCACAGTCGACGCCGGTCAAACGCACTGCCCTGGGCCGCTTCAAACACGAAAACGCCGCCCTGGCCGAAACCGGCGATGGCCATGCCGTGGTGTACATGGGCGACGATGAGCGCGGCGAGTTCATCTACAAATTCGTCAGCCGCGACAAGATCGACCACAAGAACCCCAAGGCCAACCGCGACATTCTCGATCACGGCACCCTCTATGTGGCGCGTTTCGATGCAGGGGACGGCAACGCCGATCACCCGAAGGGCCGGGGTGAATGGATCGAACTGACCCACGGCAAAAACGGTATCGACGCCAGCAGCGGCTTTGCCGATCAGGCTGAGGTGCTGATCCACGCCCGTCTCGCCGCCAGTGTGGTGAAAGCCACGCGCATGGACCGCCCGGAATGGATCGTGGTCAGCCCCAAGGATGGCCATGTCTACTGCACGTTGACCAACAACGCCAAGCGCGGCGAAGACGGGCAACCGGCGGGCGGACCGAACCCGCGGGAGAAGAACGTCTACGGCCAGATCCTGCGCTGGCGCACCGAGCGCGACGATCACGCCTCACACACCTTTGCCTGGGACCTGTTTGTGGTGGCCGGCAACCCGGCCGCACATGCCGGGACGCCAAAGGCCGGCTCGTCGAACATCACGCCGCAGAACATGTTCAACAGCCCGGACGGTTTGGGCTTCGACAATGCCGGCCGCTTGTGGATCCTGACCGACGGCGATGTGAGCAACACCGGTGACTTTGCCGGCATGGGCAATAACCAGATGCTCTGCGCTGATCCGGCGACCGGCGAGATTCGCCGCTTCATGGTTGGCCCGGTAGGTTGTGAAGTGACGGGGATCAGCTTCTCGCCGGACCAGAAAACCCTGTTTGTCGGGATCCAGCACCCGGGTGAAAACGGCGGCTCGACCTTCCCCGAGCATCTGCCCAATGGCAAGCCGCGCTCATCGGTGATGGCCATCTCGCGTGAAGATGGCGGGATCGTCGGCGCCTGATCCGGCCTCTTCGCGGGCAAGCCCGCTCCCACAGGGATTCATGTAGTCCTTGTGGGAGCGGGCTTGCCCGCGAAGGCGTCAGCCCGGACACCACACTTCTCAAGCCCAACCACTAAAACCGCGCCGTCTGCGCTACCATGCCTGGCCGGACGCAGCAGCCTGCTGCGCGCAGGAGTCAGCATGGCCCACCCGTTTGAAACCCTTACGCCAGACCTCGTGCTCGATGCCGTCGAAAGCATCGGCTTTCTCAGCGACGCGCGCATCCTGGCACTCAACAGCTACGAGAACCGCGTTTATCAGGTCGGCATCGAAGACGCCGAGCCGCTGATCGCCAAATTCTACCGGCCGCAACGCTGGAGCAACGAAGCGATTCTGGAAGAACACCAGTTCACCGCCGAACTCGCCGACTGCGAGGTGCCGGTTGTGGCGCCGTTGATTCACAACGGTGAAACCCTGCACGAACACAACGGTTTCCGCTTTACCCTGTTCCCCCGCCGCGGCGGCCGCGCACCGGAGCCGGGCAACCTCGATCAACTGTATCGCCTGGGCCAGTTGCTCGGACGCCTGCACGCGGTCGGCTCGACCCGGCCGTTCGAGCACCGTGAAGCGCTGGCGGTGAAAAACTTCGGTCATGACTCGCTGGCCACGTTGCTCGACGGCAACTTCATCCCCCGCAGCCTGCTGCCGGCCTACGAATCGGTGGCCCGCGATCTGCTCAAGCGTGTGGAAGATGCCTACAGCAACACGCCGCACCAGAACATCCGCATGCACGGTGACTGCCACCCCGGCAACATGATGTGCCGCGACGAGATGTTCCATATCGTCGACCTCGACGACTGCCGCATGGGCCCGGCGGTACAGGACATCTGGATGATGCTCGCCGGTGATCGCCAGGATTGCCTGAGCCAGTTGTCGGAACTGATGGATGGCTACAACGAATTTCACGACTTCGACCCGCGTGAACTGGCGCTGATCGAACCCTTGCGCGCCCTGCGTCTGTTGCACTACAGCGCCTGGCTCGCCCGTCGCTGGGACGATCCGGCGTTCCCCCGCAGTTTTCCGTGGTTCGGCACCGAGCGTTATTGGGGGGATCAGGTGCTGGCATTGCGTGAGCAGTTGGCCGCGCTCAATGAAGAGCCACTGAAACTCTTCTGACAAACACAGACCCCATGTGGGAGCGGGCTTGCTCGCGAAGGCGGCGTGTCATTCAACATTGATGTCGACTGACACGCCGCCTTCGCG